>NZ_JAAKZX010000430.1 GCF_011045025.1 Streptomyces ureilyticus
GCGGGGAGCGGGGGCTCGGGGCACACGGGCGTACGCGCTCTGCGCAGCGGGACGCCGCGTCCACCGGCCCACTCCGCGAGGCCCGGACGTCATGGTCGCCCGGGCCGGATTGGCCTGGGCGCGCTGCCGGCAGGTCCTCGGACTGACGCTCGCGCACGACCCGTCCTGGGGACAGACATGCACAAGTACACCGTTGCGGGACAGTTCCGGATTCGCACCGGATTCCCCTGCGGCGACAGCGAGCATGAGCATACATCTTGTGCCGGGCTTGGAAAGCGCACCCCACATGTTGTGTTGCGTGGCGGAACCTCGGTGGGGCGCGCGGGCGCGGGGCGTTGCGCTACGGTGCCTCCATGACGCCGGAGACCATCAGCTTGCGCCTGGACGACGAGACGTATCGCGAGCTGGAAGAGCTGGCCGCCGCCTGGCGCGTCACTCCGGTGGAGGCGATCGGCATGGCTGTGCACGAGGCGTACGTGCGTGAGCAATACCGGCGCGCCGCCGCCAAGTTGGACGAGTGGCGCAACGACCCCGCCTCTCGGGCGGAGGTGGCTGACGCGCGGGCGGAGGTTGAAGAGCGGCGTGCTTGGTGACGGCCGCTAAAGCTCCAGCTCGTAGGCCAGCAGGTTGAGGTCGTCGAGGTGGGGGATCGGGTTCCAGTCGCGTTCCGGGGTGCGGGTGAAGCCGAGGCGTTCGTAGATGCGGTGGGCTGAGTGCATGGCGCGCTGGGTCGACAGGACGATGCCTACGCAGCCTTCGGCTCGTGCGCGATCCATGCAGGCGCGTACGAGGGCCTCTCCGACGCCCCGGCCGCGGGCCTCCGGGGCGACGGCGAGCATCCGTATCTCGGCCTCACCGGGTTCCGCGATGTCGGCCATCGGTCCGCCGGAGGGTACGAAGGTCACGCCGCCCAGTACGCGGTCGTGCTCGACGGCGACCAGCACCTGGGCCGCGGCGGCCCGCTTGGCGACGTCCCGCAGCTCGCCCAGGTACTCGTCGCTCTCTCCGAAGTCGAGCAGGCCGTCCCCGAGGTAGGCCTGTGCGGTGATCTCGCCGAGGGGCTCGTACTCATCAGGGGCTGCGTGCCTGATCGCGATGTCCATGCGGTGCAGTGTGCATCACGGGTGTGACAGCGGCCTGTGGTTTTCCCTGCGCTGGGAGCTCGGTACGGGGATCTCCGTGCGGCGATTTCAGTGCGGGATCTCAGCCCACGCCCGGCCACTGCTGCAGCGTCGCCACGAAGTCCTTCACGAAGTCGCGGGGCCCCGGGCCCAGCGCGACGCGGCCCGTGATGGACAGGCGGGCGGTGAGGGTGGGGGAGTCGGCGTAGTAGACGCGGTGGGCGCCCGCGGGGGCGAACACGGTCTTGCCGCGGGTGAGTTCGCTCGCCGACTCGACGATGACCGCGCCCTCCGCGGCCGTGATGAACGACTCGTCCGCGCACACGCCCACCGCGAGCGGGTCGTGCAGCGGGCAGGCGTCGCCCCCGCCGTGGAGGCGGTACGCGTCCATGTACACCCGCAGCAGGCGGGCGGCCAGGGCCGTGCCCGCGCCCGCCGCCTCCAGGACGGCCAGGTCGGCGGGGCGGAAGAGCCAGCGGAGCGAGGCGTCCAGGTCGACCATCGTGAACGGGATGCCGGAGGACACGACCACCTCGGCGGCGTCCGGGTCGGCCCAGATGTTGAACTCGGCGACCGGGGTGATGTTCCCGGGCACGTGCGCGGCGCCGCCCATGAACACGAACTTCTTGACTCGGTGGGCGAAGGCCGGGTCCTCGAGCAGGGCGATCGCCACGTTGGTGAGCGGGCCCGTGGCGCATACGGTGAGTTCGCCCTCGTACTCCCGGGACAGGCGGAGCAGCGCCTGCGCCGACGACCCCGTCGGGTGCGCGGCCGTGGAGTCGGGCAGTGTCTCGTTGCCGAGGCCTGCCTTGCCGTGGAAGGCGGACGCGGACGTGTAGGGGAGGCGGGTCAGGGGGCGGCCTGCGCCTCGGTGGACGGGGACGTCGGCGTCGATGCGCATGGCTCGGGCCAGGGCCCGGGCATTGAGGTACGTCTGCTCGGCGGGGAGGTTGCCTCCCACGGAGGTGTAGGCCTTCAGGTCCCACAGCCCTGTACCCAGGAGGTACTGGAGGGCCAGGGCGTCGTCGATGCCGGGGTCGCTGTCGAGGACGATCGGTGAGGGAAGGGGCACGGTGGCCAGCGTAGCGGCGGGCGGCTGTGCAGCCAGGGGGAGTTCGCCCCCGCCGCCCCTACCCGTCCCATCCCGGGGCCAGCCCCGGGCCCCGCTGGGGGC
>NZ_JAAKZX010000431.1 GCF_011045025.1 Streptomyces ureilyticus
GCAACACTGCCACCACCCCCGGCCGCCGACGACGCAGCTCAACTGTCGCCGCACTCGACGACCGGAACCAGCTCTCCCCACAGCTCAACGCAGCGGCACCAACGACTTCTTCAGGGGCAAGTAGCTACTTCTGGTGGCTGATGCACGCCTCCCAGCTCACACACCCGCGCCTGGACGTCCTGTACCGCCTCGACGGCGGCACTCGCACACCCGAGCAGAGCCTGGCCCTGTCGGGCTACCGAGGCTCGGCGCCCGTGCGCGTCGGCAATGCGGCCGCCGGGCAGCTCCAGCTCGACACCTATGGCGAACTGCTGCAGACCGCCTGGCTGTACTCCGCCGCAGGCGCAAGGGTGGACGCCGATATCGCCCGCAGACTGGCCGAGATCGCTGACTTCATCTGCACCGCCTGGCGGCAGCCCGACGCAGGCATCTGGGAGGTACGCAGCGAACCCGAGCACTTCACCCAGTCCAAGATGATGTGCTGGATCGCCCTCGACCGCGCCATCGACCTGGCCGGGCGGCAGCTGATCCCCGACCGGCACTCTGCTCGTTGGCGGCGAGAGCGACAAGCCATCGCCGAGTTTATCGACGACCGTTGCTTCAGCCCGCGCCTGAACAGTTACGTGAGCTCCGCCGACAGTGACGTCCTGGACGCCGGTCTCCTGCTGGGTCTGCTCCACCGCTACCGCCCGCCCGACGACCCGCGCATGCGCGGCACCGTCGCTGCCATCCAGCGCAGCCTCCAGGACGGTCCCTACGTCAACCGCTACCTACGCCCCGACGGCCTCCCCGGCAGCGAGGGCGCCTTCCTGGCCTGCTCGTTCTGGCTTGCCGAAGCATTGGCCCTGGTCGGTCGCGTCAACGAAGCCGCCGACCTCATGGGCCAGCTCGTGGCCCTGGCCAACGATGTCGGCCTGTACAGCGAGGAGGTCGACCTCACTACCGGCATCTTTCTCGGCAACCTGCCCCAGGGCCTGTCCCATCTGGCCCTGATCAGCGCCGCCTGCGCGATCGGGGAGGCGGCCCGATGAGCATCTGGGCCGCACTGGCCGGCGGGCTCGTCGGCACCCTGATCCTGACCACCGGCCTGCGCGCAGCCAACGCCGCCAACCTCACCCGCATCGACCTGCCGTTCCTGCTTGGCACCGCCTTCACCACCAACCGGACCCGTGCCAAAGCCCTCGGCTACAGCGCGCACCTCGTCAACGGCCAGGTCTTCGCCCTGCTGTACTACGCCGTCTTCGCTGCCATCGGCTACAGCAGCTGGTGGCTGGGCACGGTCTTCGGCCTCGTTCACGGCTTGTTCGCCGCCACCGCGCTGGTCAACATCCTGCTGCCCCTCATTCACCCGCGCATGGGCACACCAGACACCAGCGCCCCCGATGTCGCGCTGCTGGAACCACCCGGCTTCCTCATGCTCAACTACGGCCGCGGCACACCGACCGTCACGCTCGCAGCACATCTCGCCTACGGCGCCATCGTCGGAGGGTTCCTCGCATGGCCTGACTGAGGGAGCCCTCCGGACGGGTACGGGCCAGGAACGGGGTGCCGTCACAGCATGGCGGGGTGTCCGGTGACCCCCTGGTGGCCGCCGACGCTGACGCTGTGACCGTGTCACGGTCACAGCGCCAGCCCGATCCCGTACCCGCGCCTCGGATCCGTCCCGTGCTGCCCCGTAGCCCGGCTGTTCCCCGCCCAGGTCAGCTCCGGGGACGCCCGGCGCGCAACGGACGCGCCCAGCACGCTGCCGGACCCCCTCACCGTGTGGTGGCGGGCTGAGAGCGCGGCTGGTCTGCGTCGCACGGCGGGTGACCGGGCAGGGTGAACCTTCCCCTTGATCGTGGACATCTGGAGAGTGGGGCCTGAGGTTTCAGAGGGAGTGGCCCCGGGTGGGAAGCAAGTACTCGGAGCGGTAGTCCGAGGAGTTCGAGCGGGACGCGGTCGCGCTCGTCGACTCCTCGGGCAAGACGGTCACGGCGGTCGCCCGGGAACTCGGCATCAGCTCCGAGTCCTTGCGCGGCTGATACGGCAGGGCGAAGGCGGAGCGGGGCGAGGGCACTCCCGGCGAATTGAGCAGTGCCGAGCGCGAGGAGCTCGAGCGGCTGCGGCGGGAGAACCGCGAGCAGCAGCAGACGCGGGGCGGCTCGCTGCGGTCGGGAGTGGGGCTGTCTCTGATACACATTTCCGAGCCC
>NZ_JAAKZX010000432.1 GCF_011045025.1 Streptomyces ureilyticus
CCCCCCTCCCCGACAACCACCCACCGCTCCGACGAAACCGACGAGACAGGTGAGACGGGCGTCCACGAAATCGCGAACAGAGAGTCCTGGTCGGCACTGGTCGCCTGCCGCAGTTGCCCGGCGGCGACCGCCCGGGTGAGCAGGGCATCCACGTGGGCCACCGGCCGGCCCTCGGTGTCGGCCAGGCTCACGGACACCGTGTCCGGGCCGGCCGGGGACAGGCGAACGCGGAGGTTCGTCGCTCCCTGGGCGAACAGCGTCACGCCGTTCCAGGTGAACGGCAACCGCACCCGAGCTTCTCCGCGGTCGGCGGCCAGACCCGCGTGCAGGGCCGCGTCCAGCAGCGCGGGATGGATACCGAATGCCGCCGCGCCCTCAGCCTGGTCCTCGGGCAGGACGACCTCGGCGAAGACGTCGTCCCCGCACCGCCACGCGGCCCGCAGCCCCTGGAACACCGGCCCGTAGCCGTAGCCCGACGCGGCAAGATCCTCGTAGAAACCGTCCAAGGCCAACGGCTGCGCACCGGCGGGGGGCCACACCGTGAGGTCGAACGACTCGCCCGCGGGCTCGGGGGCGAGCCGGCCATCGGCATGCCGGGTCCAGTCCCGGGCGCCGGCCGGCCGGGCGTGCACGCTCAGCGAGCGCCGCCCGGACGGGTCCTCCGTGCCCACCCGCACCTGCACGGCGACCGTTCCGTTTGCGGGGATCGTCAGTGGTGCTTCGAGCGTCAATTCCTCGACCAGGCCGCATCCGACCTCGTCTCCGGCCCGCACGGCGAGTTCCACCCATGCCGTGCCCGGCAGCAGCACCATGCCGTCCACCACGTGGTCGAGCAGCCAGGGATGCGTGCTTGCGGAAAGCCGTCCGGTCAGTACGACACCCTGGTCCTCGGCCAGTTCCACCGCCGCCCCGAGCACCGGGTGGCGTGCCGCGTCGAGGCCGAGGGCATCGGGGGCGCTGCCGGCCGAACGCGCGTCCTCCAGCCAGTAGCGCCGGCGTTGGAAGGCGTAGGTGGGCAGCTCGACCTGCCGCCCGCCCGGCAGCAGTGCGGTCCAGTCGACGTCGGCGCCGTGGACGTAGGCCTGCGCCACCGAAGTGGCGAAGCGCTCCATACCGCCCTCGTCACGACGCAGCGATCCCACCACGACACCCGGCACATCCACCGCGGCAATCGTCTCGGTGATCCCCGGAGCCAGCACCGGATGCGGACTGCACTCGATGAACAGCCCCAACCCCTGCGCCAGCAGACTCCGGGTCGCCGTCTCGAACTCCACCGGCTGCCGCAGATTACGCACCCAGTACTCGGCATCCAGCTGCTCGGTCGACAACCAGTCACCCGTCACCGCGGAACAAAACGGCACCCGCGACGCCACCGGCTCCACCACCGCAAGCTCTCGCAGCAGTTCCTCACGGATCTGCTCCACGTGCGCCGAATGCGAGGCGTAGTCCACCGGCACCCGCCGCGCCCGCACACCCTCCGCCTCACACAAAGCCAGCAACTCCTCCAACGCCGGCACATCACCACTGACCACCGTCGACCCAGGCCCGTTGGCCGCCGCCACACCCACCCGGTCCGGCCAGCGCTCCACCACCTGCTCCACCCACGCCCGGCCGGCCGCCACCGAGACCATGCCACCCAACCCCGACAGCCTCCGCAACGCCCGGCTGCGCAACGCCACCACCCGCGCCGCATCCCCGAGCGACAAACCCCCCGCCACACACGCCGCCGCAATCTCACCCTGCGAATGCCCCACCACCGCCGCCGGCTCCACCCCCATCGAACGCCACACCCCGGCCAGCGACACCATCACCGCGAACAACACCGGCTGCAGCACATCCACCTGCTCCCACCGCTCGGCCGCCGCACCACCGCCCCGCAAAACCTCACTCAACGACCAGTCCACAAACGGCGCCAGCGCCCGCTCACACTCCTCGATCGCCCCCGCAAACACCGGCGAGGAATCCAGCAAACCCACCGCCATCCCCTGCCACTGCGACCCCTGCCCCGGAAACACGAACACCGCCCGGCCACGTTCCTGCGCCACACCGGACACACCGCAAACCACCGACGCCGACGGCGTGCCCGCAGTCAACGCCCGGTGCGCGAGCTGGTTGTTGGCGGCGCCGCACACGATCCGCGCG
>NZ_JAAKZX010000433.1 GCF_011045025.1 Streptomyces ureilyticus
GCGTGGGGGCGTGGGGGTGAGGGGCCGCCGCTGGAGGACGAGCCCCCGGACCATTACTGCTCCGAGTGCGATGAGCCCCTCTCCGGCCCGAGGTGATGCGTCAGTGAAGCACCGTGGAGAGTCCGGCAACAAGGGACGTGAGGCCGCGAGATCGACCGCGTATTTTGTGCCTGTGCACAATTTCCGTCAGGGACCGGTGCAGTTCTTGCCCGAACCGAATGAGTCTCTGCTGCCCGGCGGCGTGACCGGCAATCGGTGGATCAGGACACCGTCGCCCGGAAGCGGGCGCCCGCGTCCGTCTCCAGCCAAGCCAGGGCGAGGACCAGCCGGGCGGCGTCGTTCGGTCGGGACAGCTTCAGCCCGGTCGCCTCTTCCGCGGCCTGCAGGCGATTGCCCACCGTGTTCCGGTGACGGTAGGTGCGTGCGGCCACCTCAGCGACCGAGCCCAGGTCGAGGTACCAGCGCAGGGTCTCGACGATGCTGTCGCGGTCGCGGAGCGCGAGGAGTGGGCGCAGCACGCCGGTGGCCATCGCACCCGTGAGCTCCTCCTGCGCCGACATGATCGCCCCGACCCAGTGGCCCTCCACATGCCGCACTCCGGGCCGTGCGGAGCTGCGGATCGCGGCACGTGCGAACCGGATGCCCCGTGCCGTCAGCGCCAGCCCGGGGACTTCCGCGACGCCGCAGCGCCACGGGGCGAACGGCCGGAGCATGGCAAGCATGGCCTCTTCATCGCACCGTCCGTGACGGATGATGCCGAGGAGCTCGTCGCCCATCCATCCGAAGTGACGCAGCAGGCCGCCCCGACGCAGCGCATCGTCGACCTGGGACAGAGCCGGGTCCCCGGTGGGAACGGATTCGACCACGACCACGGTCAGGGCGACGTGCTCGGCGAGGCCCAGCAACGTCGAGGCCTCGGCGACCGTGGAGGGATCCTGCTCCCCTTCCAGGACGAGGCGACTGAAGGCGCGGTTGCGCACCTCCGTACGACGGCTCGCCAGGTCGCGCTCGGTGCGGCGGTAGGCGTCGACGACCTCGACGCTGTTGGCGTCCGTCGCCTCCCAGACGCGGATCAACCCGTCGAGGAAGTCGGGATCGGCGCTGATGCCACGTGCTCGCCCCTCCGCGAGCACGGCCTCCCACAGGGTCCTGAGGTCCAGCTGGAAGGAGTGCATCAGAGCGGTCAGGGGAAACGCCTGCTCCGCTCGCTCGCGCCCCACGTCCTCGGTGGCGCGCGAGACCGTCCGGGGCACGGGACCGCCGGCCAGCCGGGTCAGGGCGAGTTCGAGGGTTCGTCGCATCCCCTCCCGTTTCTGGACCGGGTCCCAGTCCTCCGACGCGTAGGCGGCCTCCTCGGCTTCCAGCTGTTCGAGAGCACGAGAGGTCAGTTCGTCGAGTCGTTCCTCGAGGAGCCGGCGCGCGATCGCCTGCACGGCGTCATGGCGGGCCCCACCCTGACGGCGTCCAGGGCCGCTCACGAGGACCGCCTCTCCCGCTGACCTGCCGGTGGGGCTCCCTGACAGTAATTGTGCACAGGCACAAAATACAGGGTCGATGTCGCGGCCTCGCGTCCCTTGTTGCCGGATTCTCCGCGGTGTTTCACTGACGCATCACCTGATCCCCAGTCCGTCACCTTGACCGGAACGTCACCTGGTACGTCATGACCGCCGCCGTGTGAGCTGATGAGCGGTCTTGATGAGCGCTCCCCTGTCAGTCGTCGACGTGGTCGAGATCTGCGCAGCCCGTGAAGGCCAACGGTGAGTGATGAGCGACCTGACGACGAGAGAGAACGCACCGATGACCTCAGCGACCACCACCGGCCGGGACGGAACGACCCTCCCCGGTCACACCGGCCAACTGCCGAGCTCGCTCCTCGATCACGTGCTGCGGCAGTCCTTCGGACTCGAGGGATATGTCCAGCACCCACTGGGAGGGGAGGTCGACCAGAACGTCCGGATCACCGGCGATGACGGCATGCGCTACTTCGTACGGGTCACCCGCGCGCAGCCGGACTCAGCCGACGTCCTCTGGCAGAACTCACTCCTCCAGCATCTGGCGTCCACCGTTCCCGACCTTCCGGTGCCACGACTGGTCCCGACACGCGAGGGGAAGTGCCTTGCCGACGTCGTCCACGAGGGCCGAACACTTGCC
>NZ_JAAKZX010000434.1 GCF_011045025.1 Streptomyces ureilyticus
AGCCGCTGACGCCGCGGAGCGCTACCTGGGCGCTGATTTAGCGGTGCACTTCGCAGGCGGTGGCGGCCGGACCCGCCACCGAACCGGTGCCCGCACCCGACCGACGGGACTCGCGGCAGCGCCGACGTCGGCGCTGCGCACGGCGGGGTCGAAACGGTGCGGAGTGAGCTTGGCGCGGCGCTCGCGCTCGTCACTCCCGCTGTGCCGGTGCGTGCGACCGGACCGGTGACCGAGGACGACCTTGTCGCCGACATGCACGCGATCCTGTCCGGTCAGAAGCAGTACGACCCCGCCACCAAGCGGATGGAGAGTCGGCCCACTCCCGGCACGCCCGCCCCGGCGCCACCCCAGCCAGCACCAGCGACGCCGCCACCAGTCATGCCGTTGCCCGACGAGGCCAACGGCCAGGCGATCTTCGACCGGATCGCGCAGAGCATGGCCTATGCCAACTCCTACGACCTCGGCACCGTCGACGTCGAGCGCAAATTCACCGACTTCGACCGGATCGCCGAGTTGAAGGCGAAGGCACCCAAACCCGCCACGGCCAGGCCGCAGTCGAGAGCGGCGACCGCACCGGTCGGCAGCGCCGACTTCGTCCGCGACCTCGACACGATCGCCCAGGAGCACACCCCGCCCTCGCCTTCGTCGCCGCGCTACGGCGTACCCGGCCCTTGGCTGGACATGCCCGGTCGGCACGCTACCTGCGCACCGGTCGACCAGCTCGCGTTGACCGAGTGGCGAGGCAGCCGGCCGATGTACGACACCGGCGAGCACGTCCTCGCCGGTGGCGATTTGTACGTCGGCCAGTTGCGGGTCGGGCCGAACCCCGGTCTGGCCTTGTCGTACGGGCAGATCGTCGCGCTGCCCGACCTGTACGCCTCCGTCGATCAGCTGATGGCGGCCGACCCGAGTGAGCTCGCCAAGGTGAAGACGCTCGTCGACCGGAGCACCGCCTTCTATCGCGACAAGCGTGGCCAGAAGGTCAGCACCACCGACTGGGAGACCGCGACCACCAACCGATATCTCACCTTGGCCGAGGACAACTACGACCACTTCTCCCCCAGTTCCCTGGTACCCGGCGGACCGCAGGCAGCCGGTGCCCAGGGCAACAACCAGCAGGCGTGGCAGACCCATCACCGGCGGGCGATCGACGAGGCGCAACGGCTCGCGGCCCTGCCGGAGAACCAGAACCAGTCGTACCTGCCGGAGTTCCCGCTGATCATCAATGCCTTTGGCGACCACTTCCTCACCGACGCGTTCGCCGCCGGGCACCTGATCAACAAGGAAGCGATGGTCGACCTCTTCCGGACGAACTTCTTCGCCGGCTCGGTACTGAACGCGGCCGCGGACGCGTTCTTCGGACGTGTCGCACAGGCAGCCTTCGTCGGCGACGTCGCCGCCCAGTTCAGCCAACTCGAGACCGTCGACTACCAGTTGTGCAGCAATGGCTTCTGCTTCCCCTGGCGACCGAACATCAACAGCGTCAGCCGGTTCAAGAGCCTGCTGGTCGAGGCCGCGACCCAGGAACCGGTGAAGATCGGCAACTTCGTGGTCAAGGCTCTGCATGACCGGCTCAACCGCGAAGGCGTCGAGGTGACCAACGACGCCGACGGCGGCACCTGGACACTGACCGGTGACGAGCACCTCACGCCGCAGACCCTGACGATCATGCGGCGGGCGGTGCAGCAATCGGTCGACAACATCAATGATCCGTCGATCCTGGCGAGCAACCTCGATCTGGCGCCACTGTTCGCCCGGGTCTGGGTGCACGTGCCGCGCCCGACCGCATCGGCTCAAGCACGCTTGGCCACCCTGCTCCGCGAGTACACCGATCCGAACTCCACCATGCTCAGCACCGAGGCGGCTCACATCCTCACCGAGCAGCTCGCCGCCATGATCGCCGTACTGATCCGCGAAGGAAAGCTACGGCGCGACTGACGAAAGGACTTCCCAATCGTGATGTCAAGCCGCTGCTGTGACGGGAGGTGAACCTTGGTAGCACTGTCCGTCACGGATCATGGCCCACAGGACGTTGAGGCGTCGGCGAGCGAGGGCGAGCAGGGCC
>NZ_JAAKZX010000435.1 GCF_011045025.1 Streptomyces ureilyticus
GGCGGGTGCCGGGGGCGCCTGATGGGGTGGACGCGGGTGCGTCGGGGGCCTCGTCGGCGGCGCGTGCGGGGGTGCCGGGCGGGCCCGGCCGAGTGGATGAGGACCCGTCAGGAAAGCCAGGCACGCCGGAGCGGCCCCCCACAGCGGAGCCCGGTGCGTCGGCCGAGCCCGACGCGTCGCCTGGGCGCGGCACGCCGGAGCGGTCCTCAGCGGCGGACGCGAGTACGCCGACTGAGCCGAGTACGTCGACCGAGCCCAGCACATCGGATCAGCGTCCAGAGAGCGGCCCCAGCAGACTGCCGGAGCTTGACCCGTCAGCTGAGCCCAACGCGTCGGCAGGGAGCGCCAGTTCTGTCGCGAGCAGTGCTGCCGCCGATCCGCGCCGGTCGGCGCAGATGTCGAGCCGAGGTGTCCGGCCGGACCCGTCGCGCTCGTCCGGTGAGGCTCGGCCTGGCGATGTGGCCCGCCGTGCCCTGTGGGCGGCGCGGCGCGACGAGGCCGGGGACTCCGGGGCACCCTCGGAGGGGGACCGCTCCGCCCCGCCTCAGGCGCGACCGGCGACACGGGGTGCAGATCGCCCGGCCCCCGAGACGAACGCCGCCCGGCGGCGGACGCCACCGCAGGGCCCTCGCCCGGGCGACGTGGCACGTGCGGCTTTGCGGGCCGCGCCCGGTCGGGCTGCGGGCGCTGCGTCTCGCGCGGAAGGCGGGGCGGCGACATCCCCGCCGACCGGCGACGGGGCGCCCGGAGCGGCGGCCGCCGAGGGCACCGTGCGCTCCGGTGCGACGGCCGAGCCGTCGGACGGCGGTCGGCGCGACGGCGGTCGGCCCGAGGCCGGCCGTTCCGATGCCGGTCGTGCCGACGGTGGTCGTTCCGATACCGGTCGTGCCGACGGCGGCCGTTCCGACGCCGACCGTCCCGGCAGCGGCGGAGCCTCCGGTACTCCGCGCCCCGGTGACGTGGCCCGCGAGGCGTTGCGTGCCGCACGAACCGGTGCGAGTCAGCCCCGTACAGCCGTGGGGGCCAAGGGAGTTGGGCGCCGGAGCCGCCCCGTCGGGTCGAAACCTTCCGGCTCTGGACCGTCACCGAGGACAGCGGACCGCGGCGCGGCGGCTGCCCGCGACGCCGCTCCCTCGGCGACGGACCCGGAGTCCGCTCCTCTGCCCACCGAGCGAGCATTCCCGCCCAGTGCGGCCCCCGCGTCCGCGATCGGTTCCGGCGGCCGAGGCGCCCGTACGGGACCCACCGGACCCCAGACCGCCGCGGACGTTTCGTCGTCCCGTTCCACCTCCGTGCCAGGCGGAGGCCCCCGGCCGAACACCACACCCCCGTCCCACGGCAGCGACCTGCGCCGTACCTTCCCCGCCCTGCCGCCGCGGCCACCGGGTCGGGACAGGTTCGCCGGGACCTGGTGGGGCAACGCCTGGGTGCGGGCGTTGGAGGAGGCCGCGCTGGATCCGGCGCGGCTTGCGCGTGGGCGCGTGTATGCGGGACAGGGACACGTGGATGCCGTGACCGTCACGCCGGGGCTCGTGCTCGCGTATGTGCACGGGAGCCGCCCGCGGCCGTACCGCGTGCAGATCCGGATGCGTACGCTCGCGGACGAGGACTGGGAGCGGTTCCTGGACGCCGCTGCCGAACGGCCCGGGCACATCGCGGCGTTGCTCGACAAGGACATGCCCCAGTCGCTCGCCGAGTGCGGGGTCGAGCTGCTCCCCGGTGCCGGAGACCTCGAACCGCACTGCAGCTGCCCCGACTTCGGCCACCCTTGCAAGCACGCGGCCGCCCTCTGCTACCAAACGGCACGACTGCTGGACGAAGACCCCTTCGTGCTGCTCCTGCTGCGCGGCCGAGGCGAGCGCGAGCTGCTGGACGAGCTGTCGCGCCGCAACGCCGCCCTGGCCGCCCGCTCGGCCCACGCGGGGCAGAAAGGTCAGGACGGCCGGGAAGGCCAAGAACCCGTACTCCCCGGCGTACGCGCCCGTGATGCTCTCGCGCCCCGCCAACTCCCGCCCCTCCCGGAGCCTGTC
>NZ_JAAKZX010000436.1 GCF_011045025.1 Streptomyces ureilyticus
TATCGCCGTGCCCACGTACAGGACGCGGGGGCGGCGGCCGTGAACGCCGGAGAGTTCGACCGCGTGGTGTACCAGGGCGTCGAACGTCACCATGGTCCGGCCGCCGCCGGCTCGGTGGCCGCCGGAGGTGGCGAGGATGGTGGGCTCCCGCCCGTTCACGGGAGAAGGGGGAGGGGTCGTCGCGGGGGCGGTCATGGCAGGGCATCCTAACTGCCCACGTCAGAACAGCAGTTAGTCGTTCTCCTCCGGGTCCCAGTCCAGCAGTCGTACCTTCGCCA
The DNA here is from genome assembly GCF_011045025.1 of Streptomyces ureilyticus. Lineage (GTDB taxonomy): Bacteria > Actinomycetota > Actinomycetes > Streptomycetales > Streptomycetaceae > Streptomyces > Streptomyces ureilyticus. The sequence continues at coordinate 279 of NZ_JAAKZX010000436.1, forward strand.
CCGTGCGGACGTGGCGTCGCATCGCCGTGGCCGCCTGGCTCGGGCGGCGGTCGGCGATCGCGTCGAGGATCGCGTGGTGCTGGGCCAGGGAGCGGGTGGGGCGGCCCGGCTGGCGGAGGGACTCGTTGCGGCTCTCGGTGATCTGGTCGGCGATGGAGCGCATGAACTCGGCGAGGATGCTGCTGTGGGCCGCCGCCGTGACCGCGGCGTGGAAGAGCCGGTCGCCCTCCACTCCGTGGGCGCCCTCCTCGATCTCGCGTGCCATGTGGTCGAGGGCCGCGCGGATGGCGGCGAGATCGTCGTCCGTGCGGCGCTCGGCGGCGAGTTCGGCGAGCTTGGTCTCCAGGGCCTCGCGGGCTTCGAGTACGTCGGGCAGGCGCCGACGGCGTTCGACGAGCCGCTCGACGGGTTCGACGTCGAGGCTGTCGCGGACCAGGTACGTACCTCCGCCGTGCCGGGCCTCGACCAGGCCCTGGACCTCCAGGACCACGATGGCCTGCTTCACCGAGGCGCGGCTGACGCCGAGGCGGGCCGCCAGGTCGCGCTCGGGCGGCAGACGGTCACCGGCGCGCAGACCGCCCTCGGCGACGTACTGGCGCAGCCGCTCCAGCACCTGCTCGTAGAGGCGCTGTTTCGTCATGGGGCGCAGGGCTTCGGTCATGGGGTCCCCCTTCGTCGGGAGCGTAACACCGTGAAGCCAGTGGCCCACTGGCTGAGCCAATTCCTGCGCGACCCCTTGACGTGCGCCCGGGTCGCGCCCACGCTGTCCAGCGACCAAAGTGGTTCAGCCACTTGGCCAATCAGCCAGCCCTCTATGCCGCTCCGGGGCCCAAAGACGGGAGCCCGTATGTCCGCCGAACTCATATCGATCCTCGTACTCGTCGTGGTGTTCGTGATCGCCACCACCCGCTCCATCAACATGGGCGCCCTCGCCTTCGCCGCCGCGTTCGGCGTCGGCGAACTCGTCGCCGAACTGAACGCCGACGAAATCTTCGCGGGCTTCCCCGGTGACCTCTTCGTCGTGCTCGTCGGCGTGACGTACCTGTTCGCGATCGCCCGCGCCAACGGCACCACCGACTGGCTCGTGCACGCCTCGATCCGGCTCGTACGCGGCCGGGTCGCGCTGATCCCGTGGGTGATGTTCGTGATCACGGGGGCGCTGACCGCGATCGGCGCGGTCAGTCCGGCCGCGGTCGCCATCGTGGCGCCGATCGCGCTGAGCTTCGCGGCGCGGTACGGGATCAGCCCGCTGCTGATGGGCGCGATGGTGGTGCACGGGGCGCAGGGCGGCGGCTTCTCGCCGATCAGCATCTACGGGTCGATCGTCAACGGGATCGTGGAACGGGAGGAACTGCCGGGCAACGAGATCGCCCTCTTCCTGGCCTCCCTGTTCGCCAACCTGGTCATCGCGGGTGTGGTCTTCGTGCTCTTCGGCGGGCTGAAGCTGTGGGCGCAGGGGGCGGTGCCGCTGGACGGGCCCTCCAAGGACGCGTCCAAGGGCTCTTCCGACAAGGGCGACCTTCCGGAGGGCGGTTCCGGCCCGCAGCCCACCGGTACCGGTACCGGCGCGGGAAGCGGCACCGGTACCAACACCGCCGTAGCCACCCGCCCCGACGCACCCGCCGCACATGCCCGGCTCCCTCCAGCCGGTCGAGCAGCGAAGTGGTCCCGGCCGAATTGAGCCCGAGCGCAGTACCGAGCCGCCCGGCCGTCATCTCCTCGTCGGCGCGGGAGGCATCCA
>NZ_JAAKZX010000437.1 GCF_011045025.1 Streptomyces ureilyticus
CACGCCCAGGTGTCAGCACCCCGCCAACATCACCAACTCCGGGTCCTCGTGCCATCCGGGGTAACCGAACTTCCCGGCGCCCATGATCTCCGCGCCGATCGGTGCTGCCCGTCGGGATCGTGCAGTCGATGGCGTACAGCGAGTCACTGTTCACGGCGCTCGCGGCCTGGTCGCTGTACGCGGTCCTGACCGGCCGCTGGCTGACGGCGGGCCTGCTCGCCTCCTTCGCGGGACTTACCCGTCCGGTGGGCGCCGCGGTGGTCGCGGCGGTGTGGGCAGCGGCGATCGTCTCGTACGTACGGGACTCGTCCGTCGTACGAGACTCGTTCGTCGTGCGGGACGCCTTCACACGGGATTCGTCCGTACGGGGACGGAGTGTCCCGGCACTGGACAGCGCGCCCTTCTGGCGGCGCACCCTGGGCATGCTTCTCGCGCCGCTGGGCGCCGCCGGTTACGTCCTGTGGGTCGGGCAGCACACGGGCCAGGGGCCGCTGGGCTATCTCGACGTCCAGGCGGGGTGGGGCAACGGCTTCGACGGCGGCTACGCCTTCGCCCGGTTCGTCGCCGACAAGTTCACGTCGTTTCCCTCCGCCCTCGCCGGGCTCGGACTGATCGTCGGGGTCGCCCTGGTGATCTGGCTGTATGTGATCTGCGTACGACAGGATCAGCCGCTGCCGCTGCTGGTGTACGCGGGGATCGTCACCGCGCTGGCCCTGTGCGCGTCGAGCTACTTCGGCTCAAAACCGCGCCTGCTGCTGCCCGCCTTCCCCCTGCTCCTGCCGCCGGCCCTGGCACTGGCCCGGCTGCGAACGTCCAGGTCGGCGTGGGTGCTGGGGGGCGTGGCGGTGGTGTCGGCGCTGTACGGCGCGTTCTGGCTGAACGGCTCCGGTCCGCCCTGACCCCTCCCTGATCCTCGGTGAGCACCGGGGGAATTGCGCGCAAGCTTTCGGTGAACAAATTCAGACACGCCAAAAACAACTCACCGGACGACGCGATGGAATTGAACAAGGACTGAACCAAGGACTGAACGAGGGACGCACACCGGGGAATCCATAATCCCGGTGATAAACCTCCTCCTGAGAGGAATCCCACATCACATCGTCATCACAAAGAGGGAGCCCAGGCGTTGAACAGAGCTCACTCGCTGTAACGTCGAATACGTGCGTACCGAACGAAAGCTGACTCGTCTGGACCGGGTCTTCGCCCGGCTGGACCGTGAGCCGGAACGACCGGCCCATATCGACGTGCCGAGGATGAGCCGGCACAGGGTGGTTCTCCTCGCGGCCACACTCGCCTTCTACGCCGCCATCGTGTGGGCCGTGATCATCAACTCCTGGCTGGTCACGCTCGACTGGCAGGTCATGTTCTTCCGGCCCTATCAGCAGTGGCCGGAGATCCACGCGTTCCTCGACTACTACGTGGTGCTGGGCCAGCGCGGCCCCACCGCCGTGATGGTCACGGCCTGGCTGGGCTGGCGTTCCTGGCGGATGCACACGCTGCGCCCGCTGCTCGCGCTCGGCGTCTCCCTGCTGCTGCTGAACGTCACGGTCGGCGCCGCCAAGATCGGCATGGGCCGTCTCGGCCCGCACTACGCGACCACGATCGGCTCGAACGAGATGTGGCTCGGCGGCGATATATTCCCTTCGGGCCACACCGCCAACGCTGTCGTGACCTGGGGCATCCTCGCCTATCTGGCCTCGACGCCACGCGCCCGCCGCTGGCTGTCGGCCGTCTCCGCCGTGATCTCCCTGGGCGTCGGCCTGACCACCGTCTACATCGGTACGCACTGGCTGAGCGATGTGGTCCTGGGCTGGGCCGCGGGTCTGCTGATTCTGCTGGCGCTGCCCTGGTTCGAGCCGCTGATCGCCCGCGCCGAGGCCCGTATCTTCGCGATGCGGGACGACTGGCGCAGCCGCCGCGCCGGTACGGCACCGGTGCCGGCCACCGCTCTGGTGGGGGCCCCCGCGATGCTCTCGCCGGACGAAGCGCCCGTCGAGAGCCCCATCCCAGCCG
>NZ_JAAKZX010000438.1 GCF_011045025.1 Streptomyces ureilyticus
CACATCAGCCGCCGCCAGCCGCGCACTCTCCAACGCCGCCCGGATCACCCGCTGCTGCGACGGCCCATTCGGCGCCGTAAGCCCACTACTGGCCCCGTCCTGATTCACCGCACTGCCACGCACCACCCCCAGCACCCGATGCCCGTTCCGCCGGGCATCCGAGAGTCGCTCCAGCAGGATCAGCCCGGCGCCCTCGCCCCAGCCGACACCATCAGCGTCCGCCGAGAAGGCCTTGCACCGGCCATCCCGGGCCAGCCCACGCTGCCGACTGAAACCGACGAACGGATAGGGGTTGACCAGGACGGACACGCCGCCGGTGAGCGCCAGCGAGCATTCGCCGGCACGGAGTGCCTGAGCGGCGAGGTGCAGCGCCACCAGCGACGACGAACACGCCGTGTCCACCGTCACCGCCGGCCCCTCAAGACCCAGCGCATACGAGATCCGGCCGGAGAGCAGGCTGGACGATCCGCCGGTGATGGCGTAGCCCTCCGCGCTGTCGGGGATCTGCCGGCTGCTGGAGACGTAGTCGGACCGGGCCGCCCCGGCGAACACCCCGACCTCGCGGCCACGGAGCGAGGCCGGGTCGATTCCCGCGCGTTCGATCGCCTGCCAGGACGCCTCCAGGAGCAGCCGCTGCTGCGGATCCATGGACAGTGCTTCGCGGGGTGAGATTCCGAAGAATGCCGCGTCGAAGTCACCGGCCCCGTGGACGAACGCGCCCTCGCGTGCGTAACTCTTGCCGGGCACGTCGGGGTCCGGGTCGTACAGCGATTCCAGGTCCCAGCCCCGGTCATCAGGGAACTCGGCGACCGCGTCTTCGCCCTGGACGAGCAACCGCCAATAGTCCTCGGGGGATTCGATGCCCCCGGGAAAACGGCACCCGATTCCGATGATCGCTATCGGTTCCCTCGACTTGGTCTCGGCGGCATGCAGCCGCTGCCGGGTCTCGGACAGGTCTGTCATGACGCGCTTGAGGTAACCCCGAAGCTTGTCTTCCACGCCGACCATTTCGCTTCTTCTCCCACTCGATAAAGTGCCGATCAGGAGGGCGTATTACTCGAGCCCGAGTTCTTCGTCGATCAGCGCGAACATTTCGTCGTCCGTGGCGGACTCGATCACCGATCGGTCGATGACGCCGTTGGCCTTGGAGTCCGGTCCGCCGTCGTCCACCTTCCAGAGCAGATCCCGTAGGCGCTCGACGAGCTGGGTGCGTGCGCCGTCGGTGACGGACTCCGCCAGCACAGCCGCCTCGATCTGCCGGAGGCTTTCGAGGAGGGACTCCTGGCTGTCGCCGCCGTCCTGTGCCAGTTCGGCCTGGAGATGCCGGCTGAGCGCGGAAGGGTTGGGGTGGTCGTAGATGACCGAGGGAGGGAGTTTGAGTCCGGTCACCGCGTTGAGCCGGTTCCGTAGTTCCACCGCGGTGAGGGAGGAGAAGCCCGATTCGAGGAAGCCGCGCTGGGAGTCGATCTCCTGGAACTCCGCATGCCCCAGAACGGCACCGGCCTCGCCGCGAACCAGGTCCAGGAGCATCCGGCGTTGCTCGGCCGGGGACATGCCGGTCAAGCGCTGGGCGAAGGGGGAGCGGGGCGCGGAGTCCGTCTGCGCCGCAGGGATGTCCGCAGTCATCTGGGCGTCGGGCAGCTCGTCCAGCAGGGTGCTCGGCCGGGCCGCTGTGTAGAGGGAAGCGAAGCGTTTCCAGTCCATGTCGGTGACGCTGAGGACGGTCTCGTTCTGGTCCAGCGCCTGGTGCAGCACCGAGATCGCCTGATCCGGATCCATCGCGCGCAGCCCGCGAAGGCTCAGCTCCTCCCCCATGCCCTGTTCATTGGCCAGTCCTTCGCCGTGCCACATGCCCCAGGCCACCGAGGTCGCGACCACGCCCCGTGCCCGACGCTGTTCCGCCAGCGCATCGAGATGGGCATTCGCCGCCGCGTACGCCCCCTGCCCACTGCCACCC
>NZ_JAAKZX010000439.1 GCF_011045025.1 Streptomyces ureilyticus
GTTTCGGGAAGGGGCGGGGCTGGGGAAAGGAACCGCCACGACGGGTCGCCCATGGCCCTCAGCGAGCCGTAAGGACCCGTGGGCCGGAGTCCGTGATGGCCACCGTGTGCTCGGCGTGGGCCGCACGGGAGCCGTCGTTGGTTCGGAGGGTCCAGCCATCCGGGGCTGCGTGGTACTCGTCCGCGCCGGAGGCGATGAGCATGGGCTCGATCGCCAGGACCATGCCGTGGCGGAGAGGGAGCCCGCGGCCGGGACGGCCCTCGTTCGGGACCGGAGGATCCTCGTGCATGCGGCGCCCGATGCCGTGGCCACCGAAGCCGTCGGGAATGCCGTAGCCCGCGCGGCGGCACACCGTGCCGATGGCGTGGGCGATGTCGCCGATGCGGTTGCCGACGACGGCCGCCTCGATGCCCGCCGCCAGCGCGCGCTCGGCGGTCTCGATGAGGCGCAGGTCGTCGGGGCGGGGCCGGCCCACGACGAAACTGATCGCCGAGTCGCCGACCCAGCCCCCCAGTTCGGCACCGAAGTCGGCGGAGACCAGGTCACCGTCGCGCAGTCGGTAACCGGTCGGGACGCCGTGCACGATCGCGTCGTTCACCGAGGTGCACAGGACCGCCGGGAAGGGCGTGGGGGCGAAGGAAGGCCGATAACCGAGGAAGGGGGAGCCGGCGCCCGCGCCGCGCAGGACGTCGTGGGCGACCTCGTCCAGTTCCAGCAGCGAGACGCCCACGGCAGCGGCCTTCCGTACCGCCGTGAGGGCCTGGCCCACGACCTGGCCCGCTTCGTACATCGCGTCGATCGACGTGTCCGTCTTCAGTTCAACCATGCCAATTACTATACCGCTTGACGCCTATTAATATAACGCTCACCGGTATTAGTATGGGGGCATGGTACGCACCCCCTTGACCCCCGAAGAGCGTGAACGCGGCGAGCGGCTCGGCCAGTTGCTGCGCGAGGCCCGCGGCGGTCGCAGCATGGCGGAGGTCGCCGCCAGCGCGGGCCTCTCCGCCGAGACGCTCCGCAAGATCGAGACCGGCCGCGCTCCGACCCCCGCCTTCTTCACCGTGGCGGCACTGGCCGGAGTGCTGGGTCTGTCTATGGACGAGATCGTGGGGAGGTGCGCGCCGGCGGAGGTGTAGCGTCCTTCGCGTATACGGGACTTGCCGGCCTCCGAAGCCGAATCGCGCACGTCAAGTTCCGAGTTGGACGGAGTACTCTGCGTCCGGTCCGAAAACCTCTCGTAGCGCATCCGTAACATGAATGGTGTTTTCTACCGGAACGGAGTACTCCAGGTCGGCGTGGGGTGAACGCAATGGCGGTGGAACAACTCCCGGGGCAGGTGCGGGAGTTCGCGCAGTATCTCAAGGGACTGCTGACCCGGCTCGACCAGGGCGGCGGGTGGTGCGGTGTGTTCTGGCAGCGCGATCCCGACGGAATGCGGGCCTGCATGGACGGCTGGGAAGTGCCGCCCTGGGACGTCGTGGAGGCGTTGCTCCAGGACCTCGCGGTCGCATACGGCGACCGGGCCGCCGCCCAGGAGACCGAGCGGGCGCGCGCTTTGCACCAGGCCTCACTCGCCGCGTACGACGCCCGGCCCGGCGGCCGGGACGCCCTCGGCGACCGCCTCGACGTGATGCTCCGCGAACAGCGCTACGCCGCCGAACGCCAGGCGGACCTGACCCACGCCCTGCGCACCGCCGCCTCCCGCGACGAGGCCGACTCCATACGCCTCGACCTGGCCTGGGCCCGCGACGACCACGAACGCGCCACCGCCCGCTGCGCCGAAATCCAGTCCCGCATGGACGAGTTGAACCGCCGGACGACGGGCGGCCAGGCGATGACCATCCCTCCGGGGGACGGCGGGGGCGTGGTCTGGGTCGATGAGGTGTGCGCACGCGTTTCGGAACTGTTGCTTCAACTTTTAACCA
>NZ_JAAKZX010000043.1 GCF_011045025.1 Streptomyces ureilyticus
TCGCCGTACGGGGTGCGGGGTTTGTGGGGGGTGGTGCTGATGGCCGCCGGACGCGGGTTTGTATGTGGTTGCTCGCGTCCACGGGGCGGAGCCGCATATCGATACAGCCCCGCGCCCCTGAAGGGCGCGGGGTGGGGGACTTAGCTGTCCAGTACTGCCAATGCGTCGATCTCGACCAAGAGGCCTGCCGGCAGGCCCACGTAGACCGTCGTGCGGGCTGACGGCGGCCCGGTGAGGCCCTGCTCCTCGAAGTACTGGTTGTAAATCGCGTTCATGTCGGCGAAGTGGTCGACGTCCGTCAGGTAGACGCGGATCATCATCACGTCGTCCCAGGTCGCGCCGCCCTCCTCGAGGACCGACTTGACGTTGGCGAGGGTCTGGAGGGTCTGGTCGCGCAGGGTCGGGCCGGCGGGGGTCGGCGGCTGGCCCTCCACGGCCGGCAGGAAGCCGACCTGGCCGGCGACCTGGAGGATGTTCCCCTTCTTGACTCCATGCGAGAACTTGGCGGGCGGGGTGGTGTGGGTCTTCGGGGTGATGGCGGTCTTTTCCGTCATGAGCTCGCTTCCTTGAGGTCCTTGAGGGGTGTGGTGCCGGAGTACTCGCGGCTGATGGTCTCGGCCGTACGGCGCACCAGCGGGAGCAGCGTAAGGAGTTCGTCGGCGGTGACGACGACGTTCGGGGCGGAGACCGACATGGCGGCGACGGCGCGGCCGTCGGTGCCGCGGATGGGGGCGCCGACGCAGTTGATGGACTCCTCGTGGCCGCCTAGGTCGGTGGCCCAGCCCTGTTCGCGTACGGTCGCCAACTCCTGGAGGAAAGCGGGGGCGTTGGGGATCGAACGGGCCGTGTACATGGGGTAGTCGAGCTTCTCCGCGAGAGCGCGGCGCTCGGGCTCGGGCAGGTCGGCGAGCAGCAGCTTGGCGACGGCGGCCACGGTGATGGCGACGGGTTTTCCGATACGGGAGTACATGCGCACCGGGTAGCGGCTCTCGACCTTGTCGATGTAGAGGACCTCGCCGTCCTCGTACACGGCGAGGTGGACGGTGTGGCCGCACTGTTCGTTGAGGCGTACGAGATGAGGGTGGGCGATCTCGCGGATGTCGAGGTTCTCGACGGCTTCCTGGGCGAGGGCGAAGAGGCGGGCGCCGAGGCGGTAACGCTGGTCGGACTGGCGGTAGACGAGGCCGTGCTCGTGGAGGGTGCGAAGGAGGCGAAGCGCCGTGGACTTGTGGACGCCGAGCCGTTCGGCGACCTGGCCGAGGTCGGCGGGTCCCTCGGCGAGGAGCGGCAGGATGCTCAGGGCGCGATCGACGGTCTGGCTCATGGGGTACGTACCTCCTCCTTGGCCCGATCGGCTTGCGTCCAGCCGGGGCCGAGTCGAAGTGTCCCCCACGCGCCCTCGTCCAGCGCGACCAGCCGGTCGGCGTACTCGCGTGCCGGAGGGGCCCCGAGATCCCCGGGCACGGTGAGCACGGCGGCGGCCATGAGATGCCCGTGCCGGATGCGGTCCCGCACGGGGAGCCCGCGCAGGGTCGCGGACAGGAAACCGGCGGCGAAGGCGTCGCCGGCACCGACGTGGGCGACGACGTCGACGCGGAGGGCGGGGACGTGGGTGACGGTGTCGGGGAGGTGGCTGACGGGGAGGTGGGTGACGGTGTCGGGGCCGTGGAGTCGGCCGGCCGCCGGGGACCCGCCCGCCGCCGGCGCCGTCTCGACGGCCAGGCCGGCTCCCGGGCTACGGACAGCACCGGCTTCGCCGGACGCGTCGTCGTGCGACTCGCCGGCGTGGAACCGGCCGGCCGGGCCGACTCCCGGACGGCGGACGGCCCCGGCTTCGCCGGACGCGTCTTCGTGCGACTCGCGTTGGAAGACGGTAGCGCCCCGACCGCCCTCCTCGGACACGTCGTCATGCGGCTCGCGTTGGAAGACGGTGGCGCCCCGGCCGCCCTCCTTGACGACCAGCAGACGCGGCTCCGGCAGCGCCGCGCGGATCGCCGCGGGGCCGCCGGTGACGCCCCAGGCGGCCTCGGCCTCGTCGGCGCCCACGAAGACGAGATCGCTGCCGCGGGCGAGGTCGAGCAGGATCCCGCCCGCCTCGGCCCGGTCGTGCCAGAGGTCGACGCGGTAGTTGACGTCGAAGGAGACGAGGGGGCGGCCGGGGCGGGGTGCCGTGAGTTCGCGGAGAAGGGCGAGGCAGTCTTCGGAAAGCGCGGCGGTGATGCCGGAGAGGTGGAGCACGCGGCCGGAGCGGATCTCCTCACCCGGCATGTTCGCGGGGGACATCGCGGAGGCGGCGGAACCCGCGCGGTAGTAGACGACCTCGGCGGGCAGGTCGCCCTCAGCGCCACTGTCGGAGCCCCGAGCCCTGTCAGAGCCCCCGGCCCTGTCAGAGCCCCCGGCCCTGTCGGAGGCCCTGGCCGTGTCGGAGCCCCCGGCCCCGTCGGAGACCCCGGCGGCGTCCGGTTCACGGAGATTCCCCGAGCCACGCACGCCGTCCGCGCCCCGCGATCCTCTCGCCCCGCCCACGCCCCGCGCAGGGCCCGCGTCCGCGGTGAGCGCCCGCTCCCCCGCCGTACGGAAGTAGATGCCCGTAGGCCGGGACGGGTCGATCCGGACGGCGCTCGTGTCGACGCCATGGGCGGCGATGCGTTCCACCAGGTGCCGGCCGAAGCCGTCGGCGCCCACCCGGCTGACCCATCTCACGGAGTGCCCGGCGGTAGCCAACCCGCACGCCACGTTGGACTCCGCTCCGCCGATGCCCCGGTCGAAGGACGGTACGTCGGCGAGACGTCCCGGCCGGGAGGGCAGGAACGTGACCATGGACTCGCCGAGCGTGACGACGTCTACGACGTCCATGGCGTCCACGGCGGCATCGGTGCGAGCGGGTCCGGTGGGGGTGACGATGGCGGAGGCTCCTCGTGGGTTCGCGGGTCGCAGCGGCTCCGTTGACCCGGCGTTGGCCGAGATGTTAAACAGCACTGAGCGCTATACGCAATGAGCGTTGCATATAGTGCAATACCTTAGGAAGCAGGGAGGCTCCATGGCCACCGCCGACACCCCCGCCGGCACCGCCGCCGACACCGCCGCAGAAGGCGCACACCGGCTCTCCGCGCTCGCCGAGGAGCTCGTCGACCACCGCTTCAAGGGCCTCCCTCCCGACGCCGACGGCCTGACGGTCGGCGAGCTGACCGCCCAGCGCCGCAACCTCTTCACCGACGGCTTCACCACCCCCGTCCTCGCCCTCTCCGCCGAGCGCCTGGAGCACAACCTCCAGCTCATGGAGACGTATGCGACCCGCCACGGACTCGCCTTCGCCCCGCACGGCAAGACCTCGATGGCACCCCGGCTCTTCCACCGCCAGATCGAGTACGGGGCCTGGGGCATCACCCTCGCCGTACCTCACCAGGTGCGGGTGGCCCGCGCCTTCGGCATCCAACGCGTCTTCCTCGCCAACGAGTTGGTGGACCCGGCCGCATTGAAGTGGGTCGCGTCCCAGCTCACCGCCGACCCGAACTTCCAGCTCATCTGCTACGTGGACTCCGTACGCGGCGTCGAGCTGATGGACGCGACGCTGCGCGCGTCCCGCAGCGGAGCCGACCGCCCCGTGGACGTCGTCGTCGAGCTGGCCGCGGGCGACGGCGCCCGCACCGGCGTCCGTACGGAGGCGGAGTGCGCGGCCGTCGCGGACGCGGTGGCCGCGACGGACACGCTGCGTCTTGTGGGCGTGGCGGGTTACGAGGGCGAGGTGCCGGACGCGACCCCGGAGCGGGTGCACGCGTGGCTCCGCCGCCTCACCGCACTCGCCGCCGACTTCGACAAGGCGGGCCGCTTCGCCGGAGCGGGCCTGGACGAGATCGTGGTCAGCGCGGGCGGCAGCGCCTGGTTCGACGCGGTGGCCGACGTCTTCGACGGGATCCCCGAACTCTCCCTTCCCGTACTGAAGTTGCTGCGCTCCGGAGCGTACGTCTCGCACGACGACGGCCACTACCGCCGGATCACCCCCTTCAACCGCGTCCCCGACGAGGGCGCCCTCCACCCCGCCTTCCGCCTCTGGGCGCAGGTCGTGTCCCGCCCCTCCCCCGAGCAGGCCTTCATCAACGCGGGCAAGCGGGACGCGGCGTACGACCTGGACCTCCCCTCCGCCCAGGTGGTGCGCTCCGGCGGCGAAGAGCACCCGGCGACCGGCATCACGGTGACCGGACTCTCCGACCAGCACGGCTGGCTCCGTACGACTCCGGAGGCGGACCTGCGCGTGGGCGACTGGCTCGGCCTCGGCCTCTCCCACCCCTGCACGTCCTTCGACAAGTGGCAGCTGATCCCGCTGGTGGAGGCGGATGGCACGGTGGTGGACTACGTGCGCACGTTTTTCTAGCCCCACCCAGCCGCTCGCCCTTCGTCGGGGCAAGCCCCCGACACCCCCAGGGACGCGCTGGAGGCGCGAACAACTCGACAGCTCGGGCGGAGCCCGGAAAGGCGGCACCATGGATCTCGTCATCCGCGACGCGGAAGTCGTCGACGGCAGCGGTGAGCCCTCCTACCGCGCCGACGTCGCCGTCGAAGGCGGCCGTATCACCGCGATCGTCAAAGAAGCCGCGGCGGCCGGCTGTCTGCGCCCCACCGCCACCCGCGTCCTCGACGCCGAGGGCCTCGTCCTCTCCCCCGGTTTCATCGACATGCACGCCCACAGCGACCTCGCCCTGCTCCGGGACCCGGACCACAGCGCGAAGGTCGCCCAGGGGGTGACCCTCGAAGTCATCGGGCAGGACGGGCTGTCGTACGCGCCGGTCGACGACCGTACGCTCGCCGAGGTGCGCCGCGCGATCACCGGCTGGAACGGACACGGCGACGACATCGACTTCACCTGGCGGTCGGTGGGCGAGTACCTGGACCGCCTCGACCACGGCTTCGACGGCGAGGGCATCGCGCTCAACGCGGCATACCTCATCCCCCAGGGCACCGTCCGCATGCTGGCCGTCGGCTGGGACGACCGCGAGGCGACACCCCAAGAGCTCGACAGGATGCGGCAGTTGGTGGCCGAGGGGATGGGCGAGGGCGCCGTGGGCCTGTCCTCCGGGCTGACGTACACCCCCGGCATGTACGCCAAGGACGCCGAACTCACCGAGCTGTGCCGGGTGGTGGCGGAGTACGGCGGCTACTACTGCCCGCACCACCGCTCGTACGGAGCGGGCGCCCTGGACGCGTACAAGGAGATGGTGGAGCTGACGCGCACCGCCCACTGCTCCCTCCATCTCGCCCACGCCACCATGAACTTCGGCGTGAACAAGGGGAAGGCCCCGGACCTGCTGGCGCTCCTCGACGAGGCACTCGCGTCAGGGGCCGACATCAGCCTGGACACGTACCCCTACACCCCCGGCTGCACAACTCTCGTGGCGATGCTGCCCAGTTGGGCGAGTGAGGGCGGCCCGGAGGCGATCCTCGCCCGGCTGAAGGACGAGGACACCGCCGAACGGATCCGCCACCACATGGAGGTCGTGGGCGCGGACGGCTGCCACGGCGTCCCCATCGAGTGGGACACCATCGAGATCTCGGGCGTGACGAACCCGGCCTTGGGTGACCATGTCGGCCGTACGGTCCAGGAGTCGGCGGCCCTGCGCGGCGAGACCCCCTGGACGACCGCCCGCCGCCTCCTCCTCGACGACGGACTCGGCTCGACGATCCTGCAGCACGTCGGCCACGAGGAGAACGTTCAGGAGATCATGCGCCACCCCGTCCACACCGGCGGCTCGGACGGCATCCTCCAGGGCGACAAACCGCATCCGCGGGCGTACGGGACCTTCCCGCAGTACCTCGGCCGGTACGTACGGGAGTTGGGCGTCCTGGGCCTGGAGGAGTGCGTCGCGCATCTCACCTCGCGCCCGGCGGCCCGGCTGAGGCTGCCGGACCGCGGACTGGTGCGCGAGGGGTACCGGGCCGACCTGGTCCTCTTCGACCCGGCCACGGTGGCGGCGGGCTCGACGTTCGAGGAGCCGCGCACGCTCCCGACCGGCATCCCGTACGTCCTGATCGACGGCCGTTTCGTCATCGAGGACGGCCGGCGTACTGACGTAATGGCGGGGCGGGCGGTCCGCCGTACTGCCACGTGACCGCCCGCCGAAGACGTCATTGCGCAAGCTACGGCTTGGGCAGGGTGCACCCGGGCCGGCTCAGGTCGATCTTGTTGTCGAGCCCGACGCAGGGGACGATGTTGTACGTCTGCTGCCCGTAGTTGATGCCCTCGCGGACGGTGATGTTGCCGCTCTCGTCGACCTCACAGGGGTTGTTGTCGGTGCAGCGGGCGCCGTCCTCGTTGCCGGTGTTGTTGACGGCGACGACCTTGCCGGTGGCGTCGTCGACGACGGGCGAACCGGACGTGCCGCCGATGGTGTCGCAGGCGGAGGTGTAACGGACCGAGTCCTTCCAGGTCCAGGCACCCTCGCGCAGGCGGTGCGCGAAGCCGTCGACGCTGCAGCTGTAGATGCGCTTCCAGTAACCGGAGACGACGCTTATGTCGGTTCCGGCTGCCGGGCGCGCGGCGCTGAGCTCCAGGGCCTGGATGTCGTACGAGTCCTGTATCTGCTGGTACGTGCTGGTCAGCTGATACAGCGAGACGTCGGTGTCCGTCATCGTCGCGTACGCGATCTTGTCGGCGCGGAGTGTCGCCACGCGCGAACCGGCCGAGTTGAGCAGCCCGAAGGTGCGGCTGGAGGGCTGGTCGACGATGACCTCGCCGGGCTCCGGGAAGCCGGCCTCCAGGCAGTGGCCGTTGGACATCACGAGGGCGGGATCGTTCGCCTCCGAGTCGGGCATGCGCACGACGGAGCCGGAGCAGTTGCTGAGCGAGACCGTGCCTGCGAAGTCCACGGCCTGGGCCTTCGGCGTGGTGACCCGGGACAGGTTCGCCGTGGTGGACGTGACCGCGTCATGGGCCACCGATGTGACCGTGTCCGTGTCCACGCCCTTGCCCGCGGTCGACGCCGATGCCGTGGGCTCGGCCGCCACGGCGGTGGCCGCACCGGCGGGTACCGCGCCGAGCCCGGCAAGAGCCAGGGCACTGAGCGCGGCGATGAGAGGTTTTCTCATGTGGGGGTCCTCTCTTACGACTTGGGCGACCGGAGAATTTCCGGTCGCCCGCAGCATTGTCATGCGCATTGTGATCGCGAGAGGGGTGAATGAGCAAGGAGTTGCATCACGCCGCCGGTTGGGGTTGGTTCACGCCGTACGGCCTGGCGGTTGCCGCTACTTGGGGCGCTTGGTGGCTCCCTGCCCACGACCGGCGTTGCCATTCCCCTTGTCCGGCTCGCTCGTTGGGGCGGCGGCCGTGGTCGAGGGTGTCCCTGTGGCGGGTTCGCCGGAGCCATCGGACTCGTCGGACCGGGAGTCGCTCGGTGAGGGGCTCACCGCGTCCTGGTCCGAGGCACTGTCCGACGCCTCGGACGCCGACCCGTCCGAGGCCTTGGCCGACGCTCCTGACGGGTCGTCGACCAACGGGGCGGTCGAGCCGGGTTCGTCCGTGGCCGAGGAGGACTGCTGGGCCTTCGGCGCCTCTTGGTCCTCCTTCTCGGAGGGCTCGGAACCGAAGAGCCCGGAGATCGCGACGGCGAAGATCCCGGCGACGGCCACACCGGCCGCGACGGCTCCGCGCCTCTTCATCCGGACCCGGCGGCGGCGCATCAGCCGCTCGTGACGCCCTACGTCATCGGGTACGTCATCGGGGAGATCCGCGTTCCCCGCATCCTCCGCGGGCTCGATGCGGACCGTGTCGTCATACGTGTTCTGCCACCCGTGCGCGACCGCCGGATCCGCGTACTCGTCGTACGGCGGAGCCGCCTCGCCGTACGGGTGGTACACAGGCGGCGCGCCTTGACCTTCGACGTTCTCCCGGTACGCGTCGTTCACGTCGCGCGCACCGGCTGGCTTATTCGCGGCCTGGGCGTCGTGCGTACTTCTGCCGCGCTCTGTGTCCGGAACATGGAGGTGGATTGTAGAGAAAAGAGGGGCCTGTGGTGTAACTGGGGACGATATCAACCCAAACCATCACGTCTCGCGTGGTGGAAAACACGTCCCACGAAGCGTTACGCGGCCGTAAGCTCGCGGGCATGCAGGTGATCCAGTCGACCAAGCTCGCCAACGTCTGTTACGAGATCCGGGGCCCGGTTCTCGAGGAGGCGATGCGACTCGAGGCGGCCGGCCACCGCATCCTGAAGCTGAACACCGGGAATCCGGCCGCATTCGGCTTCGAATGCCCGCCCGAGATCCTCGAGGACATCCTCCGCAACGTGTCGTCGGCGCACGGCTACGGCGACGCGAAGGGCCTGCTCGCGGCACGCCGGGCCGTCGTCATGCACAACCAGACCCTCGGCATCGAGACGGACGTCGAGCACGTCTTCATCGGCAACGGCGTCTCCGAGCTGATCGTGATGGCGATGCAGGGCCTGCTCGACGACGGCGACGAGGTCCTCGTACCCGCGCCCGACTATCCGCTGTGGACGGCCGCGGTATCACTGTCCGGCGGCACGGCCGTGCACTACCGCTGCGACGAGCAGTCCGACTGGATGCCGGACCTCGCCGACATCGAGCGCAAGGTCACCGACCGGACCAAAGCGCTCGTGATCATCAACCCGAACAACCCGACGGGCGCGGTATACGACGAGGCGATGCTGCGCGGCCTGACGGACATCGCGCGCCGGCACAACCTGCTCGTCTGCTCCGACGAGATCTACGACAAGATCCTGTACGACGACGCCACGCACACCGCGACCGCCAAGATCGCCCCGGATCTGCTGACGCTCACCTTCAACGGGATGTCGAAGGCGTACCGCGTGGCGGGCTACCGGGTGGGCTGGATGTCGATCTCCGGGCCGCGGGCGCACGCCGACTCGTACATCGAGGGCCTGACGATCCTGGCGAACATGCGGCTGTGCGCGAACATGCCCGGTCAGCACGGGGTGGTCGCCGCGTTGAGCGGGCGGCAGACGATCGAGGATCTGGTGCTGCCGGGCGGGCGACTGCGGGAGCAGCGGGACGTCGCGCATGAACTGCTCACGCAGATTCCGGGCGTGACGTGTGTGAAGCCGAAGGGGGCGCTGTATCTCTTCCCGCGGCTCGATCCGAAGGTGTTCAAGGTCAAGGACGACCGGCAGCTGGTGCTGGATCTGCTGCGGGCCGAGAAGATCATGGTGGTGCAGGGGTCGGGGTTCAACTGGCCGGAGCCCGATCACTTCCGGGTCGTGACCCTGCCGACGGCGCGGGATCTGACGGACGCGGTGACGCGGATCGGGAACTTCCTGGACGGCTACGGCCAGCCGTGACGCTGCGTGAGCCTATGACTCTCTTTCGCGAACCGACTCAACTTTAGACTGAATCTAAGCTAGGATGGCTTCCTGTCAGAGCACAGGAGGCCGTCCCCATGTACGAACCGATCCGCACCAAGTCGGTCCACACACCGGTCGGCAGCGCCGACTTTCCGCACCGGTCGCGGGAGGAGGAGCTGGACATCCAGCTCGCCGGGCATCTCGGGGCGTTGCTTGCGGTGACGGATGAGTTGCGTGGGCTTGAGTCGTCGGCCGACCTGGACGCGGCCGCCGAACGGCTGGCCACGGAGGTGGCGCGACTGCGTGGCGGCCGGCCGCCGGTCCGCACGTCGTCAGGTCTGCACGAGCCGCGGCTCGTCGCGCTCCACGAGCGCGCGCATGCCCTTGCCGGGCGCGCCCTCGTCGTGGCGGCGTCCCGAGCGGATACGGCGGCGGCGATCCTCGCGGCGGAGCGCATGGACGCGCATGCCGCCGCGCTCGCCGGCACCGCGCGGGAACTCGCCCCGCACTGAGCCCTCCGGGCTCCCCTCGATCGGCCCCGGTCCGCGCGCACCCGCAGCGACGCGCGGACCGGGCGCCATCTGCATCCCGGCGGCGGGTGCCCCGGACGGCTCAGTCCAGGAGGTTGTAGTCCACGCTCGGGCGCACCCTCGGGTCCGACCAGGTCAGGGCGAAGGACGGGCAGACCTCGGTGCCGCCGTCCCACCAGGCGCTGAGCCTGATCCGGGCGGGGATACCCTCGGTCTCCAGGCCGGTCTCCAGGTCGTACGTCCGCAGCCACTTCAGCCGGCCGGACCCGATCCGCGTGCCGTCGGCGCGGGCTTCCCAGTGGATCGTCCGGTCGGCGCAGCCCTCGGGCACCTCCACGTGCAGATCGCCCTCGAGCGAGGCGCTCCTGCCGCCACCGAGACGGATGGGCACGGAGAAGGTGGTTTCGACGCGGCGCCGGACGTCCCAGGCGTAATCGAAGTCGGTGGAGCCGCCGTGCTCGTTCGCGTGGATCTCGACCGCCGTCTGGGGTCGCGTACCGGAGGCGTACGTCAGATCACGGGGGTCGCCCGTGGTGTTGACGAACATGACATAGCCGGCGATCAGCATGACGAGGAACCCGAAGCACCCCAAGCCGCCCCCGGCACCCGCGCCCACGTCCATCCGGTCGTTCATCATGCGACGAAGTCGAAACTCTTGGACAGCCGGGGGTCTTTCCACACCAGACCGAAGCTTTCGCAGGAGCCGCTGCCGCCGTCCCACCAGGCATTGACGGACACCTTGCCGGCCGGTTCCGCCAGGGCGTGGTCGATCTTCACCGTATGTTCCGGCTTCCCGGTCAGGGTGCCGTGGCCGATCCGTTCGCCGTCGACGGAGACCACCCAGTCGGTCTTCCGCTCCTCGCACCCGGTCGGCACGCGGACCGTGAGATCGCCCAGCAGACGGTCGGTCGCGCCGTCCTCGTCGGGCTGGAAGGTGCTCTCGACACCCTCCGTGACGTCCCAGACATAGGTGGGACCGCTCGTGCTCGAGTTCCAGCTGTCGTGCTGCGACTGTCCGGCCAGGGCGGGCTTCCGGCCACTGTCGTAGGCCAGCGACACCTCGCCGAGGCTGAACAGCCACACGATCACGGTGTAGAGGACGGCCAGCACAACGATCACGGCCAAGGCGCCGAGCCCCCAGCCGGTGGCGGACACCGGGGCCGGTGGCGGGCTGGGCGGCGCCGTCCTGCCACCCGAGCCCGGCGGCTTCGCCACCGTCGTGGTCGTGCCCGCCGCCACCTCCACCTTCTCCTCGGCCCGCTCCGGCTCCCTCTCCTTACTGAGCTCCTCCAACTGCCTCTGCAGTACCCCGAGTTCCGTGCGCAGCCACCGAAGCTGCTCCTCCGCCTCCGCCAACTCGGCTTCGACGGCATGGCTATAGCCCCCCGCGTGCTCCAACTGGCTCCGTAACAGCTGCACCTCCTCCCGCCAGTACAGAAGTTGGACCTCCATGTCCGGGGCGGACCGCTGGGCGGCGCGGCGCAGCGCGTGCAGCCGGGTCAGTTCCGCCTCGGGCAGTACGACGCCGTGGTCGCCCAGAGCGTCGACGAACTCCCTGGGCGCGACCCGCTCTCCGCTCAGGTAGCGGCGTACGGGATGGGGCTCGTCCGGGAGCCGTGACACATCGGCGCCGGCCCGCTCGACCGCCTCCCGCAGCGCCGTCGCATAAGCCTCCGCCTGCGGGCTCGGGGCAGGGGTCCAGGTGTTGCGGACCAGGGCGATGTGCTGGCCGAGATCGCGGGCCCACTGCTGCGGCTCGGGACGGGATTTGCTGAGCAGCTTCCTTCGTACGTGCAGGAATACGGTGCCCATGTCGAGGATGTCCGGCCCGTCGGGCACCCCTTCCTCGGCCGCCGCGAGGAGTTCACCGGTGAACGCCGTGTACCGCTCGTCCTCCGGGGCCATGGCCGTCCGCGTCGCCGAGGACGCCGTCAGCAGATACGTGCCCTCGATGGCGGTGAGGTCCGCGAGCGCCGGCGCCTCGCCCATGAAGCCGCGCATGGCCATACCGCCGTAGCAGCAGTCGAGGACGACGACACTGCGCCGTGCCCGGCACGCGTGGACGAGGGGGCGGAGCTGGTCGTAGGCCACGGAGTCCCAGAGCCGCTCCGGGTGCGTGTTCGGCAGTCCCAGGTGCAGGCTCGACTGCTGCGACAGGAGCCCGTGCCCGGCGAAGTACACGAGCAGGGCGTCGGTCGCCTCCTCCGCTGCCGCGCTCACCGCGTCGAGGACCCGGACGTGGGACTCCGGACCGGACAGGACGACGCAGTGCTCGCGGGCCAGGCCCCACGACTGCGATCCGGTCAGCAATGCGGTCATGCCGGCGAGGTTGTGGGTGACCGAGGGCAGATCGTCCAAGTGCGTGTAGGTGTCGACACCGATCAGTACGGCCCGGGAGGCGGCCGGGTCGGGCAGGGTCACCGGTCCGTGTCCGCCGCGCCGGGACGCAGCAGCTCCACGATCCGGGCCACCGTCTCTTCGTCGGCCCCCGTCACGGTGACCGACCGGCCCTCGACCGTGATGGTGACCGGCGCGGCGGTGGGGCGGGCGTTGCGCCAGTTCGCGTACGCCAGAGCCAGGTTGAGCGCGCTGAAGGACTGGCCGAGCACCAGGTTGACGACCTCGACGGCCCCCATGGTCCGGCCGTCGGAGCGTGGGGAGCCGAGCGTCACGTCCGTGTGCCGCCGGACGGCCGGGTCCTGCCGCAGCCACCGGTACAGGTCGAGCGTGGTGAGCACGCCATCGTCCGTCGCGGCACTCAACTGAACGTGCATCGCGTCCCCTTCACCCTGCCGAGGCGGACCACCGTAAGAGGAATGCCCAGGATGGACAAGGAGTTCACACTGTCCTCACCAGGCCCCGGGCGGAACGCCTCGGGGTGCGGCGGTGTGGCCGGTTCCGTTGTGTACCGGGACGGGTGTGTCACCCCCCGTTCACCCCCGACGCCGGGGAACTTTGGGTTCCGCGAGCACTCTCCCGGTGTGAGAAGAATCGTCGCAGTCGTCCTGGCGGTATTCCTCATCGGCGGAGTAGCAGCAGCCGTCGTAGCGGGCCGCGAAGACCAGGACAAGAGCACGGCAACGAAGACCGTGCGAGGAGTGATCGGATCGGAGAAGGCCGAGTTCTTCGCCGACCCCGACGTGGTGAAGGCCCTCGCTGCAAAGGGCTACACCGTGGAAACGGAGACATCGGGTTCCTGGGCCATGGAAGGCCTGGACCTGAAGGGACACGACTTCGCGTTTCCGGGCAGCCAGGCGCCCGCCGACGAGCTGGCGAAGAAGTACGGCGCACGGCAGCCCCTGCCGCGCCCCTTCTATTCACCCCTCGTGGTCGTGGCGCACCCCAACGCCGCCGAGGTACTGGCCGCGAACGGACTCGCGACCGTCAACAAGGGCAACGGCACCCTGAAGATGACCGCCTATCTGAAGGCGGCGCAGGCCAACAAGACGTGGCAGCAGCTCAAGGATGCGGACAAGTACGGGGAGTTGACGGGGACGCTGTTCGTGTCCACCACCGACCCGACCAGTTCGAACTCCGGCGCGCTCTACCTCGCCGCCGCCTCGTACGTCGCCGCCGGCGGCCGGGTCGCCGCCGACACCTCCGCCGTCGACGAGACCGCGCCCCTGATGCGCAAGCTGGTCAGCGTCCAGGGCGCCCAGCAGACGAGCTCGGACGCGACGTTCCGGGACTTCATCAGCGGGGTGGGCAATCCGCTCGTCCTCGTCTACGAGTCCCAGGTCGCCTCGATGCTCATGCGGGACCGGTCCCTCGACGACCTGACGGTCCTCTACCCGGACACCACCGCCAACAGCGACCACACCGTCGTACCCCTCACCGAAGAGGGCCGGGCGCTCGGTGAACTCCTCAGCACCGACAAGCAGTTGCGCAAGCTGGCGGTGCGGCACGGGTTCCGGCCGCAGGGCGCGAGTGCGGAGTTCACGGCGGCGACCGCCGCCCACACCACGTATCTGAACCAGAAGCTGACCGGCGTCCGGCAGGCGCCCGTGCCCGCCTCCAAGGTGCTGCACGAGATGGCACGCCAGGCGCGGGGCTAGGGGGAAACTGCAAGTGACCAGTGACAACGAAGACTTCGTCCTCACTCCGCCCGCGCCCGTCGCGGCCGTGCCGAAGGACAAGGCCGGCGGGCTCGTACCCGTCGACGAGTCGGTCCGTACGGACATGGCGCGCAAGGCCGAGGAGTACGTCGGCGGGCTCGCCGCCCTCGACGCCCGCTCCCCCGAGTTCGCGGGGAAGATCGGGGAGATCGTCGCCCTCGGCTCGGGCGAGATGCGCGCCGCGTCCGCGCAGTCCAACCGCATGCTGGACCGTACGATCCGCAGCCTGCCCTCGAACGGCGAGGACGCCCAGTCCCGCGTCTCGTCCTCGCTCGTCGAACTCCGGCGTACGGTCGAGGACCTGGACCCGCGCGACCTGCCCGCGGGCAAGGGCCGCAAGCTGCTGTCCAGGCTCCCCGGCGGCAACAAGCTGCGCGACCATGTCGCCAAGTACGCCTCCGCTCAAGGCACGTTGAACAAGATCGTGGGCTCCCTGCGCGGTGGCCAGGACGAGCTGCGCCGCGACAACGCGGCCTTGCAGACCGAGCGGGTCCGCCTCTGGGACACGATGGGCAAGCTCCAGGAGTACGTCGTCCTGACGCAGGCCCTGGACGAGGCAGTCGAGCAGCACGTCGCCGGCGTCGAGGCCGCGGATCCGGCGCAGGCCGACACCCTGCGCGCCGATGTCCTTTTTCCGGTGCGCCAGAAGCACCAGGACCTGCTCACCCAGCTCGCGGTGTGCGCGCAGGGCTACCTGGCCATGGATGTCGTACGCCGCAACAACGAGGAACTGATCAAGGGCGTCGACCGCGCGGCCACCACCACCGTGTCCGCGCTGCGCATCTCGGTGATGCTGGCCTCCGCCCTCGACAACCAGCGCCAGGTCGTCGAGCAGGTCAACGCGCTGCGCGGCACGACGGAGGACCTCATCCGCGGCAACGCGGAGATGCTCGCCACCCAGTCCGGCGAGATCCAGCGCATCGCCGCGGATCCGGCGGTCGGCGCGGAGACGCTGCGCAGCGCCTTCCAGCAGATCTACCGGACGCTCGACACGATCGACCAGTACAAGGCCCAGGCCACGGAGACGATGGCCGCCACGGTGGAGTCGCTGACCTCCGAACTCCAGCACGCCTCCGCGTACTTGGAGCGGTCGCGGTCGCAGGGCGCGCTGGAAGGAGGGCTCGGATGAGGGGAAGAAAGACGCTCCTGGCCCTGGCCGCGATCCTGTCACTCACCACCGCCTGCACGGGGACCCCGAAGGAGGACGACGACTCGAAGCCGGAGGGCGAACCCGGTACCGTGCGCGTCCTCGCCTCCAGCGAGCTCGCCGACATGACCGAGGCCCTGGCCAGCGCCGACGTCCAGGGGGAAACGGGCGTCAAGCTCGAGTTCACGTACACCGGCACCCGCGACGCCGTCGACCAGCTCGCGTCCGGCCGGGCGGGCGGCCGGTACGACGCGGTATGGCTGGCGTCGAACGACTATCTGCGCCTCAACCCGGCAGCCGCGAAGAAGCTCGTGTCCGAGACCCCGATCATGGCCAGCCCGGTCGCGATCGGCGTCAGGTCCGACGTCGTGAAGCGCCTCGGCTGGAAGCCGGATGACGTCACCTGGTCCCAGGTGCAGCGAGCGGTCGCGGACGGCAAGCTGACGTACGGCATGACCGACCCGGCTCGCTCCAACTCCGGTTTCTCCGCGCTGGTCTCGGTGGCCTCGGCACTGTCCGGTGCCCAGTCGGCCCTGACGGACGACGACGTGCGGAAGGCCACGCCGGAGCTGAAGACGTTCTTCGCGGGGCAGCGGCTCACGTCCGGCTCCTCCGGCTGGCTGGCGTCCGCGTATGAGCGCCGGGGCACGGTGGACGCGCTCATCAACTACGAGTCGGTCCTCGCCAAGATGAAGGACATGACGGTGATCCGTCCGCGCGACGGCGTCCTCACGGCCGACTATCCGCTGTCGTCCCTCGCCGGCACGGACCCGGCCACCCGTGACAGGGTCCGCCGTGTCGCCGACCACCTGCGTGAACCGATGAGTCAGTGGTACATCGCGGAGTTCACCGGGCGCCGCCCCGTCGTGGCCGCCGCGCTGGAGTCGCACTCCCCCGGCCCGAGCGACAGACGCCGCGAACTTCCCTTCCCGGCAAGCCGATCCGTCGCCGACGGACTCCTCGACGCCTACGAGAACAAGCTGCGCCGACCCTCGCGCACGGTGTACGTCCTCGACACCTCGGGCTCGATGCGCGAGGACGGCCGGCTTGACCAGCTGAAGAAGGCGCTCACCGCCCTGACGAGCGACTTCCGCGACCGGGAGGAGGTGACGCTGATGCCGTTCGGCTCCACCGTCAAGAGCGTACGGACGCATGTGGTGCGGCCCGAGGATCCGCGGACGGGTCTCGACGGGATCCGCCGCGACGCCGAGGCGCTCACGGCCTCCGGGGACACGGCGATCTATACGTCGCTGGAGAAGGCGTACGAGCATCTCGGCGCCGATGACGACGCGTTCACGTCGATCGTGCTGATGACGGACGGCGAGAACACGGCGAGGGCGGGGCCGCGGGACTTCGACGGCTTCTACGCCGGACTGCCCGGCGAGCAGCGGGAGATCCCGGTCTTCCCGATCGTCTTCGGCGACTCCGACCGGGCGGAGCTGGAGCACATCGCCGAGCTGACCGGCGGCCGCCTCTTCGACGCCCGGAAGGGCTCGCTCGACGGCGCCTTCGAGGAGATCCGTGGCTACCAGTAACTTCTTCGCGAAGTCCTTCGCGTACCTGGAGTCCCGCAAGAACCTCACAGGCAGTGCGCTGGGCATCGTGGGTCTTGGGCTGACGTTCACGGGGCTGGCGGGGGCGTACTGGCCGGTCGTGGTCGCGGGTCTGTACGGCGCGGGCGCGCTCCTCGCCCCGCCGGAACGCCCGCCGCTGCCGGACTTCCCCGACCCGTCGGCCCAACTGGACGAATTGCGCGACGACTTCGGCAAGCTGCGCGACTACCTCGCCGACATCGAGCTGCCACCCGCGGCCTCCGGCCGCCTCACCGAACTGACGGAAATCCTCACGGCCCTGCTCGCTCCCGGCTGGGTCACGGAGGTGCTCGCCCAGGACGCGGAGGGCGTGCACGCGCTGTCCCGTACGGTGCGCCAGGACGTGCCGGAGGCCGTGGACGCGTACGTGCGGACGAGGTGGTGGACGCGGCTGACGCCGGGCACGGATCCGCCGGAGCGGCACCTGGAACGCCAACTCGCGCTGTTACAGGGTGAGATGGAGGAGCTGACGGCAAGCCTGAGAGAGGTGGAGGCTCGTCGCCAGGAGTCACATACGCGGTATCTGGAGGACCGTTCCAACTGAGCTCAGCGGCTGCCGGCCCGGGGCGGCGGTGGCCACGATGCACCGACCGGGTCGGCCGTTCCTCGGCATCGGTGTGTTGGGCGGTTTCACCACGCTTCCCTCCTACGCTGTCGACTCTTGGGTGCCTCTCGAACGGAGACGGGCATGACTGGCTCGATGAGCAACGGGCTGCGGGTGACGGTTTTCACCGGGGACGGGGACCTGTGGCGCCGCAAGCCGCTGTCCAGCGAGATCGTCCACCGGGCTCGCAAGGCGGGGCTGGCGGGGGCGAGCGTGTTCCGGGGGTTCGAAGGTTTCGGAGCCTCCTCACTGATCCACACCACCCGGCTGCTGTCGCTGAGTGAGAATCTGCCGGTCGCGGTGGTGATCATCGATGAGGAAAGCCGCATCCGGGCGTTCCTGCCGGAGCTGAACGAGCTGGTGGGCGGGGGCCTGGTGGTCGTGGACAAGGTCGAGATCATGCGCCCGGTCGGCAGGGAGCCCGCAAGCTGACCTGGGGATCAGTGGGGCGTCGAGCGGGTCTCCGGTGGGATCACCGCCGTCACGGAGGGCGGTTCACCGGGCAGCGACTGGTGGCCGACCAGGGCCTCCTCCGGTACGTGCGGCCGGTCCGAGGAGACGAACGTCGGGTCCTTCGAGAGCACCCGGGTCAGCCATGCGCCGGCGAGTTGGGAGGTGAGGATGGACAGCAGCACGAGCGCGACGAAGAACTGGCCGTTGATGACCCCTGCGCCGAAGGTCACCGATGCCACGACGATGCCGGGGCCGCCGCGGGCGTTCATCGCCACCGCGAAGTGGGTCGACCAGGACGGAGTCTTGCCGGCCAGGCGCGCGCCCACCCACACGCTGCCGAACTTGATCACACAGGCGAGGACGAACAGCTGGCCGAAGAAGACCAGATCCAGGTTCTGGACCAGGTCGAGACGGAAGCCGACGAGCGCGAAGTAGATCGGCACGAAGAAGGCCAGCGAGAAACCCCGCACCGCGCTCAGGCCGGGTGAAACCGTCTTCCCGTCGTCCTTCTTCTCGGCCATGGCGATGCCCGCAGTGAGCGCGCCGAAGATCGGATCGATCCCCAGGCCCATGCAGCTCAGGCAGAGCGCGAACAGGAACACCAGGCGGAACGCCGCGGGACTGCGCCGCTCCAGCGCACTGAGCGGACCTGTGGCGAGCCATTGGAACACCGCCCGGCCTCCGGCGAGGAAGACCGCGAAGAACAGCACCGACGCACCCACGTAGTAGGCCACGTCCCAGCCGATCGAGTCGCTGGGGAGCAGGGCGGGCAGCCCGTAGGAAGTGTCCGCCTGGATGTGGGCGAGCCCGAGGATCACCGCCAGGACGACATAGAGGAGAACGTCTTCGACGACGGCGACCGTGAGCACCGTGCGGGCGAAGAGGCTGTCCATGATGCCGAGATCCATCATGATCCGGGAGATGACCGGGATGCTGGTCACGGCGATGGCCAGGCCCAGGACGAGGGAGATGCTCATGGCGGATCCGTGCGGGCCCACCAGGGCTTCGGGGTCGACCGCCTGCGCGATGGCCAGGCCCCCGGCGAAGGGGATCATCAGGCCTGTGACGGTGGTGTAGAGGACGGTCCTGCGCTCCGCCCCCAGACTGCTCTGGCGCATCTCCAGCCCGGCCAGAAAGACCATCAGAATCGTACCGAGCTGGTAGACCGCGCCCAGCACATGAGCGGTGGGACCGGAGGGCGGTATCAGCCAGCCGGCCACCGACGGGGCTATCAAGCCGAGGGCGGTCGGCCCCAGCAACAGTCCCCCCACGATCTCCCCGATGACCGGAGGCTGACGCAATCGCGCGAACACGTAGGCGCCAAGGTGCGCCGCCAGCAGGAACACGGTCAGCACGATCAGGATTTTTGCCACTTCGGCAGCGGTGAGGGACATGGGCTTATCTCCGGCTCATTTACGACATGCGTGGTGTTTCCGGCGTTCAACTGACAGGGGCTCGCCCGCCGTTCGGGCGGCGGGCGAGCCCCTGCCTGTGAGCGTTACGAGGTTCAGGACCCGGCGGATCGACCAACCCTTCACGGGCAGGTGTCCAGCATCGAGCTGAGTGCGGCCTTCTCTTGCGCGGTGACAGAGAGCCCGTAGGTGAACTTCACATGGGTCCAGGCCCTGCCGTACACGCAGTGGTAGGCGGTGTTCGACGGGACCCACTGGTCGGGCGACTGGTCGCCCTTCTTACTGTTGGCCACTACCGAGACGGCGACGAGCTGCGTGGTGGACAGGTCGTTGGCGAATTTGTGGCGCCGCGCCGGGCTCCACTTGTCCGCTCCCGAGCGCCATGCGTTGGCCAGAGGCACAACGTGATCGACGTGAACCTGCGACGGCGTGGTGAGGATCCGGTCGTCGTAGGGACTGTGCCATTGCTGTGCGGCCGCCTGGACCTGTGTGCCCAGGCCCGCAGCCTTGGCATCGCGATGGATCACGACCTGTTGGGTCTCGGCCCAGCGGTCCTCGATGGCCCAGTGTTCGAACTTGTCCCTGCTGTATCCCTTCAGCGAGTGCGGAGCCTCAACGGTGAGGGCAGCGAGTTCCTTACGGACCACGTCGGCGTTCGGCGCCTCGGGCACCATATGCCGCTGGCCAAGGAGTCGTGCCGACGCCGGCTGGGAGGACGTCGGCGCGGACGCCGGTTCGGTCGGCCAGATCAGGGCTACGGCCAGAACGACCGGTATAGGGAGGAACGCTGCGACCAATGCGATGGCCACGCGATAGCGGCCTGACAGGTCTATGTGTGATTTTCCCATACAGGAATTGATATCTCCTGTATGCGCAGTTTGCGGACTTAAATTAGCCCAAAAGTGGTGAATTGGCCGAAGGTTGGCGTCATCCGTCAGGTTCGCTCAACTGGCCCGCGCAGCCGGGAGGCCGGGGCCCGCACGCCGTCGTGCGGGCCCCGGCCTCCGGGGGTGGTGCTCAGGGACGGGCTGGGCGTCAGCCCAGGCGCTTCACCAGCGCCCGGTACTCGTCCCAGAGTTCCGTCGGCGTGTGGGAGCCGAAGGTGTTGAGGTGGTCGGGGACCAGCGCCGCCTCCTCGCGCCAGACGTCCTTGTCGACGGTGAGGAGGAAGTCCAGCTCGGACTCGGAGAGGTCGAGATCCTCCGTGTCCAGGGCGGCCTTGGTCGGAAGGATGCCGATCGGCGTCTCGACGCCCTCCGCCTTGCCGTCCAGCCGGTCCACGATCCACTTCAGAACGCGGCTGTTCTCACCGAAGCCGGGCCACACGAACTTGCCCGCGTCGTTCTTGCGGAACCAGTTCACGTAGTAGATCTTCGGCAGCTTGGACGCGTCCTTGTCCTTGGCGACGTCGATCCAGTGCCCCATGTAGTCGCCCATGTTGTAGCCGCAGAACGGCAGCATGGCGAAGGGGTCGCGGCGCAGTTCGCCGACCTTGCCCTCGGCGGCGGCCGTCTTCTCGGAGGCGACGTTCGCGCCCAGGAACACGCCGTGGTTCCAGTCGAAGGACTCGGTGACCAGCGGGACCGCCGTGGCGCGACGGCCGCCGAAGAGGATCGCCGAGATCGGCACGCCCTTCGGGTCCTCCCACTCGGGCGCGATGATCGGGCACTGGGAGGCGGGGACGGTGAAGCGGGCGTTCGGGTGGGCGGCGGGAACCTCGGACTCCGGCGTCCAGTCGTTGCCCTTCCAGTCCGTGAGGTGGGCGGGCGTCTCCTCGGTCATCCCCTCCCACCAGATGTCACCGTCGTCCGTCAGCGCGACGTTGGTGAAGACGGAGTTGCCCCACAGCGTCTTCATCGCGTTGGCGTTGGTGTGCTCACCGGTGCCGGGCGCGACGCCGAAGAAACCGGCCTCGGGGTTGATCGCGTACAGACGGCCGTCCTCACCGAACCGCATCCAGGCGATGTCGTCGCCGATGGTCTCGACGGTCCAGCCACGGACGGTGGGCTCCAGCATGGCGAGGTTCGTCTTGCCGCAGGCGCTCGGGAAGGCGGCGGCGACGTACTTCGACTCGCCCTGCGGCGGCGTCAGCTTCAGGATGAGCATGTGCTCGGCCAGCCAGCCCTCGTCGCGCGCCATGACGGAGGCGATGCGCAGGGCGTAGCACTTCTTGCCGAGCAGCGCGTTGCCGCCGTAGCCGGAGCCGTACGACCAGATCTCGCGGGTCTCCGGGAAGTGCGAGATGTACTTCGTGGAGTTGCACGGCCACGGCACATCCTCCTGGCCCTCCTCCAGCGGCGCCCCGAGCGTGTGCACAGCACGCACGAAGAAACCGTCGGAGCCGAGCTCGTCCAGAACCGCCTGGCCCATACGCGTCATCGTGCGCATGGAGACGGCGACGTACGCGGAGTCGGTGATCTCGACGCCTATCGCGGACAGCGGCGAGCCCAGCGGGCCCATGCAGAACGGCACGACGTACATGGTCCGGCCACGCATCGAGCCCCGGAAGACACCCTGCTCGCCCGCGAAGATCTCCCGCATCTCGGCGGGGTCCTTCCAGTGGTTCGTCGGACCCGCGTCCTCCTCCTTCTCGGAGCAGATGAAGGTGCGGTCCTCGACCCGGGCGACATCGGTCGGGTCGGAAGCCGCGTAGTAGGAGTTGGGGCGTTTGATCGGGTCGAGTTTCTTGAAGGTGCCCTTACGGACGAGCTCCTCGCTCAGTCGCTCGTATTCCGCCTCTGAGCCGTCACACCAGACCACGTTGTCCGGCTGCGTGAGTTCCGCGATCTCGTTGACCCACGAGATCAGTTCCTGGTGGTTGGTGGGAACGGCAGGGGGAGCCGCGATGTCGCGCGCCACGGTTGCTCCTAGATGAGGGATTTTGTTGTCGAATGCCCCTTGGGGGCCGCGGCCCGGATGCTTCGTCTGGATCATGGCGCTCATCCGGTGCCGACCGCACTCATTTGATCATCCGACGCGTTTGCGCATATGTCCAGAGCGCCGCACACCTGAGCAGACGTGACCATCGCCACGCTATTCCCCCCGGGGGTTTAGTGGCTATTGTCTGCTTCGCCCGCAATTCGTCGTAGCGAAGCGAGCCGGCCAGCCCTCAAACCCCGGTGAGAGGAAGGCCACTTGGCCCTTATCACATGACCGAACTGATTCAGGACTTACGGTTCCGTAGGTACGATTCGGCCTATGACTGCGTCCGCCTCCGACGCGCCCTTGGAGTCGCCGACCACCGGCCGCGTCTCCGCCGCGCTCTCCCATCTGCCGCATCCGGTCAAGCCCAAGCTCCGGGGCTGGCTGCATGCCGGGATGTTTCCGGCCGTGCTCGTCTCCGGCCTGGTCCTGACCGCCCTCACGGAATCGACGCGCGGACGCATAGCCTGCGGGATCTTCGTCCTGACCGCCTGCCTGCTCTTCGGCGTGAGCGCCATCTACCACCGGGGGGACTGGTCGCCGCGGGCCGACGGCGTACTGCGCCGGCTCGACCACGCGAACATCTTCCTGATCATCGCGGGGACGTACACACCGCTGACGATGCTGCTCCTGCCGGACGCCAAGGGGCAGTGGCTGCTGTGGGGCATCTGGGGCGCCGCCATCGCGGGCATCCTCTTCCGGGTGTTCTGGGTCGGCGCCCCGCGCTGGCTCTACACCCCCTGCTACATCGCGATGGGCTGGGCGGCCGTCTTCTTCCTCCCCGACTTCATGCGCACGGGCGGGATCGCCGTCCTCGTCCTGGTGATCGTCGGTGGCCTGCTCTACAGCGCGGGCGGCGTGATCTACGGCCTCAAGCGCCCCGACCCGTCGCCGCGCTGGTTCGGCTTCCACGAGGTGTTCCACTCGTTCACGCTGGTGGCGTTCGTCGCGCACTACATCGGGATCTCGATCGTGGCGTACCAGCACGGGTAGCCCATCGACTTTGCTTTCAGTGGCCGCGGCTCTTGAGCCGCGGCCACTTTCGTATGCCCACGCACGCCCACCTATTGACGGGCACCATCTTTTGAGAGCTACTCTCATTTCATGGTTCCTGTCACTCCACGGGTCGAGACCCCGCCCGACCCCCGTCGCTGGTGGGCCCTCGGCGCCCTCGTGGCGAGCATGCTCGTCCTGGGCTTCGACCTGACGATCCTCAACGTCGCGCTGCCGACGATGGCCGAGCAGCTGGGGGCCGGCACGGGTGAGCTCCAGTGGATCGTGGACTCGTACGTCGTCGTGTTCGCGGCGCTGATGCTGCCCGCCGGACTGCTGGGCGACCGCTTCGGACGGCGCAGGATGCTGATCGCGGGGCTCCTCGTGTTCCTCGCCGGAGCCCTGTTCGGCACCCTCGTCTCCACGCCCGAGCTGGTCATCGCGGCCCGAACGGTCATGGGCGTGGGCGCCGCGCTGGTGATCCCGCTCGGGCTGTCGGTGCTGCCGTCGATGTTCGGGCCGGAGGAGCGCAGCAAGGCGGTCGCCGCCGTCACCGCCTCGATGGCCGCGGGCATGCCGCTCGGGCCGCTCGTCGGCGGGCTGCTGCTGGACCACTACTGGTGGGGATCGATCTTCCTGATCAACATCCCGATGGTCGCCATCGGCGTCGCCGCCTGCCTCTTCCTGCTGCCCGAGTCCCGCGACCCGGCGACGCCGCGCGTCGACGTCCTGTCCACCGCGTACAGCGCGATCGGTCTCGGCGCCCTGGTGTTCGGAATCATCGAGGCGCCCGAGCGTGGCTGGGGCAGTCCGCTGGTCCTCGGCTCGTTCGCGCTGTCCGCGGTGCTGCTGGCCGCCCTCGTCGTACGGGAGCGCCGGGCCGTGCGGCCGATGCTGGATCTGAAGCTGCTCGGGCACCGCGGTTTCCTGTTCAACAGTCTGGCCGCGACGCTCGGCACCTTCGTCTTCTCGGGGCTGCTGTTCATGCTGCCGACGTACCTCCAGGAGGTCGGCGGCAGCGACGCGTTCGGCACCGGGCTACGGCTGCTGCCGATGATGGGCGGACTGATGGTCGCCGCCCGGATGAGCACACCGCTGGCGCGGCGCATGGGGCCACGCCCTGTGGTCACGGCGGGCCTGGCGGTGCTGTGCTTCGCCGCACTGCTCGGTTCGCGCACCGAGGCGGACAGCGGGTACGGGTTCACCGCGCTTTGGCTGACCATCGCTGGACTGGGCTTCGGCCTCGCGATGGTGCCCGCGATGGACGCGGCGCTCGGCGGGATCCCCAAGGACGAGGCGGGCAGCGGGTCCGGGCTGCTGATGACGCTGCGGCAAGTGGGCGGCGCGATCGGCATCGCGCTGCTCGGCAGCCTGGTCGCCAGTGCCTACGGCGACCGGATCGATACCTCGGGCCTCCCCGCCGCGGCCGCGGACGCGGCACGCGAGTCGCTGACCGGCGCGCACGCGGTCGCCGAGCGGCTCGGGCTGCCCGGCCTCGCGCGCTCCGCCGACGCCGCGTACGTGGACGGCATGGGCACGGTCCTGGTGGTGTGCGGCATGGCGGCGCTGGTGACCGCCCTGCTGACGGCGGCGCTGCTGCCGAACGCACGGCCCGCCAAGGCGGAGGGGGCAGCGGAGGGCGAGACTCCGGCCATGGCTCGTACCGAATCCGATGGCGGACAATGACGGAATGACCACGGCACGAACCTCCCTCCCCGAAGCCGCCCGGCACCTGAGCCTGCGGGAGCGCAAGAAGCTCAAGACGCGCATCGCGATCAGGAACGCCACGTATGAGCTGATCGAGGAGCAGGGGTACGACGCCACGACGGTCGAGCAGATCGCCGATCGCGCGGAGGTCTCGCCGAGCACCGTCTTCCGGTACTTCCCGACCAAGGAGGACATCGTCCTCACCGACGAGTACGACCCCCTTGCCGTGGACCTGCTGCGGTCGCGTCCGGCGGACGAGAGCCTGCTCGACTCCTTGCGGTCCATCATCCGCCAGTCGATGACCATGGCGATGACCGACGACCCGAGCTTCGTGGAACGCGAGATGAAGCTGCGCCTCCGCCTGATGACAGAGGTCCCCGCCGTGCGCTCCCGGGTCATGGAAAGCATGTCCCTCACGGGCCGCCTGCTGTGCCGCGCGGTCGCGGAACGCACCGGCCGGGACGAGAACGACCTGGAGGTACGGGTCTACACGATGGGCCTGATGGGCGCCCTCCTCGAAGCAAGCATCTACTGGACCGAACACGACTACCAGGGCGACCTGCTGGACCTGATCGACCGCACCCTCGCCACCTTCAAGGACCTCCCCAAGCGATGAACGGACCGGAGATCCACGTCGAGTTCGCCCCCGCGCTGGGTATGTTCGTGCCGCAGAGGCGGCGGGTGGGGGCCACGGAGGTTGTCACCGACGGGGTCTCCACGCTGGGGCATGTCGTGGAGTCGCTGGGGGTGCCGTTGACGGAGGTCGGAGGGCTCGTCGTGGACAGGCGTGAGGTGTCCGTGTCGTACGTGCCCGCGGCGGGCGAGTCGGTCGAAGTGCGGGCCGTTGCCCGGCCTCAGCGGGTGTCGGGGGCGCCGCTGCGTTTCCTGCTCGACGTGCATCTCGGGACCCTCGCCCGGCGGCTGCGGCTGCTGGGCGTGGACGCGGCGTACGAGTCCACCGACATCGGCGACCCGGCCCTCGCCACCCGCTCGGCGGCCGAGCGGCGCGTGATGCTCAGCCGCGACCGGGGCCTGCTGCGCCGACGCGAGCTGTGGGCCGGTGCGTTCGTCTACAGCACGCGGCCCGATGAGCAACTCCGGGACGTACTGGGGCGGTTCGAGCCGGAGCTGAAACCGTGGACCCGCTGCACGGCTTGCAACGGCCTGCTCAAGGAAGCCGTCAAGGACGACATCGCCGACCGGATCGAGGGCGGGACGCAGCGGTCGTACGACGTGTTCGCGCAGTGCGAGGAGTGTGGGCGGGTGTATTGGCGGGGCGCGCATCACGACCGCCTTGAGGCGATCGTGACGCGCGCCGTTGCGGAGTTTGGTTAGGCCGGTTCGCTACTGGGGCTGTGCCAATGTGCGGCTCCGCCGCGGGGCACGACCAGCCTCCGACGACCCGCAGTCAAGAAGCCAGCTTCTCCCGCAGGGACCCCACATCCGTCACCGGTGCGTCGCACGTGAACCGACGGCAGACGTACGCCGCCGGTTCACCTTCGACCAGTGGCCGGTCGGCGAGAAGCGGCAATTCGTCGCTGCCGGGGGCGCCCGCCGCGACGACCGCGCCCGGGGCGGTGGTCAGCAGAGCCGTGCGGTGCAGTTCCCGCGTCGCCGAGGCGTCCGCCGGTCCGACCACGGCCACCTCACGCGGCCCGTCGAGCAGCGCCTCCGCGGTCGCGAGCCCCCAGCCGATGAAGCGCGGCGCCCGCGGGCCGAGGGCCTTCACGACGCCCAACGCCCGTTCCGCAGCCGTGCGATGGGGTGCAGCGCCGGTCTGGGCCGCGTAACTCAACAACGCACCGGCCGCCGCGCTCCACCCGGAGGGCGTGGCGCTGTCGGTCGGATCCTGCGGGCGGCGGATCAGCTTCTCCGCGTCGGCGGCCGTGTCGTACAAGGCCCCCGACTCCTCGTCGACGAACCGCACCAGCACATGGTCGAGCAGGAACCCGGCGAACTCCAGCCAGACCCCCTCACCGGTCACCGAAGCGAGCGCCAGGAACCCCTCGGCGACATCCGCGTAGTCCTCCAACACGCCCGCGTTCGCACCGACTCGGCCGTCCTTCGAGGTACGGGCGAGCCGGGCGCGCTCGTCCAGATGCAGACGTACGAGAAGATCGGCGGCACCGAGCGCGGCCTCGACGAGGTCGGGGCGGTCGAAGTACGCGCCGGTCTCCGCGAGGGCGGCGATCGCGAGCCCGTTCCAGGCCGCGACCACCTTGTCGTCGCGGCCGGGAGCGGGCCGCTGGGCACGGGCATGGCTGAGGCGCTGCTTGATGGACTCGATCCGCTCGGCGTCGAACACACCGTCCTGCTGCGGGAGTTGAAGCACGGAGGCGCCCTCTTCGAAGGTGCCTTCGTCCGTCACACCGAAGTACTGAGCGGCAAGCGCGGCGTCCTCATCACCGAGGACGTCGGCGAGCTGCCGGGGCGTCCACACGTAGTACGCGCCCTCCACATGCTTCCCCGTACCGTCGTCGCTGTCGGCGTCCAGCGCGGAGGCGAACCCGCCCTCGTTCGTACGGAGTTCGCGGACCATGAAGTCGGCGGTTTCGAGGGCGACGCGACGGGCGAGATCCGAGCCGGTGGCTCGCCACAGGTGCGCGTACACGCGGCACAGCAGCGCATTGTCGTAGAGCATCTTCTCGAAGTGCGGCACCACCCACTCACGGTCCACGGAGTACCGCGCGAACCCCCCGCCGAGCTGGTCGTAGATCCCGCCACGCGCCATCCGCTCACACGTATCGGCGGCCATCTGCAACGCACCCTCGGCCCCGGTCCGCGCGTGATGCCGCAACAGGAACTCGATCACCATGGACGGCGGGAACTTCGGCGCTCCGCCGAACCCGCCGCGCTGGGCGTCGTAGTCCCGCGTGAGCCCGAGCAACGCCTGCGCCAGCTCCTCCTCGCCGGGCACGCTCGCGTCCCCGTACGAGATCTCCCGCCCCGCGAGATCCCGCGCGATCTTCCCGGCCACCTCGGCGACCTCGTCATGCCGGTCGGCCCAGGCGCTGTGCACACCTTCCAGCACCTGCCGGAACGACGGCATGCCCTGCCGGGGCGCGGGCGGGAAGTAGGTCCCGAAGTAGAACGGCTCGGCGTCCGAGGTGAGGAAGACGGTCATGGGCCAGCCGCCCTGCCCGGTCGCCGCCTGCACGGCCTCCATGTAGACGGCGTCGACGTCAGGCCGCTCCTCGCGGTCGACCTTGATGTTCACGAAGTGGTCGTTCATGTAGGCGGCGACGGCTGCGTCCTCGAAGCTCTCCTTGGCGAGCACATGGCACCAATGGCAACTTGAATAGCCGACGCTCAGATGCACCGGTACGCCACGCTCGCGCGCCTCGTCGAAAGCCTCAGCCGACCACGGCCACCAGTCGACCGGGTTGTCGGCATGCTGGAGGAGGTACGGGGAAGTCTCATGGGCCAGTCGGTTCGGCATGTCTCCATCGTGCCTGACGAACTGCGGCCAGTCGGCGAACGGACACCACCGATACCGGCACTCAGTCACACTCGAGCGATCCTCCCGCCGTGCCACCCGAACCTCTCAACGCCAGGCAGGCTCCACTCGCGAGTGGTCCCAGGAAGGATTCCCTTTCTTACCAGGCCGGACGACGCAGTGAGTCAGAACCGCGGCGACGGCCTTCCGCTTCTCCTCGAGTCCCATCTCACCGGACTGCCAGCGTTGCCGCGTGGTCTCGGACAGCTTCATGTGGCCTTGGGTTTCAGTGAAGAGCAGTTGTTCAAGGGCCTCGTCGGCCAGCGGCCCGCTGATGCCGCATCGCCCGCAGCTACGACAGGAGTAGACGTAGGGACTCCTCTTGCTTCTCCCCTTCTGAGCGCACAGGGCCCCGCGACACACCGCACCGTCGGAGCGCTGCGCCCCGCATCGGAGGAATCCCGTGGCGAGATGGCGAGGGGCGGGCCTGCTCCCTCCGAGCCTCGGAGTACCACTGCCCCTGTGCAGGTACAGACTGCCCGGCGAGAAGGTCGCGCACACCGCTCGCCACTGCTCGGGCGTCACGATGGGTTCCCACTGCCCGAGCACCGGCTGCCCCGTCTCCGGGACCAGCAACAGTTCGCCTCTGTTGGCCCGATATCCACACACCCTCGGTGCGGTGATGATCTGCGTGACAGTCTGTGCGTTGGGCCTGCCACCGCGAGTACCTGTGACCCCAAGATCACACCAGTCACGTGCGACAGCCCGGATGGCCCTCCCTTCCGTGCGGTCAACAATCGCCTGCTCGACAAGTTTCGCCTCATCGGAGTGGAGCCTGATCCTGTCCTCCTGCCAGCCGAAGGGGCGTGGTCCGCTGTGCGGCACCCCTTCGACGGCGCGAGCCCAGTGCCAGTTCGACAGCCTCCGGCTCCGGACGCGTGTTTCCGCGATCGCGGCATCCAGCGAACGTACGGCTTGGAGTAGTCCGTCCTGCGAGTACGGATCTCGGAGGCCCTGAGGATCGACGTAGATTCGTCCCGACAGACTGGTCAGTGCGGCGAAGAACCGGACAAGATCCTCTGCACGGCGGTAAAGCCGGTCGTCCGCGACGCTGACGACCCCCTCGACCGGCTGCCCGGTGTCAGTGCATCCGCGCGCCAGGTCCGCGATCAACTGGTCGAATCCAGGCCTTACCACTCCCGGCCTTGATGCGCTGAGGCCATTGTCACTGTATGTCGCAACAACTGTGCAGCCGTGGGCGCGTGCCGTCCGCTCATTGACCCGCAGCTGATAGCGCACACCGTGTCCGTCCCGGTGACGGACATCCTCCGACGTACGCGCGTAGGAAGCGACCGGGATCAAACTGGTCGATATATCGCGGAAATTCACAGCATACCCCGTTCGATAGTCAGCCCGACAGTCACAAAAACGAGCGAGCGATCCAGAGGTCACTGTCCTCGATCCTGTGATCGTCGCCCTCTCGCGCCGAAGTGCCGTCCGCAGGACACTTGACCCGGAAAAGCCATTGCTGGCGGAGGGGGACCTGACATGCGGGACAGCCATCGGGCTGAGGCCGAGCGGCTGTTGGCCCGGGCCGTGGAGGAGGAGGTTCGGCGGTCGGGCGGGCGGATCGACGGAAGTGTGCTGCTGTCGCGGGCTCGTGGGGCGATGGAAGCCATCGCGGGGACGGCGGCCGAGGAGTACGAGGCGTATACGAAGGCGCTGGACGAGGGCGAGGCCGGGCGGCTGACGTTCGGGCAGCGGTGGGCGCGTGAGGGTGCCGGAACTCCCCTGCTGGTCGCGGTCGTTGCCGCTGTCGCGGCCTGTGTGGCGGACCTGGTGCTCGGCACGAGTACCGGGACGGCGCTCGGTGCCGGAGCCGTGGTCGGTGTGGTGGGCGCCGCGGCGACGGTGGCGAAGGTGACCGCTTCGCACGTGCCGGCCGCGAGTCGCCGGGCCGGGGCCCTGGGGCAGCCGGGCGGGCCGGAGCAGTTGCGGCTGCAGTGGCTGACGGCGCTGGAGGTGCGGGGTATCCGTCCGTTCCTGGACCAGCAGCGGGTGCTCAGCGCGTCGACCGGTCCGAAGCGGAAGGCGCCGCAGCTGCGGGGTACGGACAAGAGCGCGGCGGCGCGCAGGCGCAGTGTGCTGGAGCGGTCCTTCGATCAACTCCCGGAGCCGGAGGGCCCGTTCGCGGGCCGTAGGCAGGAGCTGGGGCGCGTGGCGCAGTGGGTGCACGCGGCCCGCGCCAGTACGGAGACCAAGCCGACGGTGGTCGTGCTGCACGGCGCGCCGGGCTCGGGCCGCAGCACCCTGGCGATCCGTGCCGCGCACTCGCTGAAGGACCAGTTCCGTGGCGCGTGCGTGGTGGATCTGCGCGGCGACGGCCCGGAGGAGCCGCCGCTGTCCACCCGCGACGCGCTGCTTCACCTGCTGAACCGGCTCGGCGCGTCCCGCGAGCAGTTGCTGTTCCGGGAGCGTTCCTCGCCGGAGCAGCAGGTGCGGCGGCTGAGCGAGCTCTACCACCAGCATCTGACGGGCATGCCGGTGACGATCGTGCTGGACGACGCGAGCGACGCCGAGCAGGTACGGACCCTGGTGCCCGAGCGTTCCGACAGCCTGGTCGTGGTCACGGCACGCAAGCCGCTGGATCTGCCCGCCGACCTCCCCGCCTGGGTGCACCAGCTCCCCGTGGAGGCGCTGGACTCGGCGGGCGCCGAGGAGTTGCTGAAGGCCGCGGCGCAGGACGCCTCGGGTCCGTACGACGCCGAATCCTGTGACCGGGTACGGGAGTTGTGCGGCGGACTGCCGCTGGCGCTGCGGATCGCGGGCTCCTCACTCGGCCCGCGTACGCATCGTCAGCTGGCCACGGATCTGGATGCGTACGGTCCGGTCGAGCCGGTGGAACGGGTGCTGTGGCTGCGCTACAGCGACCAGTCGGACACGGCCCGGCGGCTGCTGCGCCGCCTGGCGCTGGCCGGCCGCGCATCCCTGGGTGCCGCGGCGGCGGCCGCCCTGCTGTCGACGGACGACGCGGAGGCGACCCGGCACCTGGAGGCGCTGTCGCGAGCCGGCCTCATCGATCGTGTACGGGGCAGCCGTTACCGTCTGCACGATCTGGTCCGTGCCTTCGCGCAGGCCCGCCTGCTGGACGAGGAGGAGCCGGCGGAGCGTACGGCCGCGCAGGAACGACTCATCGTGAACTACGGCGAGTTGGCGGACTCGGTGATCCGTCTCGTCGACGGCAAGACGTCGACACGCGCGGACACGGTCGGCCCGCACGGCTTCACCTCGCTGGACGCGGCGCTGCGCTGGCTGGACGACGAGTCGAGCTTCATCACGGCGGCGCTCAGGCACGCGGAGGGCGTGGACCAGGCGGCCGTACTGAATCTGCTCGGCGCCCTGTGCGACTACTGCCTGTTGCGCGGCGACCTCTACCGGCTGGGCGAGATCAGTGAGCTGACGCAGGCGGTGGACCAGGGGCTGCTGGTGCGTTCGGTCCAGTGGCGTACGGGTATCGCGGCCCGCCAGCTCGGCGAGCTCGACAAGGCGCGTACGCAGCTCGCTTCGGTGGTGGAGCTATACTTCGAGGCGCACCACGACGCGGGCGCGGCAAGGGCGTTGTGCTCGCTCGGGATCACGCTCCACCACCAGGGCAATCTGTCCGAGGCGGCGGCGAAGCTCCAGGAAGCCATGGATCTCCAGGCCTCCCCCGCCCTCGCGGCGGACCGCGCCTGGACGATGCACGCGCTGGCGGCGGTGGAGCGGGACCGGGCGCGTCTCGCCACGGCCCTGGATCTCCTCACGCAGGCGCTGGTCCTGCACCGTCAGGGCGAGTCCGTGCACGGTGAGGCCTGGGCGCACTTCCAGCTCGGCCAACTGGGGCTGCGCATGGGCGACGTACCGCGCGCGGAGGCGGAACTCCGCGAGGCCCTCGATCTGTACGGCCGCACCCGCGACCCCCGCGGTGAGGCTTGGGCCCTGACCCAGCTGGCCCGGGCCCGCCTGGTCGACGGCGACGCGTCCTCCGCCGTGGACGGACTGCGCCAGGCGATCTCCCGTCACCGTGACAACGAGGACGCGCGGGGCGAGGCGTGGACGGTGTACTACCTGGGCCAGGCTCTGGAGGAGTCGGGCAGCCTGGACCAGGCGGTGCGGGAACTGGAGCGTTCGCGGACGATGTTCTCCCGCATCCGGGACGTGTACGGCCTCGCGTGCGCCCGCCACCACTCGGCCCGGGCCACTCGCGATCAACGGGCGGTCCAGACAGGCTCGTTGCGCAACTCCGGCTTCGCCCGCCAGCTCCTGGTGGACGCCCGGGCGGACTTCCAGCGCATCGGCGTCGCCCACGGCGAGGCGTGGACGTGCCTGGAGCTGGCCGTGGTGGACGCGGGCAACGCCCGTACGCAGTCCGCCCTTTCGCTGTGCGACGAGGCGGCGAGCCTGTTCGCCTCGTACGGCGACCGGCGGGGCGAGGACTGGGCCCGCTTCCTGCGCTGCACCCTGCTCCCCTACGCCTCCCCGGGCGGCGCCGAGATCGGCACAGCCGTGGCCCAGGAGGAGCTGACCCAGCTCTCCCGCTCCAACCACCCGACCCGCGACGGAAAGCTCGACGACTACATCGAGGCGTATCAGCTACTGCTGGAACGGGGCGTCGACCTGGACGCGGGCTGGCAGGCCTGGCGCCTGGGAATGGTCCCGAACCGGCATGCCCGGGAGGTCATGGGGGTGGCGGTGGCGGCTCGGTCGTCGTAGGGGCGGCCGGGTCTTCGGTGGGGCGGCTCAGCCTTCGGTGGGGCGGCTCAGTCCGCGTGATCAGTCTTCGTACGGGTCGACCAGGCGCAACGGCCGGCGGACCTGCTCCAGTACGTCCGCCGGGAAGTCCGGGCCCGGCACGTAGTAGCGGGCCTTGGTGTTGCCGACGGCTTCGAGGAGTCCGGCCTCGGTGAGGGCTCGGATGTCGCGTACCGCCTGCTGGTTGCTGAGGTTCTCGGCGCGCTGGTAGCGGGCGCGGCGGACGCGGCCCGCCAGGGCGACGTCGTGGAGCGCGGTCACCTGGCGTTCGTCGAAGCCCTTGCGCTCCGCGTACTCGGCCAGGTCGATCCAGGCGCGGTTGGAGCGGTCGATGCGGTGTATCACCGACTGGGACTGCTGGTGGTAGGCGAGGAGGTTGAAGCGGATCCAGGGGGCGGTGTCGCGCTCGGGGCTCCACTCCGGGCCGCCAACGCGCTTGAGGACCTTGTAGTACTCCCAGGTATTGCCCGGCTTGCCCAGCCATGCCTCGATGGACGAGAACTCCGGGGCGAGAACCCCTCCCCTGGCGATCACCAGCGTCTGCAGGGAGCGTGACATCCGCCCGTTACCGTCGGACCACGGATGGATCTTGACCAGGATGAGGTGCGCCATCGCTGCCCGGACCAGGACATGGGCGTCGAGATCGCCCCCGCCCAGCCAGTCGACGAGTTCGGCCATCAGGTCCGGGAGCGCCTCGGCGTCGGGCGCGACGTAGGCGACGCTCTGGGGGTCGCCGGGCTCGTTGATCCAGACTCCGCGCCTGCGCCACTGCCCGGCGAGCTTCGCCGGGTGGTGATGTCCCTGGAGCATCCAATGGAGGCTGTTGAGCAGGGACTTGGTGTACGTGAAGTCCGGGGCGTCGTGGAGGGACTGGATGTATGTCATGGCGTGCTGGTACGCCAGCGTCTCCGCCTTGTTGTCCTCGGATACGGCGACTTCCTGCTCGCCGTCGATCAGGTCCTCGACGTCGACGGAGTCGACCTTGTAGCCCTCGATGGTGTTGGACCCGGCGATGGCCTGAGCCGTGAGCGTTCGGCGCAGTCCGTCGGTCCACTTGGCCGGGGTCTGCCGTACCTGGTGCCGGAGCTTCCTACGCAGCTCATCGATCTCGTCGAGTACTCGACGATCGTGGGCGCTCAGGGACGGCGTGCGGGGCAGCATGACTTCATGATATCCAGTGGGTGTCATGAAGTCATGCTGCTACACCAGCTCAAGCCGCTGAGCGCTCAGCCCTTCGCAGGCGAGGCCTTCCCCCCGGAACCGGCCTTCTTGTCGGAGGCGTCGGAGGCGTCCCCCTTCGGGTCCTCCTCCTCCTGGAAGTCGACCTTCCCCATGTGCCGGTTCATCGACTTCATCAGCCCCCACACCGCCACGGCCATCACCGCGAACACGATGAAGCCGAGGACGCCGGGGGTCACCTTGTCCTCGTCGACCTCTGCCGCGAGGGGGACCAGGTGCGTCATTGCCAGGCTTGCGCTTGCGCTCATGTCAGGCATTGTCTCTCAGGACTGCCGGACGCCCGCGAAGAGGTCGCCCTCGGGGAGGGACGTATCGACGAGGGACTTCGCGAGCTCGTACTCCTCCGTCGGCCAGACCTCCTTCTGGATGTCCATCGGGACGCGGAACCAGCCCCCGTCGGGGTCGATCTGCGTGGCGTGTGCGATCAGGGCCTTGTCGCGGATCTCGTAGAAGTCGGCGCACGGGACGTGCGTCGTCAGGGTTCGCTCGGCGCGCATGAACTCGTCCCAGCGCTTCAGCCAGTCCCCGTACGGGGACTCCATGCCGCGCTCCAGCAGCGCGTTGTGCAGCGCCTCGGTGCGCGGGCGGTTGAAGCCCTGGTTGTAGTAGAGCTTCTGCGGCTGGTAGGCCGGGCCGAACTCCGACTCCGGATACTTCTCGGCGTCCGCCGCCCCCTCGAACGCCACCATCGAGATCTTGTGGGTCATGATGTGGTCGGGGTGCGGATAACCGCCGTTCTCGTCGTAGGTGGTGATCACCTGCGGGCGGAAGGAGCGGATTTTGCGGACCAGTTCGCCCGCCGCCTTGTCGACGTCCTCCAGCGCGAAACAGCCCTCGGGCAGCGGCGGCAGCGGGTCGCCCTCGGGCAGCCCCGAGTCGACGAAGCCGAGCCACTCCTGCTTGACGCCGAGGATCTCGCGGGCCTCGTCCATCTCCTTCTTGCGTACCTCGTGGATGTGCTCCTCGACGTACTTGTCACCCTGAAGCTTCGGATTGAGGATGGAGCCGCGCTCCCCGCCCGTGCAGGTCACGACCAGCACGTCCACCCCCTCGGACACGTACTTCGCCATGGTGGCCGCGCCCTTCGACGACTCGTCGTCGGGGTGGGCGTGTACGGCCATCAGTCGCAGCTGGTCAGTCAAATCACAATCCTCGTCAGTCGGCGCCCCGTATGTATCGGCGCGATCGGCGGCTTCTATAGTGACCGAATCGGGGGGCGAAAAATTCCGGGTCCGGCCCTTTGCGCCCCGCAGAGAGGACGATCATGAGTACGGCGAGTACGCAGCTGCCCGAGGGCCGCTACGGCCGCTCCGCGGACGAGCGTGCCGACCGCAAGCTCAAGATCATCGGAAGCGTCCTGGGCGTCGCTCTCCTCCTCCTCGTCGGCTGGTTCGCCTACTACTACGTGGGCGGCAACAAGATCAGCGCCGAAGTGATCTCCTTCGACACCTCCGGCGGCTCGGTCAAGGTGCACCTGGAGGTGCGCAAGGACGCGGACGCCGACGGCTACTGCACCATCCGCTCGCAGGCCGAGAACGGCGCCGAAGTGGGCCGCGCCGACTTCCGCTTCGACCAGAACGCCACGCGCATCGACAAGGTCGTCACGCTGCGTACGACGTCCCAGGGCACCACCGCGGAGCTGCTCGGCTGCCACGCCGACTGACTCCGGGCTCGCTGAGCGCCGGTGGCGCCGGGCCTCGGTCCGTGCACGCCGACTGGAATACGTCGTCGCTGACCTGCGTTGATGTGATTCTGACGGCTTATGTCCTCCCCCTACGCCCGCTGAATTGTTAGGCTCGTGGTTTCGCCCTCCCCTGGAGGAACATTCTTCTGGGTAGGGCGATGCTTTGTATTCCCAGTACCGACGAGGAGCACCTGTGACCCAGACCAGCGAGAACGTCACCTGGCTGACCCAGGAGGCGTACAACCAGCTGAAGGCCGAGCTGGAGTACCTGTCTGGTCCTGCGCGCACGGAGATCGCCGCCAAGATCGCGGCCGCGCGCGAGGAGGGCGACCTGCGCGAGAACGGCGGGTACCACGCGGCCAAGGAGGAGCAGGGCAAGCAGGAGCTCCGGGTGCGCCAGCTGACTCAGCTCCTTGAGAACG
This sequence comes from Streptomyces ureilyticus, assembly GCF_011045025.1. GTDB lineage: Bacteria > Actinomycetota > Actinomycetes > Streptomycetales > Streptomycetaceae > Streptomyces > Streptomyces ureilyticus. Next base: position 36,359 of record NZ_JAAKZX010000043.1, read on the forward strand.
CGAAGGTCGGCGAGGCGCCGGCGGCCGATGGTGTGGTCGCGCCCGGCATGGTCGTCACCATCGCCTTCGACGGTGACGAGGACGACACGGTGACGTTCCTGCTCGCCTCGCGCGAATACGCGAGCTCGGACATCGAGACGTACTCGCCGCAGTCCCCGCTGGGCTCCGGCGTGAACGGCAAGAAGGTCGGCGAGGACGCCCAGTACGAACTGCCGAACGGCAAGCTCGCCTCGGTGAAGATCCTCGAGGCCAAGCCGTACACGGCCTGAGTCCCTGAGTCCGAGCCGTGCCCCCCGGCCGAGGTTTCCCTCGCGCCGGGGGTTTCTTCATGGCCGGGGCTTCCTCGTGCGTCACGCCGTCGCCGAGCGGTACTTGCGCACCGCCAGCGTCCGGAATATGACGATGATCAGGATCGAGTAGATCAACGAGGCCCAGACCGGGTGCTGCATGGGCCAGGCGTCCGACTGTGAGACCCCGGGATTGCCGAACAGCTCGCGGCAGGCCTGCACTGTGGCGCTGAACGGGTTCCAGTCGGCGACATGACGCAGCCAGGGCGTCATCTGGCCGGTGAACACGAACGCGTTCGAGACGAACGTGACCGGGAAGAGCCAGATCAGCCCGCCCGACGTGGCCGCCTCCGGCGTTCGTACGGAGAGGCCTATCAGTGCGCCGATCCAGGTGAACGCGTACCCGGCGAGGAGCAGCAGCCCGAAGGCACCGAGCACCTCGCCGACACTGGTGTGGGTGCGCCAGCCGACCAGCAGGGCAACGACAGCCAGCACGACGAGCGTGAACGCCGTCTGTACCAGGTCGGCGAGCGTACGGCCGGTCAGGACGGCTCCGCGCGCCATGGGCAGCGAGCGAAAGCGGTCTATGAGCCCCTTGTGCATGTCGTCGGCGATCCCCGCTCCGGCTCCCGCGGTGGCGAAGGTGACGGTCTGCGCGAAGATGCCGGCCATCAGGAACTCGCGGTACGTGCCCGGGTCGTTGGAGCCCGCGATGGTCATGGAGCCACCGAACACGTAACTGAACAGCACCACGAACATGATTGGCTGGATGAGCCCGAAGATCAACATCTCAGGAATCCGGCTCATGCGAATCAAGTTCCGCCGGGCAACGACCAGGGAGTCCCGCACGGACTGGCCGATGGCACTCCCCGGCTGTGCGACGCGCACGGTGTCGCTGACGACACTCATGGGGTGGCCTCCTTCTTGGCCTCGTCCTTGTCCTGCACCGGCTCCTGCTTCGCCTTGGCCTTGCGGCCCTTGGCGTCCCGCCCCGCGCCGTTCTCCTCGTCCTCCGCCTCGGCGAGGTGTCCCGTCAGGGAGATGAAGACGTCGTCGAGGGTGGGGCGGCGCAGGCCGATGTCGTCGATCTCGATGCCACGGGTGTCGAGCTCGCGGATGACCTCCGCGAGGAGCTTGGCGCCGCCGGTCACGGGCACGGTCAGCTTGCGGGTGTGCTCCTCGACGGTCGTCTCGCCCTTGCCGAAGCCCTGGAGCACCTCGGACGCGGTGGCTATGTGCTCGCGCTCGTGGACGACGACCTCTACGCGCTCGCCTCCGGTCCGCGCCTTGAGCTGGTCGGAGGTGCCGCGGGCGATGACGCGGCCGTGGTCCACGACGCAGATGTCGTGAGCGAGGTGGTCGGCCTCTTCGAGGTACTGGGTGGTCAGCAGCAGGGTCGTACCCCCGGAGACCAGTCGCTTGATGACCTCCCACAGCTGCTGACGGTTGCGCGGGTCGAGGCCGGTCGTCGGCTCGTCCATGAACATGACCGGTGGCGAGACGACGAGCGCCGCCGCGAGGTCGAGCCGGCGGCGCATGCCGCCGGAGTACGTCTTGGCGGGGCGGTCGGCGGCGTCGGCGAGGTTGAACTGCTCGAGCAGTTCGCCCGCCCGCACCTTCGCGTCCTTTGCCTTCATCTGGTAGAGCTGGCCGACCATCTGGAGGTTCTCGCGGCCGGTCAGATACTCGTCGACCGCGGCGAACTGGCCGGACAGGCCGATCGAGCGCCGCACTTCATTGGGGTTCTTGAGTACGTCGATGCCTGCGACGATCGCCTTGCCCCGGTCGGGGCGCAGCAGCGTGGTCAGGCAGCGGACCGCGGTGGTCTTGCCCGCGCCGTTCGGCCCGAGCAGGCCCAGCACGGTGCCCTCCGGGACATCGAAATCGACGCCGTCCAGAGCCCTTACGTCACCGAAGGTCTTCACGAGGCCTTCGGCGTAGATGGCGCCTGGCATGTGATTTCTCCACGTCGTTGGGGTTTCTTCGGAAAGATGGGGATGGCGCACTTGGTTCTGTCATGAGTGACGACTGACACACCATAACGCGATGTATCGCGTCTCTCAATGGGTTTTTCCAGGCTGTGGATAACTGGGGCACTGCCCTCCGCCGCCGGTATGACGCACTGCGGACTGACGGGCTGCGGACTGACGGCTGCCGACTGACGGGCTGCGGTCCGGCGGACCGCCGGACGTCAGTCGATGACCGTGTAACCGGCCTCGCGCAGCGCTTGCTCCACCTCGGCGCAGTGCTCCGGCCCCTTCGTCTCCAGGTGCAACTCCACCTCCGCCTCCGTGAGCCCGAGCCGCGGATCGGTCCGTACGTGGCTCACATCGAGGACGTTAGCGTCCACCACTGACAACACCCCGAGGAGCGTGGCCAGGGCGCCGGGGCGATCCGTCAGCCGCAGCCGGACCTGGAGGTAGCGGCCGCCTGCGGCCATGCCGTGCCGCAGGATGCGCTGCATCAGCAGCGGGTCCACATTGCCGCCGGACAGCACCCCGACGACCGGCCCTTCGAATTCCTCCGGTGTGCTCAGCAGCGCCGCGACGGGGCTCGCGCCGGCCGGCTCGACGACCAGCTTGGCCCGCTCCAGGCACAGCAGCAGGGCGCTGGACAGGTTGTCCTCGGAGACCGTACGGACCTCGTCCACCAGGTCGCCGACGATGCGGAACGGCACGTCGCCGGGGCGCCCCACCTTGATGCCGTCGGCCATCGTCGCCGGGTTGTCGATGGACACCGGGCGCCCTGCCGCCAGCGAGGGCGGGTACGCCGCCGCGCCCGCCGCCTGCACGCCCACGATCCGTACGTCGGGCCGCAGCGACTTCACGGCGATCGCGATGCCCGCGGCGAGCCCGCCGCCGCCGATCCCGACGACGATCGTGCGCACCTCGGGGCACTGCTCCAGGATCTCCAGGCCGACCGTGCCCTGGCCCGCGATGATGTCGGGGTGGTCAAAGGGGTGGATGAACACGGCGCCCGTCTCGGCCGCGTACTCCTGTGCGGCGGCCAGCGTCTCGTCGACCACCGTGCCGTGCAGGCGCACCTCGGCGCCGTAGTGGCGGGTCGCGGCGACCTTCGGCAGCGGGGCGCCGGTCGGCATGAACAGCGTGGAGCGCACTCCGAGCAGCGAGGAGGCGAGGGCCACGCCCTGGGCGTGGTTGCCGGCGCTCGCCGCGACGACTCCCGCGGCGCGTTCCTCGGGCAGCAGTCCGGCTATCCGCACGTACGCGCCGCGCAGCTTGAACGAGCCCGTCCGCTGCAGGTTCTCGCACTTGAAGTGCACGGGCGCGCCCACAAGGCCGGACAGATGCCTGCTGCCTTCCATGGCGGTCACCCGCGCCACTCCCGCGAGCATCTTCTGGGCGCCGCGGACATCGTCGAGGGTTACCGTCGGAAAGGAGTCAGCCGTGCTGTAGCTCATGACCACCAGTCTCGCAGCTCATGCCCCGCCCCACGGGCTGTGACCAAGCTCCGGCGCCTGTTTGCGCAGCGCTGGTACGGCCCGCCCGCCGTCCGCGTACTCTGTCCACCAACCCAGCCCCACGCATGAATAGAGCCCCCGGCCATGCCCACAACACCAGAAATGTCGATGGACATGACGACCGTCGGTGAAACCGGTCTTCTCGAATCGCTCCAGCACGAGGTGGCGGTGTTCGCCCGCCGTGCAGAACAGACCCGGCTCGGCGGGGTCGGGCAGGTCCGCAACTCCATGGACCGTGCCGCATATCTGCTGCTCAACCGCCTCGACAAGGAAGGCCCGATGGGCGTCAAGGCGCTCGCCGCGAGCATGGGCATCGACTCGTCGACGGTCACCCGTCAGGTCGCGCCGCTCGTGGACACCGGGCTCGTCAAGCGCACCTCGCACCCGGAGGACGGGCGTGCCGTGGTGCTCCAGTTGTCGCCGCGCGGGCTCTCCCGCCTGGAGGAAGTCCGCTCCTCCCGGCGGCAGTTGATGGCCGAACTCACCGAGGACTGGAAGCCGGAGGAGCGGGAGGCGTTCTGCACGCTCCTCACGCGTTTCAACGGCGCGCTGTCCACGCGGATGGCCGCGGCGTCGGTGGAAGGGGCCTCCGTAGAGGCGCCCTCGCCCTCCTGACGGCCCCCTCCTGACCGCCCGCACGTGTCGGCCTCTTGACCAGGGGGCCGTGCCTGGCCTCATATGAGATCGGGTCCCTGTAGTACGCGATTTTCATCGCCGTACGCCCCAGGGGCTCGGTTTCCCAAAGTCGGGAGGCGCGGTGCGAGAACGGCAGGCGTCCCAAGGCGCCCGCCGGGCCCGGGAGTTCGAGGCGTTCGTCGCGGGCGCGGCAGGGCGGCTACTGCATGCGGCCACACTCCTCACGGCGGAGTCGCCGGACGACAACCCGCGCGCGCGGCGCCTGCTCACGGCGTCCCTGGCCCATACGTACGCCTCCTGGGACCGGCTGCGCGGCGAGGACCCGTACGACCGCGCCCGGCAGCAGCTGGCGGTGCGCTTCGCGCGCGGGGCCTGGCATCAGTACGGCGCGCTGAGCCGGCTGCACCTTCGTGGCGGAGCGGACACCGGCGGCGTACTGCACCGTCTCACTCCCCAGGAGCGGCTGGTCCTGGTGCTGCTCTTCTTCGAGGGCGTGGCCGAGGAGCAGACGGCGGCGCTGCTGGGGCTGCCCCTGGAGCGCGTACGGGCGATCGGCGCCCGTGCGACGGCGAACCTGCTGCATCCCCCGCGTGAGGCGGCCCCGGCGGTGGCGAAGGTGGTGCCGTCATGAGCCCGATGAACCGCAGGGAGGGCGCCGTCCGCCGCCTCCTGGAGGACGCGCCGCCCTCCGTACCGCCCAACCTGCACGCGGACGTCGTGCGGCGCGGCAGGCGCATGCTGCGCCGTCAGAGGGCGGCCCGGCGGCTGCTGTGGCTGCTGCTGTTCGCGGCCGCCGTGGCCTTCCTGGTGTGGGCGTCGATGGCCCGGCCGTGGGTGGAGCCGCCGTCAGAGGTGACTCCACCGCTCACCGGCTGGTAGCCGCCACCGGCCGGGCTGCCGGCAGCCCAAGCCGAAAGGCACTCAGCCCAGGGCCTGTGCGAGGTCCTGAAGGAGGTCGTCGACGTTTTCGATGCCTACGGAGAGGCGTACGAGATCGGCGGGCACCTCGAGTGCCGAGCCTGCCGCGGACGCGTGCGTCATACGCCCCGGATGCTCGATCAGGGACTCGACGCCGCCCAGGGACTCCCCCAGGGTGAACACCTTGGCGCGGTTGCACACCTCCACGGCCGCCTCCTCGCCGCCCGCGACCTGGAAGGAGACCATGCCGCCGAACGCCTTCATCTGCTTGGCGGCGACCTCGTGACCGGGGTGCTCCGCAAGGCCCGGGTACAGAACACGCGTCACGCGCGCGTGCCTGCTGAGCATCTCGGCGACCTGGGCGGCGTTCTCGCTGTGCCGGTCCATCCGTACGGCGAGCGTCTTGATGCCGCGCAGCACCAGCCAGGAGTCGAAGGGGCCCGCGACCGCGCCCATCGCGTTCTGGTGGTACGCCAGTTCCTTGCCGAGCCCCTCGTCGTTCACGACGAGCGCGCCGCCCACGACGTCCGAGTGGCCGCCCATGTACTTGGTCAGCGAGTGCACCACGAGGTCCGCGCCGAGCGCGAGCGGCTGCTGGAGGTAGGGGCTGGCGAAGGTGTTGTCGACGACCAGCCTGGCGCCCGCGTCGCGCGCGATCTGGGCGACCGCGGCGATGTCGGTGATGCCGAGGAGCGGATTGGACGGCGTCTCCACCCAGACGATCTTGGTCTTGGGGGTGACGGCGGCCCGTACGGCGGCGGGATCACTGGTGTCGGCGACCGACCATTCCACCCCCCACCGGGAGACGACCTTCGCGAAGAGGCGGAACGTACCGCCGTACGCGTCGTTGGGGATGACCACGTGGTCGCCGGGGCTGAGCAGCGTACGCAACAGGCAGTCCTCGGCCGCCAGTCCGGACGCGAACGCGAGTCCGCGGCGACCGCCCTCCAGGGCGGCGAGGTTCTCCTCCAGGGCGGTCCTGGTCGGATTGGCGCTGCGGCTGTACTCGTAGCCGCCGCGCAGCCCGCCGACGCCGTCCTGCTTGTAAGTCGAGACCTGGTAGATCGGCGGGACGACCGCGCCGGTGAGGGGATCCGCGGTGTTCCCCGCGTGGATCGCCACGGTTTCGAAGTGCTGGCTGATGTGCCTGTCGCTCATGGGCACCGAGGGTAATGCGCTTGTGCTGATCGTGACGGATGGAGACCGTGGCAGGGCGGGGACGGCGGTGCGAGAGACGGTTTTCCACAGGAACTGCCGACCAGGTTGGCCAATTGTCGGACCCGTCTGGTTCGCTTGAGACATGGAGATTCTCTGGGTCCTGATGGCGCTGGTCATGATGGGCTTCGTCCTCGGGCCGATCTTGATGCGCAGGCGTGCCGGTGGTATCCAGCAGGTCGCTCCCGGCGACCCGGACGCGGCCGATCCGGCGAACTACGGCTTCCTGCGCCAGGAGGAGCTGGACATCCGTATGCCCGGCCCCGATCCGGACCTGCTGGAGGTCCTGGACCTGGTGCAGCGCAGCCAGGACTACCGGGGAGCGTCGCAGCTCCTCGCCGGTACGGAGATGGACGGCGAGCTGCGCTGGCAGCGCGTGCAGGCCTTCGCGGGCGCCGCGTCGCTGGAGCTGCACCAGCGCCCCGGCGGGGTCAGCGAGAGCCCCGGCGGGCAGTGGCTGCGGGTCTGGCGGACCGAGAAGCCCAAGGACGCGGGCGGCGCGGCCGTGCATGCGGAGTTCCTGGTGCAGCAGGCGTGGCGTACGTCGACACCGGGCACGGACGAGTTCCGGATCATCATGGAGGAGGCGAAGTCGGCCTGCGAAGAGGCGGCGCTGCTCTCCCCCGGTGACCCGATCCCGTACATCATCGAGCTCTCCGTGGCACGCGGACTGGCGTATCCACAAGCCGAGTTCGAGAAGGTCTGGCTGAAGATCCTCGACCGCGCCCCCGCGCACATGGGCGCGCATCTTGCGGCGCTGCACTACTGGTGCGAGAAGTGGCACGGCTCGCGCGAGACGGCGTACGCCTTCGCGGAAGCCGCTGCGGCACGCGCCCCGCAGGGTTCGCTGCTCGCGGCGATGCCCCTCTTCGCGGTCTTCGAGCATCTGCCGGAGGTCAACCTCGTCCAGGGCTTCTACCAGAGCGAGGTCGTCACGAAGGCGGTACACGGCGCGCTCTACGCGGTGCACGAGGCCCGACCGGACGACCCGATGCTCGCCCACGTACGCCATCTCCTGGTGTTCTTCCTGGTACGCGGCGAGCGCTGGGCCGAGGCCATGAACCAGCTCGTGCATGTCGACGGCCACGTAGGGGCGCTGCCGTGGACGCTGACGCCGGACCCGGCGGCGGACTACGCGGTGTACCGGGCGCTGGCGGTCGCGGGATACGAGGCGAACGGAGGGAACCCGGCGACGCTGCCGCGCTGACGGCGGCACCCTTCGTCCGTAGCGGGTACCGCCCGGTTCCTCAAGCGCGGCCCGGCTGCGGAGCCTCGCCCAGTCGGCCTCCGCCTTCGCCGGGCCGCTTCGCGGTCAGCCCTCCGCGCGGGCGGGCAGCCGCCATCCCGGGCGCGGGAAATGGCAGGTGTAGCCGTCCGGGTAACGCTGCAGGTAGTCCTGATGCTCGGGCTCGGCCTCCCAGAAGGGGCCGACCGGCTCCACCTCGGTGACGACCTTGCCCGGCCACAGTCCGGACGCGTCCACATCCGCGATCGTTTCCTCGGCGATCCGCTTCTGCTCGTCATCCACGTAGTAGATCGCCGAGCGGTAGCTGAGGCCGATGTCGTTGCCCTGGCGGTTCTTGGTGCTCGGGTCGTGGATCTGGAAGAAGAACTCCAGGAGCGCGCGGAAATCGGTCCTCGCGGGGTCGAAAAGGATCTCAATGGCCTCCGCGTGGGTGCCATGGTTCCGGTACGTCGCGTTCGGCACGTCCCCGCCGGTGTATCCGACGCGGGTCGCCGTCACGCCCGGGAGCCGGCGGATCAGGTCCTCCATCCCCCAGAAGCATCCGCCCGCCAGCACGGCCCTCTGCGTCTGCGCAGCCATTACGGCCCCTCCCATATCTGTCAGTTCGGTCACGCGAGCCCATCGGCTCGCACACCGTCGGCATCCCATGCCTACTTCGCTCAACGCGCGAGGGTTCCAGGCGATTCCGTGCCCGCCCAACCGGCCCTGCGGTCGCCGCTCGCCGCGAGGCACGCACCGGCGTCCCTACCCGGCCGCCGCCGAGGGTGTACACACAGTGGGCAGCGATGCCGGTGTGACTTGAGTACCCATAGGGTGCATCCGTGACTGCCACGTTGAGTTCAACAAAAACCCGCGCCGCACTCCGCACGTCAGCGCGGGCCTCCGCGGAGTTGCTGCTCATACTCCTGATGCTCGCGGTGACTTTGTGGATTCTGGGCCGGATGTGGGCGGTCGTCTGGCCGCTCGTGGTCGGCCTGCTTCTGACCACACTGACCTGGCCACCGACCCGTTTCCTGCTTCGGCGCGGGTGGAAACCCGCCCTCGCCGCATCGGTCGTGACGGTGCTGTTCCTCCTGGTCGGCACGGGCGTCGTGGCACTGATCGCGGTACCAGTGGCATCCCAGTCCGGCGAGCTGACCGACGGCGTGGTCGAAGGCATCCAGAAGTTGCGCGAGTGGGCCGCCGGGCCGCCGTTGAACATCGGGGACGCCGAGATCAACAAGGCCTTCGACACCGCGGTCGCCCGGGCTCAGGACGGCCTCGGCAGCATGGTCGGTACGGTCGTCACGGGAGTGAGCACCGTGGTGAGCGGCTTGGTCACCGCCGTCCTGGCCCTCTTCCTGATGTTCTTCTTCCTCAAGGACGGTCCACGGTTCCTGCCGTGGCTCGCCCGTCAGCTGCCCGGTCGGCTCGCGACCGATGTCCCGACCGTGGCCGCGCGAGGCTGGGACACCCTGGGAACGTTCGTACGCTCCCAGGCGGCTGTCGGCCTGCTCGACGCCGTCCTGATCGGCCTGGGCCTGTGGGTTTTGGGAGTACCGCTGGTGCTCCCGCTGGCGGTGCTGACCTTCGTCTCCGCGTTCGTGCCGATCATTGGTGCCCTGTTCGCCGGTCTCGTCGCGGTTCTTATCGCGCTGGTCTCCAACGGCCTGACGGACGCGCTGATCGTGCTGGCCATCATCGTCGTGGTGCAGCAGCTCGAGGGCAACGTGTTCCAGCCCATGATCCAAAGTCGTGGGCTCGGCCTCCATGCGGCAGTGGTGCTGCTGGCGGTGACGTTGGGCGGCAGTCTGGCCGGCATCGTGGGCAGTCTGCTCGCCGTACCGATCGCCGCGCTGATCGCGGTGGTCTGGAACTATGTGCGCGAGCAGCTCCGCGAACCATCACATCCGGGGACCGACGAGTCGGACGCCGGCGCTGCCGTCCCCTCCTAGGGCTACGCGGCAGTGCGCCCCGCGTCAGACGAGACATGATGCAGGCGTATGGCATTCCGCGGAGAGGACCGATCGGCCCATACCCGTACGACCCCGGGTAAAGGCTCAACGACCAATACTGACCGGCCTGTTGCAAGTAACGTCGTCGGTATGAGCGATGAAATCCGTATAGACCGCGCCCCCGCTCCCGAGGGGGGCATCCAGATCACGGTCAGTCTTTCTCCCATGGTTCTGGCGAAACTCCAAACAGAGAACTCCTGGACGGAAGCGATCAGTGAAGGCCAGGTCACCGGCGACGGACCGGCCATCAGCCAGATCGAGTTCAGGGTTTCATAAGCCTCGCTGCGTGCCGCTGAGCGGGAAGCCGAGGCAGTTGTCGGAGCCTGGTGCTTTGATGGGTGTCATGACCAGTAGAAGCGTGGTCGTGGAGCGGCGCATCGGCGCAGGCCAGAGACGTGTGTGGGAAGCCCTGACCGACCTGGAGGGCATGGATCGCGTACTCAGCAGCGTTTCGAAAGTCGAAGTCCTCACGGACGGGGCCTTCGACGTCGGCACGCGGTGGCGGGAGACCCGGCGCATGTTCGGCAAGGACGCCACCGAGGAGATGTGGGTGACCGCCAGCGAACCACCCGAGCGCTATGTGGTGGAGGCCGAATCGCGTGGCACCCGTTACGTCTCGGAGTGGCTGCTGCGGGCGGACGGCCCGTCGGCGACGACCGTCCGCATGACGTTCAGTGCCGTGGCACCAGGCGGCGTCATGGGCCTGCTCGCCAAGATTCTTGGCGGCGTGGGCGCAAGGGCCGTGAGCAGAGCCATCGCGAAGGATCTCGACGACGTTGCCTCGTCGGTTGAGGGCCACGACGACTGATCCCCCGGGGGCTGCCTCTCACCCCCGCGTATAGGTGAGCCGCTCGCCGTTCGCCAGCACGCGTACGAGTGTCTCACCCTCGCGGCGCAGCGTGGAGGAGCCGCCGAAGTCGCAGGGGCCGGAGGAGTTCGCACGGTCGGCCTCGGGCGGGGCGAAGCGGATCGGGCGGTTCGCCTCCCCTGTGGAGACCAGGTTCATGTCGGCCTCACAGTGGTTGCCGGAGCCGTCCGAGACCAGTGCGGCGGCCGGGCTTCCCACCGGCTTCTGCTCGATGGTCATCCGCTGCGTGCCGCCGCCGTCCAGGGGCCGCTGCCAGGTGCCGAGCACCCCTTCGGGGAGCTTCTCCGGTCCCGCGATCCTGTGCAGTTCGGCGGTACGCCCCGCCGCTTCCCAGCGGAGGGAGTCACCGACGCTCCGGGAGAGGACGTGCTCGCCGAGGGCCGAGCAGCGGTCCGCGGGAACACTGCTGACGACCTTGGTGTCCAGCCGCAGTGACGTACCGCTGCCGTTGCCGCTGGATGGCTTGGCGGTGAGTGTGCCGTCGCTCTTGCACTCGTAGTTCTTGCCGAGGCTGATGCTGGTGGCGACGATCTCGCCCACCTGCCCCGGCGAGACGGCGAACCGGCGGTACTGACCGGTGGGCTTCCCGTCCCGCTCGACCGCACCCGCCCAGATGCCGACGAACTCCTTGGGCACGTCGGATGCCGGGCCGCCGTTGTCGCCGGAGCCCGACTCCGAGGAGTCCCCGAAGGGCAACGGCACACCCGCGGCCGACGCGCCGAACACGGCGCCCGCCACCACCACGGCGGCGGCGCCCAGCGCGATCGCGGCCCGTCGGCCCCTGCCTGCGCGACGGGGTCGCGACGACGGATCCGGAGCCGGAGCCGCCTCAGCGGACCGGAGGTCCGGCTTCGGCACAAACTGCGTCCCCCACTCCGACCGTTCCGCCACGGGAGTCTCTTCCCAGGTCGCGGGGAAACCGGCAGGTGGCGGTGCGGACTCGGCCGATGGCGATGGCGGTACCGGTGCGGGTGCTGGTGCCGACGACGCGGAGGCGGATGCGGAGGCAGCCGACGCCGACGCCCCCGACGCAGTCGCCCGCGCCGGCGCCCCCGACGCCGGCGTATCCGTGTCGAGCAACTCAACAGCGCTGCGCCCCAGTTCGGCGATGATCTGGGCGGGCAGCCACGGCGGTGACGCGGTGCCGGTCGCCGCTGGCTGCACCCGTGCGGCCACCTCCTCGGGAGTCGGCCTTGCCGTCGGTTCCTTGGCGAGGCAGTCGGCGATCAGGCCCCTCAGCGGTTCTTCGATGCCCGTCAGGTCCGGCTCCTCCTGAGCGATCCGGAACATCACGGCATGCACACCGCCGGAGCCGCCACCGCCGAACGGGGTTTGCCCGGTCGCCGCGTACGCCAGCACCGCGGCCATGCAGAAGACGTCGGCGGCCGGGCCCACCGGCTCGTCCCTGATCTGCTCGGGCGACATGAAGGCGGGCGAGCCGACGAGCATGCCCGAGCTGGTCAGGGTCGAGCCGGGCACCGCGTCCAGCGCCCGCGCGATGCCGAAGTCGATGACGCGGGGGCCGTCGATGGTGACCAGGATGTTGGAGGGCTTGAGGTCCCGGTGGACCAGTCCGGCCCCGTGGATGTCCAGCAGGGCGCAGGCGAGTCCGTAGGCGAGGGTGCGTACGGAGTGGGCGGGCAGCGGGCCGTGCCCGCGCGGCGAGACGATGTGTTCGAGCGAGGGTCCCGCGATGTAGCCGGTGGCCACCCACGGTGTTTCGGCCTCGGTGTCCGCGTCGAGGACCGGCGCCGTCCAGCGGTCGCTCACCCTGCGCGCCGCCGCCACCTCCAGCCGGAAGCGCTCGCGGAACTGAGGTTCGGCTGCCAGCTCCGGCTTGATGAGCTTGACGGCGACCGTGCGCCCGCCCTCCGAGCGGGCCAGGCAGACCCGGCCCATGCCGCCGGCACCGAGGTTTCTGAGCAGCCGGTACGGCCCGACTCTGTCGCCGACCCCCACGGGGCCGGCACCGAAGTCGCCCGTCGCCGGCTTCGTCATCTGGCTGTTCTCCCCTCGGTCGGCGCTCCACCCCACTCTCCCCCACGAAGGTCACGAGTCGGCTGCGTATGAGCGTCCGCTTGACGTGAACAGACGCTACCTGGCTTCGAGTTGTAGATCGCGGGTTACCGGGAGGGAAGACCGAAAGGCGGCCGACACGGTTGAACCCGCGTCGGCCGCCCCGACCGTGACCTGCGACACGAGGTCGCGGCCGCCCTTCGACCTACTCAGATCGTCGCGGTGTCGATCACGAACCGGTACCGCACATCGCTGCTCTGCACTCGCTCGTACGCCTCGTTGATCTCGGACGCGCCGATCAGCTCGATCTCCGCGCCGATGCCGTGCTCGGCGCAGAAGTCCAGCATCTCCTGGGTCTCCTGGATGCCGCCGATGGCGGAGCCGGCGAGGGTCTTGCGGCCCATGAGCAACGAGAAGAGGTTGACGGAGACCGGCTCCTCGGGAGCGCCGACGTTCGCCAGGGCGCCGTCCGTGCGCAGCAGGGACAGGAACGCGTCGAAGTCGAGCGGGGCCGAGACCGTCGAGACGATGAGGTCGAAGGTGCCGGCCAGCTCCTGGAAGGTCTTCGGGTCGCTGGTGGCGTAGTAGTGGTCGGCGCCCAGCTTCAGGCCGTCCTCCTGCTTGCGCAGGGACTGCGAGAGGACCGTGACCTCCGCGCCGAGGGCGTGCGCGAGCTTGACGGCCATGTGGCCGAGTCCGCCCATACCGACGACGGCGACCTTCTTGCCCGGGCCCGCGTTCCAGTGCTTCAGGGGCGAGTACGTGGTGATGCCGGCGCAGAGCAGCGGCGCGGCCACGTCGAGGGACAGGCCGTCGGGGATGCGGACGACGTAGTTCTCGTCGACGACGATCTTCTCGGCGTAGCCGCCGAGGGTGGGCTCGCCGTCCTTGTCGAGGGCGTTGTACGTGCCGATCATGCCGCCGCCGGTGCAGTACTGCTCCTGGCCGGCCTTGCAGTTGTCGCACTCACGGCAGGAGTCGACCATGCAGCCGACGCCCACGCGGTCGCCGACCTTGTACTTGGTCACGCCGGGGCCGACCTCGGATACGACGCCCGCGATCTCGTGGCCCGGGACCATCGGGAAGATCGCCTCGCCCCAGCCCTCCTGCACCTGGTGGATGTCGGAGTGACAGATTCCGGCGAACTTGATGTCGATCAGCACATCGAACTCGCGGACCGCGCGGCGCTCGATGGTGGTGCGCTCCAGCGGAGCCTTGGCGGCGGGTGCGGCGTATGCGGCAACAGTGGTCATGCCGGGGTTCTCCTAGCGAGGGTTCTGTGCCCGGCTGCCTTCTTTCCGTCCGGGCACGGCGTCCAGCCTGCCGGAGCTCCCAGCGTTTACCCAGGTCACGGCTTTACGTAGGTTCGCTGGTCCTACTACTGGCCGGGGCAGGCTCGTGTGCGTACGACCGGGCGTCGACCGTGAATACTGGACGCATGGACGCACAGCCCGATCCCGCCCCCGAGCCCGGCACGGGCCTGGACCGCCGCGCCGAGCTCAGCGAGTTCCTGCGCACCCGGCGTGCCCGGCTGAAGCCGGAGGATGTCGGGCTGCCGGACTTCGGGCGGCACCGCCGGGTGCCGGGGCTGCGACGCGAGGAGCTGGCGCAGCTCGCCGGGGTGTCCGTGGCGTACTACACGCGCCTGGAACAGGGCAACGGGCGGAACGTCTCGGCAGAGGTGCTGGACTCCATCGCACGCGCCCTGCGCCTGACCGACGCCGAGCACGCGCATCTGACCCACCTGGCGAAGCCGAAGCAGCACAAGAAGAAGCCGGCCGCGCCGACCCAGCAGGTGCGGGGCGCGCTGCGCCAGCTGCTGGACTCGATCGACGGTGTCCCGGCGTACATCGTGGGGCGCCGCTCGGACATCCTGGCCTGGAACCGGATGGCCGCGGCGCTCTTCGGCGACTGGGCCGAGCTGCCGGCGCAGGAGCGGAACTGGGCGCGGCTGGTGTTCCTGAACCCCGCGTCCCGCGAGCTGTTCGTGGAGTGGGACCAGAAGCAGGCCGACATGGTCAGCTTTCTGCGCATGGACGCCGGCTGCCACCCCGACGACCCGCGACTGTCCGCCCTGGTCGGCGAACTCTCCCTCAAGAGCGAGGACTTCCGGCGGCTGTGGGCCAGGCACGACGTCAAGGAGAAGAGCCACGGCGTCAAGCGCCTGCGCCACCCGCTGGTCGGTGACCTGACGCTGTCCTTCGAGACGTTCCACATGGCGGACGACGCCCAGCAGTCGCTGATCACCTACCACGCGGAGCCGGGATCGCCGTCGGCGGAGGCCCTGCGCCTGCTGGCGAGCTGGGGCAGGGACGCCACGCACGCGGGCCGGACCGCTCCCCAGGCGTAGCACCCGAACGAAGAAGCCGCAGAAGCCGCAGAAGTCCTACGGCCGGTACGGCGGAGCCGCTCCCCACGTCCACTTCGGCACCGGCTGCTCCGCCGGAGGCTTCGCGTCCGGGCCCGAGAAGTACACCGCGAGCCGCGTGCCCCACTCCGCGTACGCGACGAAGGCCGAGCGGAACTCGGCGTCGGTCGGCAGGCCCGCCTCGTCGGCCGCGTCCTGGAGGAGGTTGACCCAGCGGCGGCGCTGTATCTCGGTGATGCCCTTGCCGAGATGCCTGGCGACCATGTGACCGTGACCGCCCTGCGTCTCGGAGTAGGCGGGCGGGCCGCCGAAGACCTCGCCGAGCCAGAGCGCGACATGCGAGGCGTGTTCGGGGTCGAGCCCGGCGAAGACGGGGGCCAGGACGTCGTCCCGCAGGACCTTGTCGTAGAAGACCTCGGTGAGCCGGGAGAAGGCTTCGGCGCCGCCCGCCCAGGCGTACAGCGTCGGCACGGACGCGCCCGTGCCGCGTACGGTGGTCGGCTTGTAGTGGCGCATCTCCTCGATGTCGCCCACATACGGCCGGATCTCGGCGAGGAAGTCGGAGAACAGCTCCGACTTCCGGAAGCCCTCGAGGTGGTCCTCGGTCGAGGTCCAGGTGATACGCAGGATGAAGTGCTCGAAGTCCTCCTCGCAGCGCGCCAGTTCGTAGTCGACGCACTGCGGGGCCGCGGCTAGATGGGCGGCGGCACGGGTGTAGGCGGCCAGGAACTGGGCCGACTGCTGTTCGGGAATCCGGTACCGGATGTACTCGACGGTCTGAACAGTCATACCCCCACAGAAACACGAACGGCCCGCCGGAACCATGAGGTCCCGGCGGGCCATCGTCTGCCTACGCCCACCGCGTACAAACCGGACGCGTCACATCCGCGCCGCCTCCCGCGGAACCGGCCGTCAGAGCGCCGAACCGGCCTTCCACGCGGCCCAGTCCATGTTCCAGCCGTTGAGGCCGTTGTCCGGAGCGATCTGCTTGTCGCCGGTGTTCTGCACCACCACGACGTCACCGATCATCGAGTTGTTGTAGAACCAGGCACCCTCGGTCTTCGGGTCGTTCGCACCTTCGGTGTCGTTCAGACCAACACAGCCGTGGCTGGTGTTGACGTTGCCGAAGACGTCGTCGGAACCCCAGTAGTTGCCGTGGATGAAGGTGCCGGAGGTCGACAGGCGCATGGCGTGCGGCACGTTCTCGATGTCGTACTCGCCCTTGCCGTCGTCGTCGGTGAAGCCGACCGTCGCGCCGTTCATCCGGGTCTCCTTGAACTTCTCGGAGATCACCATCTGACCCTCGTACGTCTTGTTCTCGGGCGAACCGGCGGAGATCGGAATGGTCTTGATGGTCTTGCCGTCGCGCATGACCTTCATCTGCTTGGTCTTGGCGTCGACGACCGAGACCTGGTTGCGGCCGATCGTGAAGGAGACCGTCTTCTGCTGGACGCCGGTGACGCCCTCCGCGCCCTCGACGCCGTCCAGGGCCAGCTTGAGGGTGACCTTGGAGCCGCTCTTCCAGTACTCGTCGGGGCGGCAGTCCATGCGCTGGGTACTGAACCAGTGGCAGGCGACCTCCTGGCCGCTGCTGGAGGTGACCGTGATCCCCTTCTGCACGGCCTCCTTGTTGGTGATCTCCTTGTCGAAGTTGATCGAGACCGGCATACCGACGCCGACCGTGGCGCCGTCGTCGGGCGTGAAGGTGCCGATGAAGCTGTTGGACGGGGAGACGGTCGTGAACGAGGAGTTCTCGTGGGCGGTGCGGCCCTCGGAGTCCTTGGCGGCGGCCGTGAGCTTGTACGTGGTGGACCGCTCCAGCTGAGCGCTGGGCTTCCAGCTCTTCTTGTCGGCCGATATCTCGCCCTCGACTGCGTCGCCGGCCGAGGTCTTCATGGTGACGTCGGTGAGCGTGCCCTTGCTCACGGTGACCTTGGCGGCGTTGTTGATGGAGGCGTTGTCGGTGCCGTCCTTGGGCGTGATCTTGATTTTGGCCTCGGAGCTCTTCTCCGCCGCCGCCTCATCGACCTTGGACTGCGAAGTGCCGTCCCCCTCGGCGCCGGACTTCCCGTCGTCGCTCCCGCTGCACGCAGAGAGCACCAGCACCCCTCCGAGCAGCGCGGACGCGACCGTCAGGCCTTTGCGCCGCTTACTGTTCGTCATCACACGCTTCTCCATCGTTGCCGAATCCCCAAGACACCTGAGAGTCCCCGTAACTTCTAGAAACGCCAAAACCGATGCATCCCGTTCCACATATGTCGCCGGTGTGGGGCACACCACGTCGGTACGACGGCGTACGACTGGTGCGGGTGTCGGTCAGCGCTCCCCCTGAGACGACAGAACCCGGTATCCGGTTGCGGTCGTCCACCGCGACATCATCCTCGCCCAGGCACCGATCCGGCGAATCGGGGCCGCAGTGTCCTCCGTCACTGCACCGACTTCGAGCCATCACGGCCGCCGCTCGCGGCGCTCACAGGTACCGTGACTTTCCTGAGACCCGCGTCTTTCATTAGCATCGGTCCTCACGGCCAATTCGCCTGCACCGCAAGGGGATCGATATTCCGTGTCCGCCGCTCGTCGCTCGTTGCTGACCGCCACCGCCGCGGGCACCCTCCTGGGTGCCCTGTGGTTCGTCCCGTCCGCCAATGCGACGTGGGACGGCCCCGCGGCGGAGGCCAGAGCAGAGCGGACATCGACGATCACACAGGCCGCTTCCACCGACTCGACTTCCACCGACCAGTCCCCCCAAACGCAGCTCGCCGACACCGGCGCCTTCGACACGACTCCGTACCTGGTCGGCGGCACGCTGTTCCTGGGCCTGGGGGCGGGCTTCGTCGTGTATTCGGTACGGCGGGAGC
>NZ_JAAKZX010000440.1 GCF_011045025.1 Streptomyces ureilyticus
GGATGGTCGCGGCCGGGGGGTGGGGGTTGAGTCTGCTTCCGGTGCACTGTGTGCCGAAGGCCCGGGCCGCGGCTGAGGACCCGGCTCAAGGTTGAACGTCCGCCAAGGCTGAAGGTCCGCCACGCCTGAAGATTCGCCCAGGCTGACCGAGGTCTGGGTTTCGCTTCGGGAAGTAATCCGGGCGCGGGTGCTACCAGGGCATAGTCACGCCGCCATTCGGGCGGAGGATCTGGCCGGTTGTGAAGGCCGAGGCGTCGCAGGCGAGATACAGCACGGCGTGCGCGATGTCCTCCGGCTCGCCGACCCGGCCCAGGGGTGACATCCGCGCCATGACCGCCTCGGTCCGCGCCTGGGCCTCGTCGTCGGGGCGGTCCGTCATGGGCGTACGGATCCAGCCCGGCGCGACCGCGTTGACGCGGATGCCGTGCGGCCCCATCTCGGTCGCCAGGGTCTTGGTCAACTGGACGACGGCCGCCTTCGCCGCCCCGTAGCAGAGCAGCCCGGGCCCTCCGGTGTCGACAGCGCCCGAGGCCATGGTGACGATGCTGCCGCGCGTCCCGGACGCGATCATGGCGCGGGCCCCTTCCTGGCACGCGTAGAGCACGCCCTTGAAGTTGACGCGGAGTACTCGGTCGAGATCCTCGTCGCGGGTCTCAAGGACCGGGCTGCTGTGCATGATCCCGGCGACGGCTGCCATCACATCCAGGCGCTCACAGGTCGCGACCGCCTGGCCGAGCCGGGCGCGGTCGGTCACGTCGAGGGCGTGTGTGTGGGCCACGCCGCCCGTGTCCTTGATGAGGGCCGCCGTCTCGTCGAGGCCCCGGTCGTCGCGGTCCGCGCAGTGCACGACGGCTCCCGCCTCCGCGAGCAGCACGGCACAGGCGCGGCCGATGCCGCTCGCGGCGCCGGTGACGAAGGCGGTGCGTCCGGTGAGGTCGTACGCCGTGACAGGCATGAAAGGACCGTACGAGGATTTCTGACGGGTCGTCAATTACTTGTACGGGATGAGGGCGGGGCCATAGGCGGCGGGGTTGTACGCGATGGAGGTGTACGTGATCGGGAGGGCCCCGTCTCGGGGACCGGGCCGGACTGGCATGTCGGGCACCAGTATGTGGGCCGCTCTCGGGAGCCGTCGCCCTGGTTCGCCGTACGGATCGAGGTGCGGCAGCGCAGGCAGGGGCGGGGTGTGCGGCCGTAGACGAAGAGGTTCTGGTCGCGGCGGCCCGTGGTGGTGCGGGCGGGGCGGTCGCGGTTGGCTTCCAGGAGCTTCTTGGCGAGGGCGGGCAACTGGGCGGCACGTTCGGCGTCGAGGTCGCCGATGGGCAGCCATGGGGTGACCCGGAGCAGGAAGCAGAGCTCGCTCTTGTAGACATTGCCGATTCCGGCGAGGTTGCGCTGGTCGAGGAGAGCTTCGCCGAGTGGGCGGGCCGGGTCGCGCTGGAGGTTCTCCAGGGCCTTGTCGGGGTTCCAGTCAGGGCCCAGGAGGTCGGGGCCGAGGTGGCCCACGGCCCGGTGCTCGTCGGTGCTGCGAAGCAGTTCCAGTACGGGGAGCCGGTAGCCGACCGCTGTGTGCTCCGCAGTGCCGAGGATCACGCGGATCTGGTGACCGGGGCCGCCACTCCAGCGCTGGCCGGACGCGTACACCTTCCAGGAACCGTCCATCCTCAGGTGCGTATGCAGCGTCAGCCCGCCCTCGATACGGGTGAGCAGGTGTTTTCCGCGCGGGGTGACGTCCAGGACAGTCCGCCCGGTGAGGTCGGCCGTAGCGTACTGGGGCACCCGGAAGTCTGAGCGGGTGAGCACGCGGCCCGCGAGCGCCGTGTGCAGGCGCCGGGCGGTCTGCCAGACGGTGTCTCCTTCGGGCATGGGGTCCAGGGTGGCATGGGGTGGGCT
>NZ_JAAKZX010000441.1 GCF_011045025.1 Streptomyces ureilyticus
ACCAGGTCGCGGACGTGAGTGACAGCGTCGCCGGTTATCCGCACCAGGCGTTCCGGGACGGGAGCGGGACGGTGGTCGTGGAGACGTACAGCGTCACAGGGATGGGGCATGGGCAGCCCGTCGATCCTCGCCGTCGCCACCGCCGCCGACCTCGCCGCCTCCGCGCTCAACCCCTCCCTCGACTCCTGGGACCAGGCCCCCGCCGCCTCCGAGCTGGAAGCCCTGGTCACGGCAGCGCTCGCCAAGGAGGTGTACGGCACGCCGGCCGACGCCCTCGTCACCACCGGCGGCACCGAGTCCAACCAGCTCGCCCTCCTCCTCGCCCGCGAACTCCACGGCGCCGTCCAACTCGTATGCGCCCGGAACGCGCACCACTCTCTCCGCCGCGCCACCTGGCTCCTGGGCCTCCCCGAACCCATCACCGTCCCGGCGCCCGCAGGCACGCTCGACCCCACGACCCTCGACGCAACCCTCACCAAGCTGCCCGGCCCACTGATCGTCGCTGCCACCGCCGGAACCACCGACGCCGGACTCATCGACCCGCTCCCCGCCATCGCCGACATCTGCCAGGCCCACGGCGCCCGCCTGCACATCGACGCCGCATACGGCGGAGGCCTCCTCTTCAGCGACCGCCACCGCAGCAGTCTCGACGGACTCCGCCGCGCCCACACCGTCACCCTCGACCTGCACAAACTCGGCTGGCAGCCCACCGCCGCAGGCCTTCTCGCCGTCCAGGACCCGCACGACCTCCGCGTACTGGAACACCACGCCGACTACCTCAACGCCGACGACGACACCGAGGCCGGCCTCCCCGACCTCCTCGGCCGCTCCCTGCGTACCACCAGACGCCCCGACATCCTCAAGATCGCCGTCACCCTCAAAACACTCGGACGGCAAGGACTCGGCGCACTCGCCGACCAAGTCTGCGCCCACGCCCGCGAGTTCGCCCACCTCATCGCCGCACACCCCGGCTTCGAGCTCTACGCGCCACCCACCATCAGCACCGTCCTCTTCCGACCCACCCACTGGACCGACGACGCCGTCGCCGACGTACGCCGCACCCTCCTCACCCAAGGCAGCGCCGTCCTCGGCCGCGCCCGCCCCGACGGCCGCCTCTGGCTCAAAGCCACCCTGCTCAACCCGCACACCACACCCGGCGACCTCGCCGCACTCCTGAAACTGGTGGAAGGACACACCCCCCGATGATCCCGAGGCCCCGCCCCGCACAGCACGAGCCCGAAGCACCCCGCGACCTGATCGGCATCGGCATCGGCCCCTTCAACCTCTCCCTCGCCGCCCTCGCCCACCCCCTCACCGAACTCGACACCGCCTTCTACGACCAGCGCCCCGCCTTCGACTGGCACCCCGGCCTCCTCATCGACGGCGCCACCCTCCAAGTCCCCTTCCTCGCCGACCTGGTCACCCTCGCCGACCCCGTAAACCCCTGGTCCTTCCTCAACTACCTCCGCAGCCGCGACCGCCTCTTCCCCTTCTACTTCGCCGAGCGCTTCCACATCCACCGCGCCGAATACGCCGCGTACTGCCGCTGGGTCAGCGACCACCTCCCCGGACTCCACTTCGGCCACCGGATCGACGCAGTCCGCTGGAACCCCGGGCGCGACCTCTTCGAAGTCGACTTCACCCGACGACACGACCCCGAAGGCCAAGACGGCTGCGAAGACGGCGAATGCGGGGACGTACACGGCCGTGCGTACGCCAAGAACCACGACACGGCATCGGCGGCGCGTTGGACGACCACGTGCATCAGGGTAGGCCCGTCCTGAGGGCTGAAGATGCGGAGTCTGCCGTCCGCCACGGCCACGCGGTCGGCCAGTCCGATGAGGCC
>NZ_JAAKZX010000442.1 GCF_011045025.1 Streptomyces ureilyticus
GCGGAGGATGTTGCTGGTCGGAAGGGCGGGCGTCAGGAGTTCATGCCGGAGCCGGATTCAGCCCGTACTTCACCGGGGTCACCCGGTGCTTGCGGGCCCGGTGCTTGCGGGTCCGGTACTTGCGGGCCCCGTGCCTGCGGGCCCCGTGCTGGCACGCAGCGAGATCGGCGGCGCGAGCAGGTGGTGCCGGGCCGGTGCGTCGGGATGGTCGAGCCGCTCGACCAGCAGGTCGACGGCGAGGCGGCCCATCTGTTCCGCGGGCACGTCCGCGGCCGTGAGCTGCGGGGTCACCGTCTCCGCCCACCGGCTGGCGACGACCCCGGTGACGGAGAAGTCGCGCGGCACATGGCGGCCGGCGTTGGCCAGCCCCCGGTAGAGACCGCCCAGCGCGGCCTCGTTCAGCGTGACCAGCGCCGTGGTGGCCGGCTCGTCGTACAGGATCCGCTCCAGACAGGCCTGCCCGGAGGACGCGTCATCACCGCAGCAGTACGTCCGGCTGGTGACTCCGCGCTCCGCCGCGGCCTTGGTGAAACCTTCGAGCCCACGGTGAGCGGATTCGTACCCGGCTCGCAGGAGCTGCTCGGGCCGGTTGACGAAGGCGATCGTGCGGTGCCCGAGGTCGGCGAGGTGGTGGACGCAGGCCTCCGCCAGCGCGGTGTGGTCCAGGCCGACCCACCAGCCGTTCTCCGGATGTGCCGTGCGGCCGATGGCGACGGCGGGGAGGCCCACCGAGTTGAGGTGCTCGAACCTGTCGTCCTGGAGCCGGAGTTCCATCAGGATCGCGCCGTCGACCCGACGCTCACCCAGGAGCCGCTGGAACGAGCGGTCGCTGTCCATACCGCTGGGAGAGAGCAGCACGTCGTAGTCCTTGGCCGCGGCGGCCTCGACGACATTGCCGATGAAATCGAGCTGCATGCCGGTGTAGTGGTTACCGGCCGGCGGGAAGACCAGACCGATGGTGTTGGTCCGGCCGTTGGCCAGGGCGCGCGCACTCGCGTTGGGCTGGTAGCCCAGCTCGTCGATGACCCGCTGGATCTTCTGGCGGGTGCCGTCCGACACCGGCCGTTTGCCGCTCAGCACGTACGACACGGTGCTGCGCGAGACACCGGCCCGCTTGGCGATCTCACCAATGTTCACGGGACTCCTCGCTCGAACTGCCCGAACTGCCCGAACCGGTTCGACGATCTCGGAAAGGAGACCATCGTCGGCCGCTGCCGCTGAGGGCTTTATACCGATGGCGACCGGCTGTCGAACCGGTTCGCGTGAAGTGAAGGTAAGTACAAGCCACGGAGGTGTCAATGCCTCTCCGCGCTTCCCGTAACTGCCACGAAACCTGGCCGAGTCGGCACCTGCCCTCGTCCGCAGCCCTAAATACCGCCTGCCACCTGCAAATACGTGGATATCGCGGCTTGACTCACCCCGGGCGGCGAGTCGACGTGCCGCAGGTTTCTGTGTCGCGGGTATTGCTGGCTGGTTTTCCCCGGTGCTAGCTTCCCGATCCGGTTGGCGTTCGAACCGGTTCGACCTCGCGGCGGGCACAGGGATCCCTCGCGGCACGGTTTCCCCGTACGCCGACACCGGGCCCACGGCGGCACATGGTTCCCGTACGCCCGCTCGTACGGCATCGCCGCCCGCCGCCCGGCCGCCACCATCGGCACCAGGACGGCGACATAGCCGTACACCGACACCAACTCGCCCACGCTGAGCTGCCCTTGAGCCGTCAGCCGGGCCGCCAGCCAGGTCACCACGGCGAGGAACACCGTCGGCAGT
>NZ_JAAKZX010000443.1 GCF_011045025.1 Streptomyces ureilyticus
GCCACACCCGCCGCCGCCTGCGTATGCGCGATATTCGACTTCACCGACCCCAGCCACAACGGCCGATCCACCGGCCGGTCCTGCCCATACGTCGCCAGCAACGCCTGCGCCTCAATCGGATCCCCCAACGCGGTCCCCGTACCGTGTGCCTCCACCACATCCACATCAGCCGCCGCCAGCCGCGCACTCTCCAACGCCGCCCGGATCACCCGCTGCTGCGACGGCCCATTCGGCGCCGTAAGCCCACTACTGGCCCCGTCCTGATTCACCGCACTGCCACGCACCACCGCCAGCACCCGATGCCCGTTCCGCCGGGCATCCGACAACCGCTCCAGGAGCAGCACACCGACACCCTCTGCCGGTCCGAATCCGTCCGCTCGTGCCGAGAACGCCTTGCAGCGCCCGTCCTTCGCGAGCCCGCGCATCCTGCTGAACTCGGTGAAGACCTTCGGGCTGGCCATCACGGTGGCCCCGCCCGCCAGGGCCAGCGAGCACTCGCCGGCGCGCAGTGCCTGAGTGGCGAGGTGGATGGTCACCAGCGACGACGAGCACGCCGTGTCCACCGTCACCGCCGGCCCCTCGAAGCCGAACGCATAGGAGACGCGACCGGAGATGACGCTGGACGTGCTGCCCGTCACGAAGTAACCGTCGGCTTCCTCCGGCTGTCGGGGCAGCCTCGTGACGTAGTCGGACCAACCCGCGCCGTAGAAGACACCGACGTGCTTGCCCCTGAGTGACCTCGTGGCAATTCCGGCCCGTTCGACGGCTTCATGGGTGGTCTCCAGAAGCAGCCGCTGCTGCGGATCCATCGCCAGCGCCTCACGTGGCGGTACGGCGAAGAAGTCCGCATCGAAGTCCGCCACGTCCTGGAGGAAGCCGCCTTCTCGTACGTAGGTCGTGCCGGGAGTGTCAGGGTCGGGGTCGTACAGGCCGTCGACGTCCCAGCCCCGGTCCTCGGGGATGGCCGATACTGCGTCACGGCCCTCGTGGACCAACTGCCACAGGTCTTCGGGCGAGTTGACTCCGCCCGCGTAGCGGCAGGCCATTCCGACGATCGCGATGGGTTCCCGCGCGGCGGCTTCGAGCTGCTGGTTCTGCGCCCTGAGCCGTTCGGCCTCCTTCAGAGATGCCCGCAGCGCTCCGACAATCTGGCTGGTGGAAGCGTCAGTCACGAGCTCTCCCCTTCGGCTTCGGATCGTCCTGTTGCATCGTTTTCGCCGCGCTCGTCGTGTTCGCCGTGCGCCATGCGGATGAGGTCCGCGAGGTCCATCTCGTCGACAGCGCGGATTCTGTTCTCGGTGTCCTCGGCGTGCTGCTCGACGCCGTCTCCGTGCTCGTCGTCATGCTCCGCACCGTCTGCTCCCTCCGCTCCCGGGTCGTCCGGCAGGAGTGCCGTTCGCAGGTGCAGGGCGAGGGCGACGGGGGTGGGGTAGTCGAAGATGAGCGTGGTGGGCAGGCGGAGGCTTGCCGCGATGTTGAGCCGGTTCCGCAGTTCGACCGCTGTCAGGGAGTCGAAGCCCAGCTCCAGGAATCCCCGTTCGGCCTCCACCTCGTCGGGGAGGGAATGGCCGAGGATCGTCGCGGCGTGGTTGCGGACGAGGTCCAGCAGCGTGCGGTGCTGTTCGGCCCTGGGGAGCGCGGTGAGGCGCCGGAGCAGGGAGGCCGTCCCGGAGGCCGGGTCCTTGCCCGCGTTTCCGCCTGCCGCCCGGCGGGCCGGGTGGGGGCGGGCGAGTCCACGCAGG
>NZ_JAAKZX010000444.1 GCF_011045025.1 Streptomyces ureilyticus
TTGTATAAGAGACAGGCTCTGCACCGCGCCGCCCGCGGTGCCCTTGGTGAGGTTGTCGATGGCGCTGATCGCGATGATGCGGTGCGCGGCGGCGTCGTACGCGACCTGGATCTGAACGGCGCCCACCGTCCGCCGAGCGGCGCGGCGAACAGCTTGTGCGCGAGCAGGGCGTTCGCCTCGCCGCCGATCGTCGAGTTCGAGAACAGGTGGTAGAGAAGGAAGAAGGCCGGCGCCTGGAACAGGCTCGGCAGACAGCCGGACAGCGGCGAGACCTTCTCCTTGGCGTGCAGCTCCATGACGGCCTTCTGGAGCTTCTCGGGGTTCTTCCCGTGCTTCTTCCGCAGCGCGGCGATCTGCGGCTGCAGCTTGGCCCGCTCCCGCTGCCCGCGCGCCGCGGCCCGGGAGAGGGGATGTACGAGGAGTCGTACGAACGCGGTGAACAGAACGATCGCCGCAGCCGCCGCGGACGCCTGGAACAACGGCTCGAGGAGATCGGCCAGCCCTTCGACGAGGCCGGCGAAAACGGACATGAAGGCGGACAGGAGATCGGACATGGGTGAGCCCTCCGGGGGTCTCGTCGTTACCGGGAGATAAGAGATCCGGGATCTGAGACCTGAGACCTGAGACCTGGGATCTGGGATCTGGGATCTGGGATCTGGATCTACGTCGGCATGACGGCCCGAGGGGAGGGCTGCTGCGTACTGCTTCTGTTTCCGAGTGCCCCTACGCGGCCGTCAGGAGATGACGGCCGGGTGCTCGTGGACGCGTACGCCCCCGAGCGTCGGGATCGCGTTGCGGCAGGAACGCCGTACGCCGCTCACGGTCGCGGATGGCCGTACGCACCCGGGTGGGCGGCACGGCGGGCGCGAGCCGAGCGGCGATGACTGAACAGGCGCTGAGCGCGGACCCGGCCGCGGCGGTCGCCGCGAAGGCGACGGCGCCGACGAGGCTGCCGGAGTCGAGGAGCGCCACCTCGACGAGGAGAAGGAAGAGGAAGGCGAGCGGCCGCAACCTGGCGGCGACGGGCGTACCACCCATCAGCTGTCCTCCCTTCCTCAGGCGGGTCATCACGCGTGTCCTCACACGTGCTGCCCCATCCTAACGGGGCCGCATGAAGGCGAGCTTCCCCCAGACGACGAGGCGGTACTTGGAGGTGTACTCCGGGGTGCAGGTGGTGAGGGTGAGGTAGTAGCCGGGGTCGGAGTACCCGTACCGCGGGTGTACGAGGCTGCGGGGGACGTCGCGGATGACCCCGCCGTCACGCGGGGCGGTCTGCGGGAGCGTCCGGTCGACGACGTACGTATATCCGGCCGCCCGCGTCTCGACCTCGATCCGGTCCCCTTCCCGCAGCCGGTTGATGTACCGGAAGGGCTCCCCGTGCGTGTTCCGGTGCCCCGCGAGCGCGAAGTTGCCGGCCTGGCCCGGCTGAGCGGTGTCCGGGTAGTGGCCGGCGTACCCCTTGTTGAGGACGTTCGGCTTGCTGATCCCTTCCGCGACGGGGATGCGGAGCCCGAGGCGGGGGATGGTGAGGATGGCGTAGG
Source organism: Streptomyces ureilyticus (assembly GCF_011045025.1). Lineage (GTDB taxonomy): Bacteria > Actinomycetota > Actinomycetes > Streptomycetales > Streptomycetaceae > Streptomyces > Streptomyces ureilyticus. The sequence continues at coordinate 1,542 of NZ_JAAKZX010000444.1, forward strand.
CCTGATCCCAGCGGTCGAGGCACTGTCGGCCACGACGTGGGGTGCGCGGGCGTGGTTGGGACGGCCCGATGCCGCGCCAGTTCCGGTCGGTGACCTCGAACACCTCCTCGATCATGTGGACGGCGGCCGGATTGCCGTCCTCGCGCACGGCGCGCGCGTACGCGTTCTCCACCCGGTGCTCACCGCGCT
>NZ_JAAKZX010000445.1 GCF_011045025.1 Streptomyces ureilyticus
GGCTCCGGGGCCGCCCCACGCTGATCACGGCGGTCCGGCACCAGTACGGACCCGCAGCTCCGAACCGCACCCCCAGCGGAGCGCCCCGCGCGGCCCCCTCCCCCGCGCCGGGCGCCGTCCGACTGAGGGTCACGACCGTCGTCGTATGAGCCGCAGCAGCTCGGCGTTGTGACTCCGGCGTGCGTAGGCGATCAGGGCGAGCGGGACTATCAGGATGAGCGGAGTCGCGGCGTACTGGCCGTCGAAGACCGCGAGTTGCGTGATGAACGCGCCCACCATCAGCGCGCTCAGCGAGACTGCCGCCAGGGACGACAGCAGCGGGATCAACAGCGCGATACCGCCGAGCAGTTCGAGCACACCGATGCTGTACATGCCCGCGCCGCCCCAGCCGATCTTGTCGAAGGACTCGACGGCCGATTCGTGCCCGATCAGCTTGGGCAGCGCGCTCGCGAAGCCGAAGAACAGGGCGAGTACGACCTGCAAGCCACGCAGGGCGATTCGCGCGCGGCGGCCACGAGCGGTCGCGGATTCGGCGACGACGATGCCGGAGGTTGCGGAGGCGGCGGGAGCGGCGGTCTCGGACATGAGGCTCTCCTGTGTGAAGCGGTGCGCGTTGCTGTCAGAGAGGTAGACCGACCCGCCTCCCGAAACTCATCGCTCGGCAAGCGGCGTTCTCCGCCAAACCGCGAAACTCATCACCCACCGCCCCCAAACTCACGCCACCTGTGGGCCCGCTGCCCGCTGCCGGTCACCCCAAGCTCACGCCACCCGCCGACCCAAACTCACGCCCTCACCGGCACCGCCCGTACCCATGTCCCGTCCTCCGTCAGATACCGGTCGACCTTGAGCCCCGCCTCCGCCAGCGCCTCCTCGAACTGGACCTTTGTGAGCGGTCGTGCAAGGAACGTCTGGGTCCATATCGCGTCCGGGAAGACATACTCCGCGCGCACCGAATTCACCCCGTCCCCGACCGGTTCCGCGGACAGCATCCGCACCGTGAACCCGCTCGGACCCCTCCCCCAGCCTTCGGCCGGGGGGACCCCCGTCTCGCTCCGCTCGCGCGGCAGATTCGTGTGGTAGTCCTCCCCCTCGCGCTGGATCAACACGCACCCGTCGTCCGCGACATGACTCAGGCACACGTCCAGCATCCCGCGCCGCACCTCGACGTCGCCGGTGTGCACCAGGAACGACGCGAGCATCACCACGTCGAACTTCTCCCCCAGAGAGAGCGTTTCGATGGGACCGCGTATCGTGCGCGCCCCACGCACCCGCTCCAGCATCTCCGCCGACTCGTCCACCGCCGTGACCGTGAACCCCCGCTCCAGAAGCGGATGCGTCATCCGCCCCACCCCGCAGCCCAGTTCGAGGATGTGCGCCCCCGCTGGCACGGCCGCGCTGATGATGTCCGGCTCGTCCCGGACGGGCAGCCGCGCGTACAGCTCCACCGCGCAGCCGTCCGGCGTAATCGCTCCGGGCCCTGTTCCCTCGTATCCCGCACGCATCTCGATCGTCATACCCGTCAAACGGCCCGTTCCCGCCGCCCCCCAGACGCGATAGCCGACCCGGTCGAGCCGCTTCCCGGCCAGCGCGATTCCGACACCGACGGGCAGTCCTTGCCCGAGCGACCCGGTGGCCGTCTCCACCCACGGCAGCCGCCGCGGCGTCGGATG
>NZ_JAAKZX010000446.1 GCF_011045025.1 Streptomyces ureilyticus
CGGCAGGGGCTAGCCGCGGAGTGGCTCGATCTCCACCGGCTCGCTGGGGGCGCCGTACAGGCCGAGGATGCGTTTGCCCTCCTCGTCGTCGGTGACCGTCTCGTGGAAGAACTCGAAGCGGTTGCCGTCCGGATCGGTGAAGTAGAGGCCGAAGCCGATCTTGTGATCCGTGGTCTTCACCACGGGCACGCCCTTGGCCAGCAGCATTCCGTACAGCCGCCGCCACTCGTCGAGGTCGCCCTCCACCTCAAGGCCGTAGTGCTGCAGTCCGACACCTCCGGTGTCGGCTCCCTCCTCGGCGCGGATGAGGGCGATGTCGTGGTGCTTCTTGCCGAAGGACAGGAACACCCAGTGCGGGCCGCGTGCGGTGACCTCCATGCCGAGGACGTCCTCGTACCACTTGGCCGAGGCCTCCGGGTCGCGGACGAACAGTGACAAATGGGTGCGGCGTACCCGCGGCTTCGCAGCGTCCTGCGGGTCGGCGGGGATCGGCGTGGGCTCCTCGTTCGGGTCGAGTACGCGCTCGTCGGGGTCCAAGGTCAGTGTCCTTCCGTGGCGGGTGCTACTGCCGGAGTCCAGGTCACGTCGGTGATCTCGCTGAACTCGCGCCATTCCTTGCGCCAGGTGCGGCCGGCGTCGGTGGAGCGGAGGAGATGGCCGTACTTCGTTCCCGCGAAGACCAGTTCCGGGTCGGCGGCGTGGGTGCCGAAGGCCCAGACGGTCGAGTTGGCGGGCGTGTCCAGGGCGGTGTCCTGCCAGGTGCGCCCCAGGTCCTCGGAGCGCAGGATCCTGGTCGTGGTACCGGGGGTGCCGTCGCCGATGCCGAGCAGCAGGTCGTCGGTGCCGGGGAGTTGCTTGACCAGCCGGGTGTAGTAGATGCCGAACGTTTTGCGGGAGTCGGTACGGGTCCAGGTGGCGCCGTCGTCCTGGCTGACGAAGAGCGCGTTGACGACGGCGACGACGATCGTCTTCGGCGGGCCTTCCAGGACGACTACGCAGTGGATGTCGGAGTTGGTGACGCCGTGGGGCAGGGTGGCGGGTGTGCCGTCGATCCGCTCCCAGGTGTCGCCCCGGTCACCGCTGCGCCACAGGCCGCCCTCCTCGATGCCGAACCACATGTTCTTGGGTTCGTAGCGGTCGACGACACAGGTCAGGATCCTGGGGCGGTTGACGCCCGCGCAGAACTCCGGGATTTCCGGGGGCAGTTGTTCCCAGGTCGCCCCGCCGTCCGTGGTGCGGAACATGGCGGCCCGGGAGGGGGCGCCGGTTCCGGCGAGCATCGTGTCCGGATGGGTGGGGTCGATCGCCAGCGACCAGATGGTCCGGTCGTTCATGGGCGAGTCGACGCGTTGCCAGGTGACGCCGGCGTCGGCGCTGCGCACGAGTCCCGCGTCGGCGCCGGCGAAGACGACGTCGGGCTGTTCGGGATGTACGGCCAGGCAGCGGACGACGGCGTCGAACTCCAGGGCCTGTCCGAGTCCGAGACGGGACCACGTGGCGCCGTCGTCGGAGGAGCGCAGGACGCCCTGGCCCGCGGTGGCGACCAGGATGGTGCCTTCCATGTCGTGGGTTTCCTTTCGGAACTGCGGAACGAACGGGTGGGGTAAGGGGATGGCGGCCGTGGGG
>NZ_JAAKZX010000447.1 GCF_011045025.1 Streptomyces ureilyticus
CCCCTGGCTCCCGCCCGCCCGACCCGGATCTCCCTGGCCGTACGCAACTCGAACACGATGCTGCGCCGCAACCTCCTGCACGCCCGCCGCTACCCCTCCCTCACCCTGAACCTGCTGCTCACCCCGGTCATGTTGCTGCTGCTCTTCGTCTACATCTTCGGCGACGTGATGAGCGCGGGTATCGGTGGCGGCGGCGCCGACCGTTCCGACTACATCGCCTACATCGTCCCGGGCATCCTGATGATGACCATCGGCAGCACGGTGATCGGGGCGGCGGTGTCCGTCTCCACCGACATGGCCGAGGGCCTCATCGCCCGCTTCCGTACGATGGCGATCCACCGCGGTTCTTTGATCATTGGGCATGTCGTCGGCAGTGTGCTGCAGGTGCTTGCCAGCCTGGTCCTGGTCGGTGCGGTCGGTGTGGCGATCGGCTTCCGGTCCACCGACGCCACGGCTCTGGAGTGGCTGGCGGCGTTCGGACTGCTTGCGCTGTTCGCCCTGGCGCTCACCTGGATCGCGGTCGGGATGGGCATGGCCAGCCCGAACGCCGAGGCGGCCAGCAACATGGCGATGCCGCTGATCCTTTTGCCGCTCATCTCGAGCGCCTTCATCCCGGCAGAGACGATGCCGGGCTGGTTCCAGCCGATCGCCGAGTACCAGCCCTTCACTCCGGCCATCGAGACCCTGCGCGGCCTGCTGCTCGGCACCGAGATCGGCAACAACGGGTGGATCGCGATCGCCTGGTGCGTCGGCCTGACCGCGCTCGGCTACCGCTGGTCGACCGCACTGTTCAACCGCGACCCGAAGTAACCGCAATGGCAACGGCGTTGTTCAGCCGCGGCCCGAACTTACCGCCATGACAGCGCGGGCCGCATCCCGCAACTCGTCCCGCAACAGGGCGGCGTACACCGACACCACGTCGGAGTACGCCGCCCTGTTCGTGTATTCCGGTATTCCGGGTCCCTACAACGCCTGGGCCGCCGGCTTGACCATGCCGCGCACCGTACGGGACTTGACGAAGTCGCCCATCGCCGTCATGTCCCACTCGCCGGAGAACTGCTTGATCAGCTTGGCCATCATGACGCCGGTCTGGGCCTCGGCGTTGGTGAGGTCGAAGCGGACCAGTTCCTCGCCGGTGGCGGCGTCCAGGAGGCGGCAGTAGGCCTTGGCGACCTCGGTGAACTTCTGGCCGGAGAAGGAGTTCACGGTGAAGACCAGGCCGGTGACCTCCTGGGGGAGGCGGCCGAGGTCGACCGTGATGACCTCGTCGTCTCCGCCGCCCTCGCCCGTGAGGTTGTCGCCGGAGTGCCTGATCGCGCCGTTCACGATCTGCAGCTTGCCGAAGTAGCAGCTGTCGATGTGGTTGCGCTGCGGGCCGTACGCGATGACCGACGCGTCCAGGTCGATGTCCTTGCCGCGGTACGCGGGCTCCCAGCCGAGGCCCATCTTGACCTGCGAGAGGAGCGGGGCGCCGCCCTTCACCAGGGAGACGGTCTGGTTCTTCTGGAGGCTTACGCGGCCCTTGTCGAGGTTGATCTTTCCGGCGCCGGGGGCCGGGGCGGGCGGTGCCGGGGG
>NZ_JAAKZX010000449.1 GCF_011045025.1 Streptomyces ureilyticus
ACGATGGCAACTGAGGTGCAACCCGAGGTACGCACCACCGCAGGGACCGTGCGCGGGCGCTGGGAGGACGAACTCGCTGTCTTCCGGGGCATCCCCTACGCCGCACCACCCGTCGGCGAAGCGCGGTCGCCTCCGGCCCTCTCAAGGGCAAGGTCGTCGTCATCGACCCAGGCCACAACCCCGGCAACTTCCGCCACACCGCCGAGATCAACCGCCAGGTCGACATCGGCACGAACTCCAAGGAATGCGACACCACGGGCACGTCCACCAACGACGGTTACCCAGAAGCCCGTTTCACCCTCGACGTCTCCCACCGCCTCCGCACACTGCTCGAAAAGCAGGGCGCCACGGTCAAGTTCACGCAGGACGGCGACCGTCTCTGGGGCCCGTGCGTCGACGAACGCGCCCGCATCGGCAACAAGGCGAAGGCCGACGCCGTGGTCTCCATCCACGCGGACGGCTCGGGCGCCGGCAACCGCGGCTTCCACGTGATCCTGCCGGGCGCCGTGAACGAGGGCGAGGCCGACACCCGCCCGATCGTCGCCCCGTCCCGCGAACTCGGCGAACGCATCGCGGGCAACCTCGTCAGCGCCACCGGCAGCGCACCCTCCAACTACATCGGCGACGGCACCGGCCTCGACGTCCGCACGGACCTCGGCGGTCTCAATCTGTCAACGGTTCCCAAGGTGTTCGTCGAGTGCGGCAACATGCGCGACAGCAAGGACGCGGCCCTGCTGACCAGCGGCGCATGGAGGCAGAAGGCGGCGCGTGGGATCTCTGCGGGAATCGTGAGTTTCCTGCGGGGGTAATGATCTGCGAGCGGATCCGGCCACCCACCCCTCGCAGTCGGACGATAGTGTCGTCCCTACGATGAGGGGCCACCCCCGCGCTTCACACCGCGGCCATACGGCGACATGGTGACAGCGACGCCTCCACCGAAGACGAGACGACGACTGATGAAGGACTTGAAGTGAATATCCGCTCCCTCACTCGAGGCGACGGCGTGGTGATCGGAGCAGCGGTATTGCTGTTGATCGCGTCGTTCCTTGACCTCTATTCGCTCGACGGGGCCCCTGACGACTTCGCCATCCCGAATGCCTGGGGAAGCGCGCCGGTGCTGATGGGCGTCGTACTTGCCGGCATCATTGGCGCCGCACTCATCGTCGTCGCCCACGGGCTGCCGCAGGCACCCAAGGTCGCGGGCCTCGACCTCGCTCCGTTCGGCATCGCGTTCACGGTCTTCGCCGCCTGGAGCGCGCTCGGCAACATCTTCGACCCGGCCGGCGGCGCGGACAACATCGGCCCCAACGCCGGTGACGGCGGGGTCGAAGCCGGCATCGGCCTGATCCTGGCACTCATCGCCACCCTCCTCCTCGCCGCCGCCGCAATCGCCAGCTCCGCCGCTCCCCTGCGCAGCGCCTCGAAGGCCTGGAAGAAGGAGAAGCAGCCGCCCATCACGAAGATGCCGACGGCTGCCAGGAGCGACCAGAAGAAGCG
>NZ_JAAKZX010000044.1 GCF_011045025.1 Streptomyces ureilyticus
GTAGGGGGCGGCGGCGAGGCGGGCCCTGCCGTCCGGGGTGGCGAACCGCTCCAGGTACAGCTTGGCTTCTCCTGGCTGGTCGGGGGCGCGGCAGGGCCAGGGCACGGCGCCCTCGCGGTCCAGCCGGTCGTGGGAGAGCCCGGCGAAGACGGGCGCCAGTCGTGCGCACTCGGTGAGGGCGTCGGCGGGAGTCTCGCAGCCCAGGTCGACTCCCATCGTTGTGGCGAGGGACCGGACTATGTCGAAGTCGGTCCGGGTCTCTCCTGGCGAGGGCATGGCGGGGCGGACCCGCTGGAACCGGCGGTCGAAGTTGACGAAGGTGCCGTCCTTCTCCAGCCAGGAGGCGACCGGCAGCACGACGTCGGCGTGCCGGGCGGTCTCGGACAGGAACAGTTCGTTGCAGACGACAAGCGGGCAGGCGTCCAGGGCTTGGACCACCCGGTTCGCGTCGGGGTCGGTGGCGCAGACGTCCTCGCCGATGACCCACAGTGCCCGCAGGTCTCCGGCTCGTGCGGCGGCGAACATGTCCGGGATCCGCAGACCGGGCCGCTCCGGAACGGGGACGCCCCAGACCTCCTCCGCCCGCGCGCGGACGGCCGCGTCGGTGACCTTTCCGTACCCGGGCAGGGCGTCCGGCAAGGCGCCCATGTCGGAGGCGCCCTGGACGTTGTTCTGCCCGCGCAGCGGGTTGACCCCAAAGCCGCGGTCGGTTCCCACGGCACCGCGCAGGATCGCCAGGTTGGCCAACGACCGCACGCCGTCGGTGCCGTGGAGGTGCTCGGTGACGCCCAGACCGTAGACGACTGCCGGATGCCCGGCCTCCCCGTAGAGGCAGGCGGCAGCGACCAGGTCCGCGACCGGCACACCGGTGATGTCGGCGACCCGGTCGGGCGGGTAGTCGGCCAGCAACTCGGTGAGTTCCAGCAGTCCGGTGGCCCGCGCGCGCAGGAACTCCTCGTCGGTCAGTCCTTCGGCGAGTAGGACGTGGGCGAGCCCGTGGAAGAGCGCGACGTTGGTGCCGGGGCGGGGCCGAAGGTGTACGTCGGCGTGCAGGGCGAGGCCGACCGCGCGGGGGTCGGCGACGACCAGCTTGGCGCCGTGCAGCACGCGCCTCAGCAGGCGTGCTCCGACCACAGGGTGGGCTTCGACAGGATTGGCCCCGATCACCAGCAGGCAGTCGGCTCGCTCGACGTCGTCGAAGGTGTCGGTGCCGCCGGAGAGCCCGAAGGAAGCGGTGAGGCCGGCAGCGGACGGGGAGTGGCAGAGCCGGGAGCAGTTGTCGACGTTGTTGCTGCCGATGGAGACCCGCATGAACTTCTGGACGAGGTAGTTCTCCTCGTTGGTGGCGCGGGCCGAAGAAATCGCCGCAACAGCATCCGGGCCACCTGCGTGGATGGCCGCGCGCAGTCCCCGGGCGACATGGCCGAGCGCCTCGTCCCAGCCGACCGGCTCCAGCGTGCCGCCGCGCCGCAACAGGGGCCGGGTGAGCCGCTCGGGTGACGTACGGAATCCGTGGGCGAAGCGGCCCTTCACGCAGGCGTGCCCTTGGTTGACCGGGCCGTCCCGGGCCGGCAGCACCGCCGCGACGTCGCCGTCCTGGGTGACCACGTCGAGGGTGCAGCCCACGCCGCAGTAGCCGCAGGTGGTGCGCGTCCGGGCCGCCGCGGGGTGGAACGCGGAGGTGAGGCCGCGCCCCGGTCCCGGCTGGGTGATCGCCCCCGTGGGGCAGGTGTCGACGCAGCCGCCGCAGGCTACGCAGTCCGAGTCGGCCCAGGGCCCACCGGTGCCCGGGGCCACCACCGTGTCGCTGCCCCGGCCGACCAGGGTGAGAGCGAAGGTGCCCTGCACTTCGGAGCACATCCGCACACACCGGCCGCAGGCGATGCACAGGTCCCGGTCGAGATGGACGTACGGGTGGGAGTCGTCCCCGCCCCGGCCTCCAGCCCTCTGCGCGGCCTCGGGGCCGATCTCCATCGACCGGCAGACATGGGCCAGTTCGCTGGGGTTTCCGTCGGCGAGGGCCCGAGGCGGCAGAGCAGAGACGATGACCTCCACCGCTTCCCGGCGCAGCTCCGCAAGATCATCGGTCGCGGTGTCGAGCCGGGACCCGGCGGACGCCGGGGTGACACAGGCGGCCACGATCCGCCCGTCGGCCCGTACGAGACATGTACGGCAGGACCCGGCAGGGCTGAACCGGTCGTCGGAGCAGAGTGCGGGCAGCTCGACGCCGGCCGCCCGAACCGCTGTGAGCAGCGACGCCCCCTCGGGCACGTGGACGCCCGAGCCGTCGACCTCGACTGCGATTCCGGTCATGGTCCCCATCCCGCCAGTCGATCCCCGTAGGCGCGGGCCAGACTGCGCACGGCAGGCGGAATCCGCCGCCCGAAGGCACATAGGCTCGCCTCGGCAAGGACCCGCGCGAGCCGCTCCCACTCCTTGCCCGGCGGCGTCCCGGCGGATGCCAGGTCCAGACCGCGGCGCGATCCCACCCGGCAGGGCGAACACGCTCCGCAGCTCTCGGCCGCAGCGAACTCCCAGACGTGCCGCAGAACGTCCCCCGGTGCCACGCGCTCATCGAAGGCGACCAGTCCGGCGTGGCCGAGGGCAGCGCCACGGGCCGACAGTCCTGCCTCCGACAGCGGCACGTCCAGCGCGTCGGCGGAAAGGAAGCCGCCCAGCGGCCCGCCGACCTGGAGAGCGGCCAGCTCGGCGCCGTCCTTCAGGCCACATCCCAGCTCGGTGACGATCCGCCGCACCGGCGTGCCCAACTCGACCTCGTAGCAACCAGGCCGGGCGAACCGCTCGGAGAGACAGACCAGCTTGGTCCCCGACTCGGCGGTCGTGCCGCGCCGGGCGTACACCTCACCGCCATGCCGGACGATCCACGGCACGGCCGCCAGGGTCTCCACGTTGTTGACCACGGTCGGCGCATCCCACAGGCCACGCTCGGTCGGGAAGGGCGGGCGCGGCCGGGCGCATCCCCGACCGCCCTCCAACCCCGCGATCAGCGCGGTCTCTTCACCGGCGACGTAGGAGCCGGCGCCCTCGACGACGTGGATGTCCAGGGACGTAGCCGTTCCATGCACCGACGGTCCGAGACAGCTATTGGCGTACGCCTGGCGCACCGCTTCCCGCATCCGGGCCAGAGCGGCCGGGTATTCGGAACGCACCAGCACGACGCCGCGGCGGGCGCCGCACGCGAAACAGGCCAGGGCCAGACCCTCCAGCACGCGCCCCGGGTCGGCCTCCATCAGCAGCCTGTCGGCGTACGAACCCGGATCGCCTTCGTCGCCGTTGGCGACGACCACTGTGTCGGGTGCGCGGCCGGCCGCCTCCCATTTCGCCGCCACTCGGAAACCAGCGCCGCCCCGCCCGCGGAGCCCGGATGCCGCCACTTGCCCAAGGACATCCTGCGGACTGCCGGCCAGAACCGCCCTCGACCACACCTGCCACGCAGGCTCGCCGAAGAGCACACCGCCCAGCAGGACGGGGTCACCCGTGTCGTCGGCGGCCGGGATCTCCGGCGCCGACGGTGGCGCCTGACCGGCGAGCTGACGGGAGAGGGCCGGACCTGTGCAGGGCACATCGCCGTCGAGCGCGGCGGGTCCTGCGTAGCAATAGCCCAGGCAACGTACGGTTTGCAGAGAGGTGTCCTGGTCCATGGTGACGCAGCCCGCGGACACGCCCAACTCGTGTTCCACCTCGGCGAGGTGCCGTCCGGCCCGCGCGGCGAAGCATGCCGTCGCGGCGCAGACTCGGACATGACGGCGGCCATGCGGGGTGGCGAGGTCCGCGTAGTAAGTGGCCGGTCCGAGTGCGGCGGCAGCGGGAAGTCCGACACGGGCCGCGACAGACGGCGCCCAGCTCTCAGGGCCGTCCCCAGTGCCTGCCCTGGCCTCAACCAGCGACTCGGTCAACCGGTCTCCAGGCCGCCCGCGCCTGTCGGCCAGGGCGCGGAACGCGTCGAACCGGTCGGCAGGACCGACGGGAACCATGCCTTCATCGTCGAGGCATCGGGACGCAGCCGCATCCCGGCACCGGCGCACCCGGTCCGATGGTCGCGGTGACGATCACCTACAACGTCATCGGCCCTGTTCTCCCGAAGCTGCCGCGAAGTGACAAGTAACTCAGCGTGTGGTTAGGGCCTTAGCCTCTGTGTGGGCTTCAGGTACTTCGCCGCCGGTGAGTGCGGTGAAGTCGGAGTGGTCCTGCTCAATGGCTTCTGGGTACGCCTCGCGCTTGGTCTGTGAGAGTAACCGCTCGAAGACACCGCGGTCGGAGTCCATACCGGTTGGCTAGACGCGGAGTGAGAACCTGACCTTCGAGGATGCCTGGGCTCCTGCTCGGTTGTAGAAGCGGATGGCGTCGGGAACAGGGCGGACTCCAGGCGAGCCGCGAGATCGAATCGGCAGGGAGGGGTTCGTCACGCTCGAACGCGGCATGGGCAGCGCACAGTCTCGCCACCGTAGGTCAGCCTTGATGGACCACAAGATCGTCATGCAGGCCGATGCGCCTGATCTTGCCGCTCTGGCGATGAGGCCATCGTCGTGATCGCGCGGTCCGCGAGTGGGCTGGAGTAGACGACGCTGGTCGTGACGGAGCCGAGTCCGGCGATTCGGCCCGTCGTTGTTTCGAGGTGGCGCATGGAACGGGCGAGGACCTTGAGCACGAAGCAGTCTTCACCTGTGACGTGGTGGGCTTCCATGATCTCAGGCGTGGTCGCAACCAGATCGTGGAATGGTTTGTAGTTGCCCGTGGGGTAGCGGAGGCGGACGAAGGCCAGGATGCCGAGTCCAAGTCGTTGTGGGTCCACCACAGCCGAGTAGCCGCGGATCACACCGCCCTCTTCCAGCCGCCGCACCCGTTCGGTGACAGCACTGGCCGACATGGACACGGTCCGTGCCAGCTCGGCGTAACTGGCCCGCCCATCCTGTTGCAGGGCTTCCAGGGTGCGCATGTCGGTCTCGTCAATGGAACCGGCGGCCATGGACAAGGAATGCCATGGCATCCCCGGTCGCAGTCCGGAACAACCGGGAATCGTCTGTTCCAGCGTGTGGCTACACTTCGTAGTGTTTCACCCATGAACAACCCTGCTGCAAGCCCTGCGCTGCATGTGCCGCCCGCGGCTCCTATCGAAGCCGCCGCCTTCTTTACCGCACGCCTCACCTTCCAGGCGGACGTCTCCGACGTCCGCGCCTCACTCGACTCCGGCGACCCGGGCTTCGTCCTGGTCGATTCACGTGGGAGCGCCGGCTGGCAGCAAGGTCATGTGCCGGGCGCGGTTCACCTGCCCACCGCCGACATCCCGCCCCGAGCCGCAAGCCTGCTCGACCCGAAGGTCCCGGTCATTACCTACTGTTGGGGGCCTGGCTGCGACGGCGCCACCCGCGCGGCGCTCGCCCTCAGCCAGCTCGGCTACCGGGTCAAGGAGATGATCGGTGGTATCGAGTATTGGATCCGCGAGGGCTTCCCGGTTGCATCCCTGGCCGGTACCGAGCAGCGCGAGGCGGACCCGTTGACCGCTCCGATCGGCTCCATCACCTGCGCATGCTGACGCACACCACACGGCTGGGCGGCACGGGCCGCCCAGCCGTGCTGGCCGACCTGACGAGCTGACCCATGCCTGTGCTCGTCCGCGAACCGCACCACCACGGCGGGCACCACCGCCAGGTCCTCGGTGGGAGACACCCCGCGCATCCGCACCGAGCCCCACAACACCGCGAACCCGAGCCGGTACCCCGGTCAACGATCCAGCCGCCCGCTAGCGACGCCGGGATGCGGATCTTCAGGGTGCCGCCCCGGCCTCTAAGTCAGCTGACACGAGAAATCACGGCCTACGCCCCGCATACCGCTTGGGTCCAAGTCGCCCACCTGCTCCAGACCTTCGTGCAGGACCTCGACACGCCCGCCCGCATGAACCTCGTCGACAGCCTCGCCCAGATCTTCACCCGCTACGACCAGCCGCAACTTGCCGACCAACTGGGCTCCACCGCAACGGAGATACAGAACAAGAGGGCATGGAGTCAGGAGACGGACAACGAGTCACGGCGAAAGCATGTGCAACGAACCCCTGCCGAGGTCGACGAGAGCAGCGGTCGGCGGCTCTGTCGCATCCGACCCATCCCGCCCCGAGAGAAGCATCGCGGGTCAGGCGAGAAGGTCACGAACGAGCAACGGTCCCCGGCTATCACTGAGACACTTGCCCGCTCAGTACGCAGTTGATCAAACTGGTGCCCCACCTGGCTGTTGGTGAGACAGGAGGGGATCTGAGACATGCGAGCTGTTCATAAGGCGACCCGCGCCGCCCTCGCCCTTGCCCAACTCGGCTTCCAGGTCAAGGAGATGCTCGGCGGCTTCGAGTACTGGGTGCGAGAGGGTTTCGAGTTCGAGACCTGGGAGGGGAGCGAGCGGCGTACGCCCGACGGGTTGACGGTGCCGGTCGACGCGGCGGACTGTGGCTGCTGAGCTCTCTGCGGGCGTATGGGACTCATGTGTGACGCAGCCATTTCCGTGTCGCCCGGTGCGTGTAGCTTCTCCCGCATGGTGCGTCACGCGGATCACGGTGCGGTCGAATGGGTGGAGTCGGGCGGTGGGCCCCTCATAGCGATCCCGGAGGTGGTGTTGCCGTTCTGGACGGGGGCGGACGGCGTCGAATTGGCGTCCGACTACGACCGGGCTTGTGACGTGGACGGTTACATCGGTCTGCTGCCGGTGGGCAACACCACAGCCCTCGTTCTCGGCGACGATCCCGCGTCGACCGCCTATCTGCCCGAGTACGGCGCCTTCGTACGGTGGTGCGCCGCGGAGTCGGAGGGGCAGTTGCTGGCCGGTGTTCCGGCGGCCCTCGACGCGGCGGCGTGGCAGCGGGAGGTCCACTGGGACATCCCGGGAGCCGTGGTCCTCTTCGACGCGGCTTGGCCCGGCAACGCTGCCGAGAAGGCGGGGCACTTGCGGATCGCGCTGGAAGCGGGGCGGTACGCGGTCCGGGCGGCGTATGCGGAGCCAGGGCCGGAGACGTGGCTGGGGCTGGTCCAACTGCGGCGGATCGCCGACTGATTGAGGACCCAGACAATCCCGCGAGGGCCCGCCCCGCCGTGATCGGAGGCCGGCCGTAAAAATCATGTGCGGCCCATGCGCAGGCCCCACCATCATGGTCCACCATGCCCCAACTGCCGCACCCCACCGCCCAATCACTGCGCCGCGATCCCCTGCCGCTGCGCGGCCGTACCGCCCTCGTCACAGGAGCCAGCAGACGGGGCGGCATCGGCTACGCCGTGGCCCGACGGCTTGCCGCGTACGGAGCGAGTCTGTATCTGCACCACCATGTGCCGCACGACGCCGCCATGCCCTGGGGCGCCGACCGTCCCGAGGAGGTGGCCGCGGGCGTGCGCGAGGTGCTCGGTGACCCGGAGGCGCGGGTGGTCGACGGTCCGGGTGACCTGTCCGACCCGGCCGTGCCCGCCGAACTGGTCGCACGGGCCGCGGATGCGCTTGGCGGACGTGTTGACATCCTCGTCGCCAACCACGCGCTGAGCGGCTCCGACGGAGCCCTCGACGCGATCGACGCCGGGATGCTCGACGCGCACTGGGCGGTCGACACGCGCTCGGTGATCCTCCTCGTCCAGACGTACGCCCGGCTGCGGGCCGCGTTGCCGCCGCGCACGCCGGGCGGGCGGATCGTGATGATGACCTCCGGTCAGGACATCGCGGGCGGCATGCCGGGCGAGATCGCGTACGCCCTCCAGAAGGGCGCCCTCGCCTCGATCACCCGCTCCTTGGCGACCCCTCTCGCCGAGCACGCGGTCACGGTGAACACCGTCAACCCAGGCCCCGTGGACACGGACTACATGACGGGCGACGACTATGCGGCCATCGCCGCCATGTTTCCGGCCGGCCGCTGGGGTATGCCCGACGACCCCGCCCGCCTCATCGCATGGCTCGCCACGGATGAGGCGGAGTGGGTCACCGGACAGATCATCGACTCGGAGGGCGGCTTCCGGCGCTGAGCACTCCGCCAGAAATGGGGTTCAAGGCCGAGGGTCCGTCGTGGCCGATCGCCCCACGCGGCCGAGCCGCAGATTGACTCAGCCCCGCGCCCCAAAGGGGCGCGGTCCCGCACCGGACTTCGCAAAGTCCCCTCAGCGATGATCAGAGTCGGGACAACTCGTCCACCAGATCGTCCAGCCCCAGCGACCCCTGCGACAGCGCCGCCATGTGCCAGGCCTTGGCGTCGAAGGCGGCGCCGTGGCGGCGGCGGGCGTTCTCGCGGCCCAACAGCCAGGCGCGTTCGCCGAGTTTGTAGCCGATGGCCTGGCCCGGGATGGTCAGGTAGCGGGTCAGTTCGCTCGCCACATAGTCCGCCGGGCGGCTGCAGTGCGCGCCGTAGAACTCCTCGGCCAGCTCGGGCGTCCAGCGCTCGCCGGGGTGGAAGGGGGAGTCTGCCGGGATCTCCAGCTCCGCGTGCATGCCGATGTCGACGATGACGCGGAGCGCCCGCATCATCTGGGCGTCCAGGTAGCCCAGCCGCTGCTCGGCGTCCGTGAGGAAGCCGAGCTCGTCCATGAGCCGTTCCGCGTACAGCGCCCAGCCCTCGCAGTTGGCGCTCACGCCGCCCACGGTCGCCTGGTAGCGGGAGAGGTCTCCGGCCACGTGCGCCCACTGCGCCAGCTGGAGGTGATGGCCGGGGACGCCCTCGTGGTACCAGGTGGAGACCAGGTCGTACACCGGGAAGCGGGTCTGCCCCATCGTCGGCAGCCAGGTGCAGCCGGGGCGGGAGAAGTCCTCCGACGGCGCCGTGTAGTACGGGGCCGCCGCGCTGCCCGGCGGGGCGATGCGGGACTCCACCTTCCGTACGCGCTCGGCGAGTTCGAAGTGCGTGCCGTCGAGGGCCTCTATCGCCTGGTCCATCAGGCCCTGCAGCCAGTCGCGGACCTCGTCGACGCCCTCGATGTGCCGGCCGTGCTCGTCGAGGTGCGCGAGCGCCACCCACGGCGTCTCGGCGCCGGGGAGGATCTTCTCCGCCTCCTCCTTCATCTCGGCGAGCAGGCGGTGGTACTCGGCCCAGCCGTACGCGTACGCCTCGTCGAGATCCAGATCCGTACCGTTGAAGTAGCGCGACCAGCGCGCGTACCGCTCTCGGCCCACCGTGTTGGGCGCGCCCTCGATCGTGGGCGCGTACACCTCGCGCATCCAGTCGCGCAGTTCGACGACGGCCGCGGTCGCCGAGCGGGCGGCCTCGTCCAGTTCCGTACGCAGGGACTCGGGACCCGCCGACGCGAAGTCCTCGAACCAGCCGCGGCCCGAACCGTCCGTGTCCGACCACTCGGTGAGCTGGCCTATGAAGGTCGCGGTGGGGCGGGGGGCGGCGTACAGCTTGCGCTCCAGGCCGAGAGCGAGGGATGCGCGGTAGCCGGCCAGCGCGGTGGGCACCGCGCGCAGCCGCTGGGCGATCGCGGCCCAGTCCTCGTCCGTCTCGGCCGGCGTCACGGTGAACACCTCGCGCACCGAGTGCGCGACCGTGGCCAGGTTGCCGACGGAGCGCAGTCCCTCGTCGGCCTCGTGCACGGCGAGTTCGGCGGAGAGCCGCTCGCGCAGCAGACGTCCGCAGCGCCGCTCGATGTCACTGTCCGCACCCGGCTGCCGCTCCGCCTCGTCGAGCTTCGCGAGCGTCGCCCGCGCCAGCTCGGCGACCGCCTCCTGACCGGCGGGCGAGATATCGGGCAACCTGCTGGAACTCTCCTTCACGCCGAGATACGTACCGGTGACCGGGTCGAGGGCGATGAGATCGTCGACATACGCGTCGGCGACCTCGCGGGGCAGCGGGCTCTTCGTCTGTGACATGCGGACATCCTCATACGGGGAGGCCGTGCGCGTCAGCCCGATATACGGGCAGGCCACGCGGGTCTGGCCGATATACGGGCGGCCGTGCGGGTCAGCCCGTTTCCGCGCCGGCCGTGGGCGGGGCGGGCGGCAGCAGTGGCCCGCACTCCCACTGCTGGAAGATCAACCGCGTCTCGACGCGGGCCACTTCGCGCCGCGAGGTGAACTCGTCGATGACCAGCCGCTGCAGATCCGCCATGTCCGCCACCGCGACATGGACGAGATAGTCGTCGGGGCCGGTGAGATGGAAGACGGTACGGGACTCCGGCAGCGCCCGGATCCGCTCCACGAACGGTCCCACCAGCTCCCGCCGGTGCGGCCTGACCTGCACGGAGAGCAGCGCCTCGAGGCCCCGCCCCAGCTTGGCCGGATCGAGTCGCAGCTGATGGCCGATGATGACGCCCGCGCGGCGCAGCCGCGTCACCCGGTCCAGACAGGTCGAGGGCGCCACGCCGACCTGCGCGGCGAGGTCCCGGTAGGTGGCCCGTGCGTCGTTCTGCAGCAGCCGCAGAAGATGGAGGTCCACCGGATCGAGTACGACAGATTCGGCCATCGCCCGAACGTAGCACGGGATTCGGCGCCCATACCCCGGCGACTGTTCAGGCTGCTGGGCATGGACGCCTTTGAGGACGCGTACGACGTGATGGACGACGTAGACGTAGTGGACGACATGCGGGCCCTCGCCACCGAGGCGGTGCACGCCGGGCGGGACGACCTCGCGCGGCAGGGGCTGCACGCCCCGCCGATCGACCTGTCGACGACCTATCCGTCGTACGACAGTCGCGGCGAGGCCGCCCGGATCGACGACTTCGCCGCGAACGGCGCCACCTTGGAGGGACCGCCGGTCTACGGCCGGCTCGGCAATCCGACCGTCGCCCGGTTCGAGACGGCTCTGGCCCGGCTGGAGGGCACCGAGAGCGCGGTGGCGTTCGCGAGCGGCATGGCCGCGTTGAGTGCCGTACTCCTCGTACGGAACGCGATGGGCCTGCGGCATGTCGTGGCCGTACGCCCCCTCTACGGGTGCAGCGACCACCTGCTGACGGCCGGGCTGCTCGGCACCGAGGTGACCTGGGTCGACCCGGCCGGCATCGCGGACGCGCTGCGGCCGGACACGGGTCTGGTGATGGTCGAGTCACCGGCCAATCCGACGCTCGCGGAACTCGACCTGCGGGCGATCGCGCACGCCTGCGGGACCGTGCCGCTGCTCGCGGACAACACCTTCGCCACGCCGGTGCTCCAACGGCCCGTCGAACAGGGGGCGCGGCTCGTGCTGCACAGCGCCACCAAGTACCTGGGCGGTCACGGCGACGTGATGGCCGGGGTGGTGGCCTGCGACGAGGAGTTCGCCCGCCGCTTGCGCCAGGTCAGGTTCGCCACCGGCGGTGTGCTGCACCCGCTCGCCGGTTACCTGCTGCTCCGCGGGCTGTCCACGCTGCCCGTACGCGTGCGCGCAGCCTCCGCGAACGCCGCGGAACTGGTCCGCCGCCTCACCGCCGACCCGCGCGTCACCCGCGTCCACTACCCCCGGATCGGCGGCGCCATGATCGCCTTCGAGGTCTGCGGCGACCCCCACGAAGTCATCGCCGCAGTCCGTCTCATCACCCCCGCCGTGAGCCTCGGCAGCGTCGACACACTCATCCAGCACCCGGCCTCGATCAGCCACCGCATCGTCGACGCGGAAGACCGCCGAACATCCGGGGTGAGCGACCGGTTGCTGCGGCTGTCGGTGGGCTTGGAGGACGTGGAGGATCTGTGGCGGGACTTGGAGCGGGCGCTGGGGGCGGTACGGGGGAGTGGGCCTGCCCGGTGTGTGGCGCCGGACAGGCCCAGCCGTTCAGTGGTGGCTGAAGGCTAATCCCCTACGGGCTGCTCCTGGTCGTACGGCAGCCGGGAGCTCACCGGAGTCACGTCCAGCCGGGCCGTGATGACCAGCGTGCCCTCCTCGATCTGATAGTCGAGGGGCAGGCCGAGGCCGCGCATCGCGGCGACCATGCCGGTGTTGGACGACTGCGTGACGGCGTACACGCTGTCGCAGCCGGCCTCGACGGCCATCGTCACCAGGCGGCCGAGCAGCTCGCTGCCGATGCCGCGCCGCTGCCACGCGTCCTCGACGAGCAGCGCGACCTCCGTCTCGTCGCCGTCCCAGAGGAGATGGCCGAGCCCGACGAGGCGGCCCGAGGCGGTCTCCACGGCGAGCGTCCGCCCGAAGCGGGGGCTGAGGAGGTGGTTGAGGTAGCGGTCGGCGTCACCGACGGGGCCGTGGTACCGCAGGCCGAGTGTGCGCGGCGAGCACCGCTCGTGCATGGCCTTCGCGGCATCGATGTCCTGCGTATCGGCGCGGCGTACGGTGATGGCGTTGCCCTGAGGCAGCGTCAGTACGTCCTGTCCGCGCGGCAGGCGCGGACCGAGCTGAGCGTCCAGCTCGACCAGCGCGCGGGCCCGCGCGAACTCGGTGGGCGTGAACGGCAGATACGGCCGCTCCAAGGTGATCACTCCGCCTTCGGGCGCGCGCAGCCGCATCAGGGTGTTCTCGGGCGCCCCTTCGGCATGAGCCAGAGCCCCCTCAGCCGGCACCTCCACGTCCGAGCCGTCCACGCCCACGGCCCCGGCGGGCAACGACCGGATGCTGCACCGGCCCAGCAACTGCCGCAAGGCAAGCGGAAGTTCGGCCGAGTCCAGCGCCGTGCGCGTGGCCAGGCCCAGGATGCGCGTGGGCGCGTCCACCAGGTCGTGCGCGTCGGCCCGCTCGATCCAAGTACCGGCGCCGCCCGCCTGCGTAACCGCCCGGGTGACGTCGTTCGCTTCCACCTCCGCGGGCGCCCGCAGCAGGAACTCGTCGACCGTGCCCTCTGCCAGGGGATGCGTCTGCAGGCTCAGGATGTCGACCCGCCGGTCCGCGAGCGCGGTGCACAGCGCGGCCAGCGAGCCCGGCTCGTCCCGCACCGTGGTCCGCATCCGCCAGAGAACGGCCTCAGCGCTGACGGCCTCCGGCAGGGCCGGGGCCGTCTCGGGGGGCCCGGCCTCCCGCACGTCGGCGGGCGGCCGGGCGCCGGTATGACCCTTCGGAGGGGCGTGATCGTGGGTGCGTCGTTCCCGCCAGTTGCGGAACCGTGCCATGAGTCCGCGGCTCCCGTGCTGTTGCGGACGGTCGTTGTTCGTACGTACTGCGTCAGTCATGTCTGAAGTCATGCAACCACTGTGCAGGAAGGGTGTTGCGTGATCACGAACGCTTTGTGACTGAGCGATTAAGACACTCTCTGTCCTATTTAGAACTATATTTGCTGGCTTACTGCCCGACCCGGCCCGGCTGCAGCACCTTCGTGTACAGCACGGTCCCGTCCTGCTCACGCAGACGAACCGTCAGCTCCCCGCTGCCGCCGTCGATGTCGACCTCGCCGAAGAACTGGTAACCACCGGCGGGCGAGACATTCGCGACCGTGGGCGCCTTCACAAACACCCGCTCCGGGCCGAACGTGTTGTCCAGCGCGTTCGCCGGGAAGGCACCCGCGTTCAGCGGGCCGGAGACGAACTCCCAGAACGGCTCGAAGTCGGTGAACGCGGCCCGCGACGGCTGGTAGTGCTGAGCCGAGGTGTAGTGCACGTCGGCCGTCAGCCACACCGTGCCCGTGATCTTCCGGTGCTTGATGAACCGCAGCAGCTCGGCGATCTGCAGCTCACGCCCCAGCGGCGCGCCCGGTTCGCCCTGGGCCACGGCCTCGATGTTCGGCTTGCCGTCCCCGGTGTCCGGCACGACCAGGCCGAGCGGCATGTCGGAGGCGATCACCTTCCACACCGCCCGCGACCGAGACAGCTCCCGCTTGAGCCACTCCAGCTGCTCGGCGCCGAGGATGCCCTGCGGGTCGGTGGTCTGCGTACCAGGGGAGTTGGCGTTGCGGTACGTCCGCATGTCCAGTACGAACACGTCGAGCAGCGGACCGTGGCGCAGCACCCGGTGCACCCGGCCCTCCTTGGCACCCGGCCGCAGGCTGGACATCGGGAAGTATTCGCTGAACGCGCGCAGTGCCCGGGATGCCAGCAGGTCGACGTTCTTCACCGTGTACCGGGTGTCGGTGAGCGTCTCGCCCGGATACCAGTTGTTGGTGACCTCGTGGTCGTCCCACTGGACGATGGACGGCACCTGCGCGTTGAACCGCTTGAGGTGCTCGTCCAGCAGGTTGTACCGGAAGTTGCCGCGGAACTCGGCCAGGGTCTCGGCGACCTTGGACTTCTCCTCGGTGGTGATGTTGCGCCAGGTGCTTCCGTCGGGCAGGGGCACGGTCGCGGCTATCGGTCCGTCGGCGTATATCGTGTCGCCGCTGAACAGGAAGAAGTCCGGGTCGAGTGCGCCCATCGCCTTGAAGATCGTGTAGCCGCCGAACTCCGGGTTGATGCCCCAGCCCTGGCCCGCCAGGTCTCCCGACCATACGAAGCGCACATCGTCGCGCCGTCCCAGGGGCGCCGTACGGAAGGTGCCGGTCACCGGCTCGCCCGTGCGGCGCGGGTCGTCCGGGTCGGCGAGCAGGACGCGGTAGTGGATCTGCTCGCCCGCGGGCAGTCCGCGCAGGCGGGTGGTGCCGGTGAAGTCCGTGTCGGGGCCCAGAAGGGGGCCGTGCCATCTGTGAGCCTTACGGAACGACTCGGTCGCCGACGTCTCCACGATCATCCGCGCCGGCCGGTCCGAACGCACCCACACCAGGCCGGAGTGCGCGCTCACGTCGCCGCTCTGCACGCCCCAGCCGGCCTTCGGGCGGCCCGACAGCGTGAAGGCCGGCGCCGTGCCGAGGGTGGCGGGCACGGCGAGTGCCGCCGAGGCTGCGAGGGTGCCGCGGAGGACGCTGCGGCGGGCGGCGAGCGGGCTCGACGGACTGTCTGACATGGAACGCCTCCTGGGACGGGGTTCGACCACTGTGCAGGGTCACAACTACTGGTGCACCACAGCGCGCATGCGAACCCCAAGTGAACAACTGCCCCCGGCGGCTTGGGAACAGGGGGGTCGCCCCCGCCGCCCTTACCCGTCCCATACCAAGGGGCTCCGCCCCTGGTGGGGTTCGGGGCGGAGCCCCGAGGATGGGACGGGTAGGGGCGGCGGGGGCGAAACAACGCCCGTCAACCCCCAACCGCCGCCGCCATCAATCGCACCCCCTCCCAAACCCGCGGCGGAGGCACATGCGCGTACCCCAACACCAGCCGCACCACCCCCTCCTCCTCCCGGCCGGGAGTCTGCGCGTAATCCGTCAGAGGACGCACCGCGACACCGGACGCGGCCACCCGCGCGAGGAAGCGTGGCGGCGGCCCGTACCGGAGGGGCAGCGTGGCGATCGCGTGCAGCCCGGCCGCGATCCCGGACACCCGCGTGCCGGGGAAGTGGTGCTCCAGAGCAGCCACGAGCGCGTCGCGCCGTTCCCTGTACGCGCGCTGGCAGCGCCGCAGCTGCCGGTCGTAGTCGCCGCGCTCCATGAAGCGGGCGAGAAGTGCCTGGTCGACGACCGGATTACCGAGATCCATCGTGCGCTTGCGCTCGACGACCTCCTCGGCCAGCGACGCCGGCACCAGCAGCCAGCCCAGCCGCAGCCCCGGCGCCAGCGACTTGCTGACGGACCCCGCGTACGCGACGTGCTCCGGATCGAGGCCTTGAAGGGCACCGACCGGCGCCCGGTCGTAGCGGAAGTCCCCGTCGTAGTCGTCCTCGATGAGGAGCCCGTCCACGGAGTGCGCCCAGTCGAGGAGTTCGGCCCGCCGCCGCGCGGAGTACGCGATCCCCGAGGGGAACTGGTGCGCGGGCGTCGTCGCGACGACCCGTACGCCTGACTCCCGCAGCGGCCCCATGGCCAGCCCCTCGTCGTCCAGCGGCAGCGGTACGGCGCGGAGGCCGGCTGAGGTGTACAGCGCGCCGTGCTCGGGTGTGCCGGGGTCCTCGACGCCGACGGCGCGCACCCCGCGCGCCTGCAGCACGAAACCGAGGAGCGTCGTCGCCTGCGCCACGCCCGAGACGACCAGCACCCGCTCCGGGTCCGCGACCACGCCCCGGCGCCGGGTCAGCAGTTCCGCGAGGGCCGTACGCAGCCGGGGCAGCCCGCGCGGATCGGGGTAACCCAGCGCGTGGTGCGGCAGTTCGGCCAGTACTCCGCGGTGTGCGGCCGCCCAGGCCGCGCGCGGGAAGAGTGCCAGGTCCGGGGTACCGGGAAGGAAGTCGACGCGGGCACTGGGGGAGCGGGGCGCGAGGTCACGTGCGCTTGGGAAGTGAGCGGCGCGGACGGCGCCGCCCACCCACGTTCCGGCTCCCCGGTCGCTGCGCAGATAGCCCTCGGCGGTCAACTGCTCGTACGCCTCGGTGACCAGCCCCCGGGACACTCCCAGATCGGCGGCGAGTTCACGGCTGGACGGCAGCCGAGTGCCGGATGCGAGCCGCCCCGAGCGGACCGCCTCCCTCAACGCCGCCTGCAAGGAGCGTCCACGCGCGCGTGCCGGTGCCGAGGCGGCCGGCAGCAGCAGCTCCCAGGCGGTGGCCCAGGCCGCCGATCCGGGCGTACCCGAAGGTCCGGATGTACGGGAAGATCCGGGCGTGCCTACAGATTCGGACGTACCCGAAGCTGATCCGGGCGCATCCGAAGGCCGACCCGAACCCGAATTGGTCCCCGATGGCGTCATGAAAGTGGACCTTAAACCGGACCGGTGGGGTCCATAGCGTCGCCTCCATGAACGCCACCACCCGCGGCTCCCTGCTCGCCGCCCTGGCCTGCGTCCTTGTCGGAGGCTCCTTCACCGCCAACAGCGTCCTGGGCGCGTACCCGTACGCGGGCGGCCAGTTCCTGCGCTACGGCCTGGCCTGTCTGCTGCTCCTGCCCCTGGTCGGCCGTGGTGGCACAGCGCCCCTGCGCGGGCTGACCGCCCGCCAGTGGATACGGCTGGCGCTGCTCGCGGCCGTCGGCATGGTCGGCTTCAACCTCGCCGTGCTCGCCGCCGAACGCTCCGCGGAACCCGCGGTCCCGGGGGTCTTCGTGGGCTGCGCCCCGGTGGTCGTGGCCGTACTCATGCCCCTCCTGGACGGCCGGCGGCCCCAACGCCCCGTCCTGTACGGCGCGTTGATCGTTGCTGTGGGCGCCTTCACTGTCCAGGGCTGGGGACACACCGACGGCGCGGGAATCGCCTTCTCCGTGTGCGCACTCCTCGGAGAGGTCGGTTTCGCGGTCCTCGCCGTGCCCGTGCTGCGACCGCTCGGTCCACGGCTGCTGGCCGCCACGGTGTGCGGACTCGCGGCGGTCGAGTCGGCGCTGGCCGGACTGATCGTCGAGGGCCGCGCGTGGCTGCGTACGCCCGACAGCACCGAACTCGCCGCGCTGCTGTGGCAGGCGGTGATCGTCACGGTGATCGGCTTCGTCTGCTGGTACATGGGCATGCAGCGGATCGGCGCGGAGCGCGCCACCCTCTTCTCCGGCCTCATCCCCGTGGCCGCCGCGTGCACCGCCCCACTCGTAGGCACGGGCTCCTACGGGCCGGCGCAGGCCGCGGGCAGTGCCCTGGTGGGTGCCGGAGTCGCCCTGGGATCAGGGGCGTTGAGGCTTCGGGCGCGGAGGCCGGCCACTGCTGTCTCGGCCACTGCCGTCTCAGCGGCTGGTGTCGAGGATGACGCGGGCGACGAGCGCCGGGTCGTCGCTCATCGGGACGTGCCCGCAGCCGGGCAGCCGTACGAGCCGGGAGAGCGGGATGACGGACTTGGCACGGACTCCCTGGCGCCGCACCAGAAGCCGGTCCCGTGTGCCCCACGCCACGGTGACGGGAAGCCCGGGGACGTCGTCGGTGAACTGGACGGAAGCCCCGGCCCGGAGCGTCTCGGTGAATCCCGTGGCCTGGGCCAGCGCGAGCGTCTCGGCGACGACCGCCTCGGGTGAACGCCGGCCGGGGCGGGCATAGATGGTGCTGGTCAGCACGGTGCGCCCAGCCGCGGTACGCGACAGCCGCTCGACCACCGGCAACGGCATACGGAGCGCGGTCTGCCGCATCGCCTGCAGGACCCCGAAGGCGTACCGCCGCTCGACCGGCGACCAGAAGCCCGCGGGTGACAGCGCCGTCACGGACCGTACGAGCTGCGCGCGGCCCAGCTCCAGAGCCAGCAGCCCGCCCAGCGAGTTGCCCGCCACGTGGGGGCGCTCGATCTCCAGCGCCTGGCACAGCGCGCCGAGTGCGGCGTTCATCGTCGGCAGATCGTGGGCGAGCCCGTCGGCGAGCGCCGGGGACTCGCCGAAGCCGGGCAGATCCACCGCGATCACATCGCGCTCGACGGCCAGGATGTCGATGACCGGGTCCCAGGCCTGCCGGTGGTGGCCGATCCCGTGCAGCAGCAGAAGCGGTTCGCCGCTGCCCACGCGCGTGTACGCGAGGGTCACGGGCAGCGGGCCGCGCGGAGAGACGACGGGGAACGTCACGGACCGCGGGCCGCCCGAGAACGCGGCAGGGACGGTTTGGCTGACCGGGGTGGACGGGGCGGACATGGAACTGCTCCTCGTCTGGGGGCGCGGCGGACGTGGGCAGGGGGTGCACACGACCTGCTCCTAGACATCTTGTCAGCAACCGCTACCGGCCGGTAGTCCCCAAGTGCTGCTGTTGCCAAGCTGCCGGCCGTACGCCCCTCAACGCGTCCCGCCCATCACCGGCTTGGCCCAGGTATCGCCTGGACACGGTCCGAGGCGTCGGATGGGATGGTGCCGTGACCACCGACACCGTGACCGAAATCTTCGAAGAGCACCGTCCCGTCCTGATGGGCGTCGCCTACCGCATGCTCGGCCGGGTGGCCGACGCGGAGGACGTCGTCCAGGAGGCGTGGCTGCGCTGGTCCGGCACGGACCACGCCGAGGTGCGCGAGCCGCGCGCCTACCTCGTACGCATCACCACCCGCCTGGCCATCGACCGGCTGCGCCAGATCCAGTCGCGCAACGAGGCCTACGTAGGACCGTGGCTGCCTGAGCCGTACGCCACCGACTTCGCCGACACCGTCCCGGACGCGGCGGAGCGGGCCGTGCTCGCCGACTCCGTCTCGCTCGCCGTCCTCGTCGTCCTGGAGTCCCTGTCACCCCTGGAACGTGCGGTGTTCGTCCTCCGGGAGGCCTTCGGATTTCCGTACGCCGACATCGCCACCACCCTCGACCGCAGCGAGCCCGCGGTGCGCCAGCTCGCCGGGCGGGCCCGCAAGCACGTCGACGAGAGGCGTACCCGCTACGAGGTCGACCCCGCGCTGCAACGCGAGCTCACCGAGCGGTTTCTCGCCGCGGCGACCGAGGGCGACCTGGACGGGCTGCTGTCCCTGCTGGCCCCGGACGTCCGCCTGGTGGGCGACAGTGGCGGCCGGGCCAAGGCGCCGGTGCGCGCGATCGAGTCGGCCGACAAGGTGGGCCGCTTCGTCATCGGCGCCACCCGGCATGGCGGCGGCATCCAGGACGCGACGTTCCGCTTCATGGAACTCAACGGCGCACCCGCGCTGCTCGCCCTGTCCGCGGGCAAGCCCGACAGCGTCTTCCAGCTGGACGTCGCCGACGGCCGGATCCAGTGCATCTACATCGTGCGCAACCCGGAGAAGCTGCTGTCGCTGGCCGACGCCTGAGGGTCCTGTGTCCAGGATTGGTCTTGACCAAGGATGGGGGCCGTCTTATGGTCGCAGGAGATAGTGCAAGAACCTTTAATAAACAAGGGCGTTGAAAGCCGCCGGGGCACGGCGATTGCGGAGGACAGGGTGGGGACCACGCAGTTGGATACGGTGCCGGAGCCCAAGTACTGGCACCTGCGGACCGTACTGAGCGAGGCACTGGACTCCGAGTTCTCGGTGGGTGAGATCCTGCCGAACGAGCGTGATCTCGCCGCGCGGTTCGGAGTCGCCAGGGCGACCCTCCGCCAGGCCCTTGAGCAGCTCGAACTCGAAGGACGCCTCCAGCGTCGGCGCGGGGTCGGCACCACTGTGGCTCCGCCGCGTATGGGTGTGGACGTGGGTTCCGAGCAGCATGCGTGGCCGGGTGCGGCCGGGGACGCCTGGCGGTCCGTGGACTGCACGGTGGCGGTTCCGCCTGCGGCGGTGGCCGACATCCTGGAGGTCGGCCACGAGGAGCAGGTGCACACGGTGCGCCGCTCCCGAGTGACGCACGGGCAGCCTGTGGCCGCTGAGCTGCTGTACGTCCCTGCCTCGTCGGTGCCCGCGCTGTCCGGCATCGACGCGGCCTCGGGGGCGGCGCGTGCGCGTGCGGTACTTCGCGAGCTCCAGCGTCTGTCCCTGGAGACCCAGGACCGGGCCGTGGAGCTCGGGTCGGCACGCGCGGACGATGCCAAGGAACTCGACCGGCTTCCTGGCGCCCCGGTGCTTGTCGTCACGACCCGGTTCTACGCCGAGGGTCGGATCGCGGCGGTTTCGGCCGCTACGTACCGGGCCGATACATGTCGGCTGACGTTCGGTGACACGGGCGGGGTGGAGATCCACCACGATCCGGAGCGCCGGGCTTCCTGAGGGGGTTCCTCGCCCCCGCCGCCCCTACCCGTCCCATCCCTGAGGCTTCGCCCCACGACCCCAAGTTTGTATGCCAGGGGCTTCGCCCCCGGGCCCGGTTTGTATGTCGACTGCGGACCGGTCGTGGCAGGGTGCGCAGTTCCCCGCGCCCCTTACGGGGTGTGACCGTCAGGGGGGTTCAGGGGCGAAGCCCCTGCGGAGTCCGGGGAGCAGCCTTGGCGGAGCCCTTGGTGGGGTTTGGGGCGGAGCCCCGAGGATGGGACGGGTAGGGGCGGCGGGGGCGAAACAACCCCCCGACACTCAACGCCGTGCCGTCACCGTGCCCTCCACCGCGAACAGCTGCTCCTCCACATGATCCAGCGCGAGCCGTAGCGCCCCCATCACCACAGCCGCCTCGCCCAGCACTGAAAGCGCCACCCGAGGTGGTCGCAGGCAGTAGCGCGACAGCTCTTTGCGCAGTGGCTCCAGCACGCCGTCGATTCCCGCCGCCCAGCCCCCAATCACGACAAGCTCCGGGTCGAGGGCGAGCACCAGCGCCGCCACATCGTGTACCAGGCGCTGGATGAAGCGGTCGACGGCAGCCCGAGCCTGCTGATCACCCTGGCGCGCCTGCGCGAAGACCCTCGCCACCGCCTGCTCGTCAAGGGGATGCAACGGCTTGTCCGTCGTGGACAGCAGTGTCTCCGGAGTCGCCTCACGGCCCAGCAGATGCAGCGCACCGATCTCTCCGGCCGCACCCCCGTACCCCCGGTGCAGCCGCCCGCCGATCAAGGACCCGGCCCCCGGACTCAGCCCGGCCAGCACGAACACCATGTCGTCGGACTCCGTGCCCGCTCCCTTCCAGTGCTCGGCGACCACCGCGGCGTTCGCGTCGTTCTCCACCAGCACCGGACACTTGAAGGAGCGACGGAGCCGCTCGCCCAGATGCAGCCCCGTCCAGTCCGGCAGAGCGGCGCCCAGCCGTACGGTGCCGTCCGCCTCGATGATGCCGGGCGTACCCACGCCGACGGCCCGCAGGGAACCGCGCGCGACGCCCGCCTCGCGCAGCAGCTCGGCGACCGCGGTACGCAGCCGCTCGAGCCGCTCGTCCGCCGACGCCGACTCGGAAACGTCCTTGGCCGTCGTAGCCAGAACCCGGCCGTCCAGGTCCGCGAGGAGCGCGGCCACCCGGTGCGAACCAATCTCGATGCCCAGCAGATGCCCCGCCTCCGCCCGGAACCGGTACCTGCGCGCGGGCCGCCCCTGCCGCCGCGCGGCACCCTCCTCGGCCGCGGCCTCGACAACGAGGCCGCCCGCGACGAGCCCCTCGACGACACCCTCCACAGTGGGCCGGGACAGCCCGGTCACCCGGGTGATCTCGGTGAGGGTCGCGAAGTCCGTGGCCCGCAGTGCGTGCAGCACCACCGCGGAGTTGATCCTCCGCAGCAGCGAGGGATCCCCGCCGGTCAGCTGCCCCAACGTACGTCCTCCCAGCTCGCGCGCGTGTTGGCCGGATCGTACTCGCCGTGACCGGACCCGGCGAGTGCTTGGCACGAGCGCCTTCGGGGGGAGCCCCGGATCAGCCGGGGGCCACGAACCCCGACTCGTACGCCGCGATCACCGCCTGGGTCCGGTCCCGCGCCCCCAACTTCGCCAGCACTGCGCTGACATGGGACTTCACCGTTTCGGTGCCGACTACCAGGCGCTCAGCGATCTCCGCGTTCGACAAGCCGCGGGTCATCAGCCGCAGTACCTCCGCCTCGCGTTCGGTCAGCGAGGCCCGCTCCAGCGCCGCCCGCGCCGCGGGATTCCCGCCACCGTCCCCGTACTCGGCGGCCAGCTGCCGCACCGACGCCGGGAACAGCAGCGACTCACCCTCGGCGACCAGCCGCACCGCGTGTACGATCTCCGTCGGCCGCGCCCGCTTCAGCAGGAAACCGTCGGCGCCCGCGCGCAGCGCCTCGTACACGTACTCGTCGTTCTCGAAGGTCGTCACCACGACGATCTTCGGCGGCCCGTCGACCGTCCGCAGCACGGCACGTGTGGCCTCGATGCCGTCCATGAGAGGCATCCGGACATCCATCAGGACGACTTCGGGCCGCAGCTGCCGGACCAGCGGGATTACCGCCGCGCCGTCGGCGGCCTCCCCGACGACCCCGATGTCAGGCTGCGCCTCCAGAACCGCGCGCAGACCGGCGCGTACGAGAGGTTCGTCATCGACGAGCAGAACGGTGACCGGCACCCGGCCAGCGTAGATCAGCGCAGCGGCAGCTCTACATGCACCTGCCAGTCGCCCTCGTCCGGGCCGGTGCGCGCGAGGCCGCCGAGCAGCGCGGCCCGCTCCCGTATGCCCCGCAGACCGCTGCCCCGACCGGGCCCGGCTATCTCCGCCGTCAATGGATTGCGCACTTCCAGGGAGAGCGCCTGGTCCTCGACCCCGATACGGACCCGGACGGGCACGGACCCCGCGTGCCGCAGCACATTGGTGAGCGACTCCTGGAGGATGCGATAGCCCTCCCGCGAGACCGGGCCGGGCACCTCCTTGATCGGACCCGTCACCTCGGCGTCGACCTTCGCCCCGGAGGTGCGAGCCGACTCCAGGAGCCGGTCGGCCTCGGCCAACGTCGGGCGGCTGCTCGCCGGCCGCTCCGACTCGCGCAGCACGCCCAGCACCCGCTCCAGGTCCTCCAGGGCGGCACGGCCCGTGTCCTCGATGGCGCCCAGGGCCCGGTCGGTGAACTCGGGGTCACCCGCCGCCCGTGCGGCACCCGCCTGCACCACGGCCACGGTCAACGCGTGGCCGATCGAGTCGTGCAGCTCACGGGCGATGCGCGTGCGCTCCAGGAGCCGTTCGGTGCGCTCCTCCAGGGCGGCCAGCCGCTCGGCCGCCGACGGCCCGAGGAGGCGGCGCGCGATGGCCGTGACCAGCTCGCCGAGACCGACGACTACCCCGTACAGGGCGATCAGCGGCAACGGTGCGAGCAGCGCGTAGGCCCAGTGAGGGTCCGCGTCCGAGAGGAGCGGGACATCGTCCGGCACGTGCCCGAAGGGGAGCTGGACCAGGACCACGGCGAGGACCGGCAGCCAGACACTGGCCACTCCGGCCCCCCACCCGAGGACCATGCGCGCTTCCAGCCACACCACCGTGCGGAACCGGTCCCCCCATGTCACCGACGGCCCGACGGAGATCCCCGACTCCTCTTCCTCACCCGGCGTCAGCAGCAATCGCGCCTGCACACCCTCGCCGTGCCGCACGGCCGGGATGAGCGCGAGCGGAATGAGGAACAGTGCGGGCAGCCACGGGCGCGAGGGCATGATGAACATCCACACGCTCACGATCAGCATCGGCACCCATAGGTGCAGCAAGCGCGTGTACGTCGTCCCCCGGATCAACGGGCGCAGGAAGCGGGCCATTTGGACATCGTGCCAGCCGGCACTGACATCGGCCCTCCCCCGGGCGAGGGAGACGCTCTCCACCCGCGGGGGAGGCCCGGGCGCCGCACAGACGGCCAGGCTGGGCCCATGACCAGCATCGACGTACAGGACCTCACCAAGGTGTACGGCACCACACGCGCCGTGGACCACCTCACCTTCCACGTGGAACCCGGCCGCGTCACCGGCTTCCTCGGCCCCAACGGCGCCGGAAAATCCACCACCCTGCGGCTCGTACTCGGCCTGGACCGGCCGACGTCCGGCACCGCCACCATCGGCGGCCGCGCCTACGCGACGCTCGACGAGCCGCTGCGCCACGTCGGCGCCCTGCTCGACGCCCAGGCGGCGCACGGCGCGCGCACCGCGCGGGACCATCTGCGCGTGCTCGCCGCGAGCAACCGCCTCCCGGAGCGTCGCGCGGACGAGGTCCTGGAAGAAGCGGGGCTCGCCTCGGTCGCCCGCCGTCGCGTCCGGACGTACTCCCTCGGCATGCGTCAGCGACTGGGCATCGCCGCCGCGCTCCTGGGCGACCCGCCGGTGGTCCTGCTCGACGAGCCGTCGAACGGGCTCGACCCCGAAGGCATCATCTGGATCCGGGAGTTGCTGCGCCGACTCGCCCGCGAGGGCCGCGCCGTGCTCGTCTCCAGCCACCTGATGAACGAGACCGCGTCCTTCGCCGACCACCTCGTCGTCCTGGGCCGCGGGCGCCTGCTCGCCGACATGCCGATGCGGGAGTTCATCGACGCGCGCGTGCAGCCACGCGTACGCGTGCGCACCACCGACGGCGCCGCGCTTCGGGAGCTGCTCGCCCGGCACGGATACGACGCCGTGGAGGGTGCGGACGAACGGTGGATCGTGCACCACGCGCGCGTGGACGACATCGGCCGCCTCACCTCGGGCACGGGAGTGCCCATCCTGGAACTCGCCGCGGAGGAGGGCACGTTGGAGCAGGCCTACCTCGATCTGACCGCCACGGAGGCCGAGTTCGCCGCCCAAACCTCAAAGACATCGAACCAGCCGCAGGAGGCCTGACCGTGCCGTTCACACCCGTACTCCACTCGGAGTGGCTCAAGATCCGTACGCTGCGGTCCCTCGTCGTCGGACTGGCAGCCGTAGTACTCGTCACCGCGGCCTTCTCCGCGATCGCCGGGCTGGACGCCTCCTCGGACGAATCCTCGGGCGAGGACTTCGACCCCTTGTTCTCGGCGTTCTTCGGCGTCAGTTTCGGGCAGATCGCGGCGATCGCCTTCGGCGCACAGGCTGTGTCGTCGGAGTTCCAGGGCGGTGCGCTGCGGGTCTCGCTGGCCGCGGTGCCCCATCGGGGCCGGTGGTTCGCGGCGAAGGCGACAGCGATCGGCGTACCGGCCCTCGCTGTTGGGCTGGTCACCGGGTTCGTGAGTCTGGCCGTGGGCAAGGCAGTCCTCGGCGACCAGGCCAGCGGACTTTCGGCGGCCGAAGGGCTGCGCGGCGCCGTGGGCTGCGGCGTCTACCTCGCCCTCATGGCCCTGCTGGCCGCCGGCCTGACGGCCCTGCTGCGCAGCGGAGTCGCCACGCTGAGCATCCTGATCCCGTTCCTGCTCATCGTGTCGTTCGTCGTCGGGGGAGTGTCCGGCGGAGTTGCCGACTTCCTGCCGGACAAGGCGGGCCAGGTGGTCTTCCACGAGACGTCCGACGGTGCGCTCGGCCCCTGGAGCGGGTTGGCGGTGACCGCGCTGTGGGCCGCGGCCGCGCTGGCGGCGGGGGCTTGGAGCGTACGGCGCCGGGACGCTTGAGCAGCGGCTGAGTCGCGGCTGACGGACCACCAAATGTCAGTGCCGCAGGGTTTACTGGATCTCATGACCCTCGCGCAGCAACTCGCCACGATAGACGAGCTGTGCTCCCGACCCTTTCCCACGGAGCACGGCCGGTCGGACGTCGGCACCGCAGGACCTGGGTTCCACATGGCCGAGTTGGCGACGAGCGACGACTTCTGGGAGGACGACGGGACGGAGCGGGAGGAGACTGCCGTGCAGTACGAAGCGGACAGGGACGGCCTCTCCGAGCGGCTGACCGATCGCTGGGGTGTGCCGCAGAAATTCCCGCTGTGGAGCATCCAGGAGCGTGCCATGGGTGGCGAGGACATACCTGAGCCGTGGGGCTCGCTCAGCTCTCATGTGCAGGACGTGCACTCGTGGAGGTACGAGGAGACCGGCCGCTGGGTTGTTCTCGGTGTGTCCCAGTGGGACAAGGAGCTGCCGTTCCAACTCCTCGCCGTGGTCACCGAGATAGATCCACCGTGACCCGCTAAGTCTGGGCAGCAGCCGCCCGCAACCGCCCGAACTCCTCCGCCATCGTCGCCGCCGTCCAATGCGCGTTCAGCCCGCTGGGATTCGGCAGCACCCACACGCGCGTGTCACCGATCGTCCGCTCCTGCGGCCCTACCTGAGCCCTGCGGTCGTCGAAGGCCACCCGGTACGCGGTGACGCCCACCACCGCAAGCCAGCGTGGACGCAGACGCTCCACCTTCCGGCTCAGCAGCCGACCGCCCTCCCGGTACTCCTCCGCGCTCAGCTCGTCGGCGCGCGCGGAGGCCCGCGCCACCACGTTCGTGATGCCGAGCCCGTACGAGAGCAACTCGCCCTGCTCCGAAGGCTTCAGCAGCCGAGGTGTGAAACCGGAGAGGTGCAGGACCGGCCAGAAGCGGTTGCCCGGGCGGGCGAAATGGTGGCCCGTCGCGGCCGTCATGAGCCCGGGGTTGATGCCGCAGAACAGAACGCGGAGGCCGTCCGCGACGACATCCGGCACCAGCCGGTCGCGGGCGGCCTCCAGTTCCGCAGGGGTGAAGCGGGTCAGAGGATCGCCCCCGGCGCGTAACCCGCCGCCTCCGGGTGCTGCTTGACGATCTCCTCGATCCGGCCGACGACCGCGGCAACCTGGTCGGCGGCGGCCCCCGTGAAGGACAGCTTGTCGGCCATCAGCGCGGCGAGCTCCGCACGGTCCAGCGGAAGGCGGTCGTCGGCGGCCAGCTTGTCGAGCAGTTCGTTGCGCTCGGCGCCCTGCTCGCGCATCGCGAGAGCGGACGCGACGGCGTTCTCCTTGATGGCCTCGTGCGCGACCTCCCGGCCGACACCGGCGCGTACGGCACCCATCAGGACCTTCGTCGTCGCGAGGAACGGCAGATAGCGGTCCAGCTCACGCGCGACGACCGCCGGGAAGGCGCCGAACTCGTCGAGGACGGTGAGGAACGTCTCCAGCAGGCCGTCCAGTGCGAAGAAGGCGTCGGGCAGCGCGACGCGGCGTACGACCGAGCAGGAGACGTCGCCCTCGTTCCACTGGTCGCCCGCGAGCTCGCCGGTCATCGAGGCGTAGCCGCGCAGGATCACCATCAGGCCGTTGACGCGCTCGCAGGAGCGGGTGTTCATCTTGTGCGGCATCGCCGAGGAGCCGACCTGACCCGGCTTGAAGCCCTCGGTCACCAGCTCGTGCCCGGCCATCAGACGGATCGTCTTCGCCAGCGAGGACGGAGCCGCGGCCACCTGCACCAGGGCGGTGACGACCTCGTAGTCGAGCGAGCGCGGGTAGACCTGGCCGACGGAAGTGAAAGCCTGCGAGAAGCCGAGGTGCCGGGCGATGCGCTGCTCCAGCTCGGCGAGCTTCGCCGCGTCGCCGCCCAGCAGGTCGAGCATGTCCTGGGCCGTGCCCACCGGGCCCTTGATACCGCGCAGCGGGTAACGGGCGAGCAGCTCCTCGACCCGGCCGTACGCGACGAGCAGCTCGTCGGCGGCGGTCGCGAAGCGCTTGCCGAGGGTGGTGGCCTGCGCGGCGACGTTGTGCGAGCGGCCCGCCATGACGAGCTCGCCGTACTCACCGGCCAGCTTGCCGAGCCGCGCCAGGACCGCCACCGTACGGTCGCGCATCAGCTCCAGCGAGAGGCGGATCTGCAGCTGCTCGACGTTCTCCGTGAGGTCACGCGAGGTCATGCCCTTGTGGACGTGCTCATGCCCGGCGAGATCATTGAACTCCTCGATCCGCGCCTTCACATCGTGCCGCGTGACCTTCTCGCGCTCGGAGATCGAGGCCAGGTCGACCTGGTCGAGCACGCGCTCATAGTCGGCGAGCGCGGCATCCGGCACCTCGATCCCGAGATCCTTCTGGGCCCGCAGCACAGCGAGCCAGAGCTGACGCTCCAGCTTCACCTTCTGCTCGGGGGACCACAGGACGGCGAGCTCGGCCGAGGCATAGCGGCCGGCGAGGACGTTCGGGATACGGGGCTTTGCGGGCGCGGGAGTCACGTGGCCTGATTCTACTGGCGGTTCCCGCAGGCCAGCGCCACGGGGTTGTTCGTCGGAAGCTACAAGCGCGGTCCGAGACCGCTCAGGACGCGTCGGCCAGCTCCGCCAGGATGTCGGCGTGGCACAGCTCCGGCGCGCACCAGCAGGCCAGCGTCTTGCCGCGCAGTTCGGGCACCAGGTCGAGGAGATCGGGGCGTTCGAGGAGGTACGCCCGGTACTTGGCCATCACCTCGGGACGGGTGCCGTCGTGCTTCTTCTTGGCGGTGTCCGGGAGGAACGGATTGTTGAGCGGGTGCTCGGGAAGGTCCCAGCCGCCCCTGGTCCAGCGGCGGCCGACGTAGACGAGGTCCACGGGGGCGTTCTCCAGCCGGGGCCCGAATTCCTGGATATGGCCCTTGAGGTTGATCACGGTGGTGGTCACTCGAGACTCCCTTCGCGCCGCCGGACGACGCTTCCGATCATCCGACGCGACGGCGACCCACGCCACCGGCCCCTCGTACGCCCACGCCACGAGCCCTTCGTAGGCCCACGTCACCCGGCAGTTCGTACGCGTACGCCGCCACCCCTTCGTACGTCTACAACTCCGGGCCCGCGTACGGCAGCAGCTCCGGCCGCTTGGCCGGACGACCGTCCCCCGAAGACCGCCCCGTAAGCCGCCGCCCGATCCAAGGCAACAGGTACTGCCGCGCGAACCGCACGTCGGCGGCCCGGCGGGCGCCCCACCCGGGCGGCGCGCTCGCGGGCAACGGCGTGCGCCACTCGACGTCCTGCGCCTCATAGCCGAGTGTCTGCCACAAAGCCTCCGCGACGCGGCGGTGACCGTCGGCTGTCAGGTGCAGGCGGTCCACGTCCCACATGCGCGGGTCGGCGAGTGACGGGGCGCCGTAGAGGTCGACCACGAGTGCGCCGTGCCGGGACGCGAGGTCGTCGACGCAGGTGAACAGCTCCTCCATGCGCGGGCGGAACCGTTCCAGGACCGGGCCCTGGCGGCCGGGGCTGCGCATCAGCACGAGCTGCTTGCAGGACGGGGCGAGCCGCTCGACGGCCTCCTCCAGGAGCCCGCGTACCCGCCCCATGTCGCACTTGGGGCGCAGCGTGTCGTTCAGCCCGCCCACCAGCGTGATCAGGTTCGGCTGCATGGCCGCCGCCACGTCCACCTGCTCGGCCACGATCTGCCCGATCAGCTTGCCGCGCACGGCGAGGTTGGCGTACCGGAAGCCTGGCGTCCGAGCGGCGATCCGCCCTGCCAGCAGGTCGGCCCAACCCCGATACGAGCCGTCGGGCAGCCGGTCCGACATGCCCTCGGTGAAGGAGTCGCCGACCGCGACGAAACTGGTGTAGGTGGCATTCGTCTCCATGGCGGAAGCGATGGTATCCCGCACACATACCCACCGGTCTGCCACCCACGGGCAGGTACCGGTACGTGCGGGAATGTGCCGGTACGTGCAGGCACGTACCGGCACTCACCTCACGCCGGCTGCCCGAACAATTCCCGCAGCACGTCCTCCATCGTCACCAGCCCCGCCAGCAGCCCGTCGTCGCCGGACACCGCCGCCAGATGCGTACGACTGCGACGCATCGCCGTGAGCACGTCGTCCAACGGTGTGCTTTCCCGGACGCGGGCGATCGAGCGCATGTCCGCGACCCGGAACGGGAGGTCGCGTGGCATCGCGTCCAGCGCGTCCTTGACGTGGAGGTAGCCGACGATGTGGCGGCCGTCGTCCACGACGGGGAAGCGGGAGAAGCCGGACTCGGCGGACAGGGCCTCCAACTGCTCGGGCGAGACGCCCACGCGCGCGTAGACGACGCGTTCCAGTGGGAGGACGACATCCCGCACGGGCCGCCGGCCCAGCTCCAGGGCGTCGTGCAGCCGTTCCTGGGCCCGGTCGTCGATCAGGCCCGCGGCGCTGGAGTCCTGGACGAGGCGGGCGAGTTCGTCGTCCGAGAAGGTCGCGGTCACCTCGTCCCGCACCTCGACGCGCATCAGCTTCAGCAGCGCGTTCGCGAAGGCGTTGATCGTGAAGATCACCGGACGCAGTGCCCGGGACAGCGCGACCAGCGGCGGGCCGAGCAGCAGTGCCGTGCGCACCGGTTCAGCGAGCGCGATGTTCTTCGGGACCATCTCGCCGAGGAGCATGTGCAGATATGTCGCCAAGGTCAGCGCGATCACGAACGAGATCACGTGCCCGGCGCCCTCCGGCACCCCCACCGCGTGGAACACCGGCTCCAGCAGATGCTCGATCGCGGGCTCCGCGACCACACCCAGAACCAACGTGCACAGCGTGATGCCGAGCTGCGCGGCGGCCATCAGCGCGGAAACGTGCTTCAGACCCCACAGCACGCTCCGCGCCCGCCGGTCGCCCTGTTCGGCGTAGGGCTCAATTTGGCTGCGGCGTACGGAGATCAGCGCGAACTCGGCGCCCACGAAGAACGCGTTCACGACGAGCGTCGCCAGACCGATCAGCAGCTGTACGGCGGTCACAGCGTCCCCTCCTCATCAACGAGCGGCAGCGGCGCGTGCAGCAGCACCCGCGCGGCCCGATGCCCCGATGCGTCCGTCACTTCGAGCCGCCAGCCGACGACGTCCACGGTGTCGTCGGCCACGGGTATGCGGCCGAGTTCGGCCGCGACGAGCCCGGCCAGCGTCTCGTACGGCCCCTCGGGCACCCGCAGCCCGACCCGCGCGAGCTGGTCGGTGCGGGCCGCGCCGTCGGCGGAGTACAGCGCCCGGCCGTCGTCGTCCTTGCCGGCCTGGGCCAGGTCGGGCACTTCGTGCGGATCGTGCTCGTCCCGCACCTCGCCGACGACCTCCTCGACGATGTCCTCCAGGGTGGCGACCCCGGCGGTGCCGCCGTACTCGTCGATGACGACGGCCATCGTCCGCTTCCCGGACATCCGGTCCAGGAGCCGGTCGACGGTCAGCGACTCCGGTACGAGAAGGGGTTCGCGCATCAGCTGTGCGACGGAGCTGCGGCTACGGCGCTCGGCGGGCACCGCCAGTACGTCCTTGATGTGCGCGACGCCCACGACCGAATCGAGGTTGCCGCGGTAGACGGGGAAGCGCGAAAGACCGGTCGCCCGCGTCGCATTCGCCACGTCCTCGCAGGTCGCCTGCACGTCCAGGGCGATGACCTGGACGCGGGGCGTCATCACGTTCTCGGCGGTCAGGTCCGCGAGGTTCAGCGTCCGTACGAACAGCTCGGCGGTGTCGGCCTCCAGCGCGCCCTCCTTCGCGGAGTGCCGGGCCAGGGCCATCAGCTCCTGGGGCCCACGGGCCGAGGCCAGCTCCTCGGTGGGCTCGACACCGAAGCGGCGTACGACTCGGTTCGCGGTGTTGTTGAGATGGGTGATGAACGGCCGGAACAGCGTGCTGAACCAGCGCTGCGGCGTCGCCACCTTCTTGGCCACCGACAGCGGGGAGGAGATCGCCCAGTTCTTGGGCACGAGCTCGCCGACGACCATCAGGAACACCGTCGACAGCGCCGTACCGATGACCAGCGCGGTCGAAGAGGCCACCGACGGGCCCATGCCGACCGCCTCCAGCGGACCCGCGATCAGCTTGGCGATGGATGGCTCGGCGAGCATGCCGACGATCAAGTTGGTGACGGTGATGCCGAGTTGCGCGCCGGACAGCTGGAAGGTCAGATTCCGTACGGCCTTGAGGGCGCCCGGGGCACCGACCTCACCGCGCTCGGCGGCTCGTTCCAGCTCGCTGCGCTCGACCGTGGTCAGCGAGAACTCGGCGGCGACGAACGCGCCGCAGGCCAGGGAGAGCAGAACGGCCACGCCGAGGAGGAGCACTTCGGTCATCGGGTCACCTCCGTCCCATGGTCGGACAGAGGGCTGGGGATCGCACGATGCCCGCACGGCGCAAGGCCGCGCGGGCTGCCGGGACTGGGAGGCTCGCCCATGGGCGGACGCTCACACCTTTCCTAGAGAAGAAGACCAGATCCTCACATAGTAAAGGCTCAGCAAAGTGTCCTGTACGCCGGTCAGGCGCCGAGCGGCTTCACCCACCGCCGCCACTGCTCCTCGGGCGTGTACCCCGCCGCCCGCCACGCATGGTGCGCGGTCTCGTTGCGCCGCAGCACCATCGCGCCGCCCGCCGAGCCGTACGAACCGTTCCTCCGCGGCGGCCAGCAGCGCCGAGCCGATGCCGAGGCGACGGCGGTCCGGATGCACGGCGAGCCGGTACAGATGGCAGCGCCAGCCGTCGAGTCTTGGCTGCTCACAAAGATCCGCGCATCCGGCCGCGTGCCTGCAGCGGTTTGACCCAGCGTCGCCAGTGGTCCTCGCGATGGTAGCCGCCGGCGGTCCAGGTGTGGTGGGCCTGTTCGTTGGCTTCCAGGACCATGGCGTCGACGCGTCGCCCGCCCAGGGCGGCGAAGCGTTGTTCGGCGGCTTCCAGCAGGGCGGTTGCGATGCCTTCCCGACGGCAGTCGGGGTGTACGGCCAGTCGGTAGGCGGAGCATCGCCATCCGTCGAAGCCGGCTATGACGGTCCCGGTGAGCAGGCCGTCGCGTTCTGCGAGGAGCAGGGCTTCGGGGTCTCGTGTGATGAGTCGGGCCACTCCGTCGTGGTCGTCGCTGATGCTCGTTCCTTCCGCGGCGTCGCGCCAGAACTGCAGCACGGAATCGATGTCCGAGAGGGTGGCGCAGCGGATGTGAAGATCGCTCATGGGGTGAGCCAAGCAGAGCGCTCGCCTGTCTGGCGAACGGGTTTTCCCTGCCGGGAATCGAGAGGGGGACAGGCTTGGTTCCGAGTTTCCGCAAGCCGCGAGCCCGTCGGCCGAACCCTCGTGCCTCACGGGTTCACCGGGGTGAGAACACCTGTTCAGGGGGCGCGTCACCGAGTCGGACCGTGCCCTGCGAAGCCTGCCGCCGTTTCCGACCGACAGCGCCCTCGGTGATCCGGCCACGGTGATCCTCGTCTTCGGCACCCGGCCGGGTCGCGCACGCGCCGGTGGCACGGCGGGATCGGAGGAGGCGCGGCCACCGCCGTGCTCCCGGTGTTCCAGAAGGCCGCGGCCACCAACCTGAGCGACGGTGAGTAATGCCCGGTCTGTTCGGGGGCTCAGAGCCGGCCAGTGATCGCCTGGAGGCCGATACCGGCGCCGCCGACGGCGGCCCACAGGATCGCGCCCAGCAGCAGGGGGCGCGGGCCGGCCTCGCGCAGCTGCGAGAACTTCAGGGACAGACCGATCCCTGACAGGGCCAGGGTGATCAGAAACGTGCTGATCATTGGTAGTACAGACTGCCATGAGGCAGGGATGCCGTCATATGTGGCGACGGCTGACGCGGTAAGGAAACCGACGACGAACACGGGGAAGGCGCGCCATATTCGCTTGCCCGTGCTCTCGTCCTGCCGGACGTCCCGGGCTCTCCGGCCAAAGGACTGCCACAGCACCAGGGCTGCGCAGATTGGCACGATCATGAGACTGCGGGTCAGTTTGACCACTACCGCGTACTGTCCGGCCTCGGTTCCGTAGCTGTAGGAGGTGGCGACGACCGAGGACGTGTCGTTGATCGCGGTGCCGCTCCACAGCCCGAACGCTTCCTGTGACATCCCGAGAAGATGGCCCACCGGAGGGAACAGGACAACCGCGGCGATGTTGAAGGCGAAGATGGTGCCGAGGGAGTAAGCGACCCGGGCCTGAGCGGCGCCGACGGCGGCGGTTACCGCGGCGATCGCCGAGGCTCCGCAGATGCCCGTGCCGACTCCGATCAGCAGTCTCGTCTCACGGTGGATCCCCAGCAGTCCGCCGACGGCCCAGGCGCCGAGCAGAGCCACGGCCAGCGTGCCCAGCATGACGGGGAGCGACCCCAAGCCGACTCTCAACACGGCGCCAAGAGGAAGCCCTGCCCCGAGCACGATGACGGACACCTGCAGGACCTGTCTGCCCACGACCGCGAACCCGGGGCGCAGACGCTCGGCCGTTGTGGGTCGGGCGATCCGTCTCAGCAGGGCTCCGGCAAGAGCACCCACCACGATCCCGAACACCGGGCCGCCCACGGCCGGGAGGAGACGGCCCAGCCAGGCGGCCGGCAGCGCGACTGCCACCGCCACCGCCAGTCCCGGCAGTACCGCACCCGACGCGCGCCCTGCGCGCCTCGTACCGGCGAGCACGCGTGGCAGCGGCTTGACCGGCAGGGCGTGGGACGATTCCATGACGTCTCCCTTCCTGTGTCCGTTTCCTGCATCGTTTTCTGCGTCCGTGTGCGATTCGCGCTTGATTCGTATGACGACCCGCAATGCACGATGGCCGCGTCCTGCCGTCCGCGGTAGAGACCCGTTTCCGAGGAGGTCATAAGCAGTGCTGATGGGTCTTCCGCCGGGGACACCGGAACTCAAAGTGCTGGACTTGCTGGTCTCCGTCGCTCAGACCGGCAGTCTCGGCCGGGCCGCCGCGCGGCACGGGATGAGCCAGCCGGCGGCGAGCATGCGGATCACGGCCCTGGAGCGGCAGCTGCGGCTGGTACTGCTCGAACGTGGCCCCACCGGGTCACGCCTCACCCCGGCCGGGACCGCTGTCGTGGACTGGGCGCTGCCGGTGCTCGACGCGGCCCGGGCGCTGGTCAGTGGCGTCGCCGCGCTCCACGCGGATCAGCAGGGCCGGCTGCGGATCGCCGCGTCGATGACCATCGCGGATCACCGGGTGCCGGGATGGCTGATGGCCTTGCGCACCAGACTTCCCGAGGTCAGGGTCGCTTTGCGCGTCGGCAACTCGTCACAGGTCGCCGACATGGTGCGGGACCGTGAGGCCGACCTCGGCTTCGTCGAGGGTCCGCACGCGCCACACGGTCTCCGTAGCCGTACCGTCGCCGACGACGAGCTGGTCGTGGTGGTCGCGCCGGGGCACCCGTGGGCCAGACGCAGACAGCCGCTGCCTCTGCGGACGCTGGCGGCGACTCCCCTGATCGTGCGCGAACAGGGCTCGGGCACGCGCGACGCCGTATGGGAAGTCCTCTGCCGTTACGCGGGCACCACCGTCCTCCCGCATGCTGTCGACACCTCCTCTCCTCCTGTGTCTTCGGTCCGGACCTCTCCTGCCAGGGCTTCGGGGAGCGCCGTCGAAGGTATCCCCACCCGGCCGGAAAACCGTGCCGAACCGGCGCCGCCCGCGGCGGAACTGGGTTCCACCACCGCCATCAAGTCGGCTGTGTCCGCGGGCGACGCACCCGCCGTGCTGAGCCGTCTCGCCGTATCTGCCGAACTCGATGACCGGCGGCTGATCAGTGTGCCGCTGGAGGAACCCGCCCTGCTGCGACGGCGGTTCCGGGCCGTCTGGCTGCAGGAGACGCCTCCGGTGGGGCCGACGGCCACACTGCTGACTCTGGTCTCCCGCAGATAGCGGGCAGGGGCACAAGCCCGGCCGTGCGCGACGAGCATCGGAGCGCCTCGGGAGGCCCCGCTGTCATCACGCACGAGGCCGTGCCCTGCGGTCCGAGGCTCCCTGCCCGGGACACGGAGGCGTCGACCGCCGGCCCACCAGAACCGCTGCACACCTGGTGCCCGTAAGCCCCACCGCTGCTCAGAGCCCTGGCGGTACCGGCTCGCTCATGTCTGTCCTCCCAGGTCAGCAGGGTGCGGGAGGGTGAAGAGGCTGGCGTAACCGGTGCGTAATTCCGGCAACCGGTCGGCGTAACACGTCGTCCCCAGCATTCCGGCCATGACAGGGATCATCGCTGGTGGCAGAGGTTCAGGTAGCCGTGTCGCACCGGTGCGGCGGATTCGGGACGTACTGCGCACCCGCATTCTCACGGGCGTATACGGAACCCGGCCGCTGCCCTCCGAGGCGGCGCTGGCCGCTGAACTGGGCGCCAGCCGCAACGTCGTCCGGGACGTCCTCGCGCTGCTGCGCATGGAGGGCCTGATCGACCGGATCCCCGGCGTTGGAACGTTCGTCGTGTCGGGAAAGGCCGTGCAGGGACTGGATCGGCTGCGCGGACTCGCGGAGAGCTTCGACACCGGCTGCGACCGTGTGGTCAACCAGGTGCTGCTGGCGGACACCGTGCCCGCCACACCCACTGTGGCAGAGCGCCTTGAAGTCGCACCGGGCACCGAGGTGATCGCCCTGGAGCGGGTTCGGATGCTCGACGACCAGCCCCTGTCACTGGACGCCAGCTACCTTCCCGCGGACATCGGCCGACCCCTGCTGGAGATGGACCTCGCGCGGCACGACGTCTTCGGGCTGATCGAGGGCGAACTGGGCCTGTGTCTGGGCGCGGCCGCGCTGTCCATCGAGGCGATCGCCGCCGACCGCACAGTCGCCGGGCTGCTGCGGGTGCCCGACGGCTTTCCCCTGTTGTTCCTCGAACGGCTGACATACACGGACGCGGGCCGGCCGATCGATCTCGAGTTCGTCCGCTTCCGCGGCGACCGGATGTCCCTGGCTGCCTGGCTTCACCGCACCCCCGACCCGCTCTCGAACCACCCTTCCTCCGAAAGGGGCTGACTTCCGTGCAGATCCCACCTCAGTCACAGCGGCGCGAATATGCCTGCGACGTCCTCATCGTCGGCGGGGGCACCGCCGGAACAATGGCGGCCCTGACCGCGGCCGCGAACGGCGCCGACGTGCTGCTGCTGGAGAAGGCGCACGTGCGTCACTCCGGAGCCCTGGCCATGGGCATGGACGGGGTGAACAACGCAGTCGTTCCGGGTAAGGCCACCCCCGAGGACTACGTCGCCGACATCACCCTCGCCAACGACGGCATCGTCAACCAGCGCACCATCTACGAGACCGCGACCCGCGGCTTCGGCATGGTGCAGCGGCTGGAGGGCTACGGCGTCAAGTTCGAGAAGGACGAACACAACGAGTACGCCGTGCGCAAGGTGCACCGCTCGGGCAGCTATGTGCTGCCCATGCCGGAGGGCCGCGACGTCAAGAAGGTCCTGTACCGCACGCTGCGCGCCCGCCATGTGCGATCCCGGGTCACGATCGAGAACCGGATCATGCCGGTGCGGGTCCTCACCGTGGACGGCCGGGCGGTCGGCGCGGTGGGATTCGACACCCGGTCCGGGGAGTTCGTCACCATCTCGGCCGGGGCGGTGATCCTGGCCGCCGGGGCCTGCGGCCGCCTGGGCCTCCCGGCCAGCGGTTATCTGTACGGCACGTACGAGAACCCCACCAATGCCGGCGACGGCTACGCGATGGCGTACCACGCGGGCGCGGAACTGTCCGGCATCGAGTGCTTCCAGATCAACCCGCTCATCAAGGACTACAACGGGCCGGCGTGCGCGTACGTCGCCAATCCCTTCGGGGGCTACACGGTCAACGCCGACGGGAACCGGTTCGTCGACTGCGACTACTGGTCCGGCCAGATGATGGCCGAGGTCAAGCGTGAACTGGACAGCGCCCGCGGCCCCATCTACCTCAAGCTCAGCCATCTGCCGGACGCCACGATCAATCAGATCGAGGGCATCCTGCACACCACCGAGCGGCCCACCCGCGGCACCTTCCACGAAGGCCGGGGCCACGACTACCGCACCCGTGACATCGA
This sequence comes from Streptomyces ureilyticus, assembly GCF_011045025.1. GTDB lineage: Bacteria > Actinomycetota > Actinomycetes > Streptomycetales > Streptomycetaceae > Streptomyces > Streptomyces ureilyticus. The sequence goes on from NZ_JAAKZX010000044.1 coordinate 37,548, forward strand.
GATGCACGTCTCGGAGATCGGGCTGTGCAGCGGCCACTCCGCCTCCGGCGTCTGGGTCGACGAGCACGCCGCCACCACCGTGCCGGGCCTGTACGCGGCCGGAGACATGGCCTGCGTACCGCACAACTACATGATCGGCGCCTTCGTCTACGGGGACATCGCCGGCGAGCACGCCACCGCCTTCGCCACCTCCGCCGGCCGCCCCGCACTGCCCGAGGACCAGATCACGGCGGCGCACGAACTGATCTACCGGCCGCTGTCCCATCCGGACGGACCGCCTCAGCCGCAGGTGGAGTACAAGCTTCGCCGCTTCGTCAACGACTACCTCCAGCCGCCCAAGACAGAGCGTTACCTGACCCTCGGTCTGGAGGCGTTCGGGCGGATGAGCCGCGAGATCGCCGGTATGGGGGCCCGCACTCCCCATGAGCTGATGCGCTGCGCCGAGGTCACCTTCATCCGGGACTGCGCCGAGATGGCCGCGCGTGCCTCACTGGCCCGTACGGAGAGCCGCTGGGGCCTCTACCACCAGCGCGCCGACTGGCCGGAGCAGGATGACGCCAACTGGTTCCGTCATCTGAACCTGCGCAAGCGCCAAGCGGAAGAGGCCGGTGGGAGCGGGGAGATGGAGACGCTGACCCGGCCGATAGCACCGTATATCGTGCCGGTTCCCGGTTTCACTCGCCCGGACGGGGTGCCGGACGTGCCCGCCCCGGCCGGTGCCGACCTGGCGGCGGTGTGGGGATGACCGGCAGCGCGCCCGCGCAGGGCGGCCCCCACCGCATCGTGGCGCTCCTCGAACTCGCCGATGAGGCGCCGACCATGGTGGAACTGGCGGAGTTCCTCACCGACACCGACCCCGGTGTACGCCGCACCGCGTTGACCGTGCTCAGTGAGGCCGCCGAATCCTGGGAGGAGCCATCGGCGGTCTTCGCCGCAGCTCTACTGGACCCCGCGGAACCGGTTCGCCGCGCCGCCATCGAACTGCTCAGCGAACTGCGCGAAGTGCTGGTGCCCGGCGAGGATTTCACGCGGTCGCTGCGCGAGGCGTGCGGGCATCCCGACGCGGATGTCCGGTCCGCCGCCGTGGTCGCCTTGTGGCGTCATCGGCTTTGTGGCATCGAGGAGTTGACCGCACTGCTGTCCGACCCCGACGAGTCCGTGCGCTGCGAGATCGTTCTCGGACTCGTCTCCCTGGACGCCCTCGACGCGCTGGCGGACACCGCGGACGACCCGGCCGCCGCGGTACGTCTCGCCGTGGCCCGAGGGCTGGCCGCCGTCGGAGACCCGCGAGGCGCCGCCACCCTGATACGCCTCGCCGAGGATGCCGACGTCCTGGTCCGGGCGGCCGCTCTGTCCGCCATGGCGCACACCGGCTGTACCGAGCAGGCGGCGGCCCTGGCCCGTACGGCACTGGCCGATCCCGCCTGGCAGATCAGGCAGGGGGCGGCGGCCGCACTGGCGGTGGCGGATCCCCAGGAGGCGGCCGCCCCGCTGATCGCCGCGACCCAGGACACCAACCTTGACGTACGCAAGGCCGCCGTCCGCGCCCTCGGGGGTCTGTCGGCGGGCCGCCCGGAGGTCCGGGCCGCGCTCGAGGCAGCCGTTGCCGACGTGGACGCCGATGTCCGCGCCTTCGCCCGTATGGGCCTGACCGACGCACGTACCGACCTCACCGAAACCCCGCCCACCGACACCGCACAGGCTGAAGGAGACCACTGATGGCGCAAGCGTCCAACCGGGTCGACGTACCCGTCACCATCGACGAATCCAAATGCATCGACGGATGCACCCTCTGCGTGGACATGTGCCCGCTGGACTCACTGGCCATCCATCCCGAGACCGGCAAGGCGTACATGCACGTCGACGAGTGCTGGTACTGCGGTCCCTGCGCGGCCCGTTGCCCGGTCGACGCGGTCACGGTCGACATCCCCTTCCTGCTGCGGTGAGTGGAGCCTGACATGTACCCCTTTCCGCACCCCGTCCCACGGCTCTCGCTCCCGCCGGGGTCTCGCCGCGGCCGGCCATTGCTCGCCGCGCTCTCAGTACTGGTGCTCGGCGCCAGTGCCTGCGGTACCGACACCTCGGCCGGCTCCTCGACCGTGGTGGTCAACATCGGGTACCAGTCCAAGACCATCAACACCGTCACCGCCGGCACCCTGCTGCGCGACCGCGGCACATTCGAGCGCAAGCTGAACGCCATCGGCAAGTCCAAAGGAGTGCGCTACAAGGTCGTCTGGCAGGACTTCCCCTCGGGGCCCCCACTGACCGCCCAGATGATCGCCGGCAAGGTGGACATCGGCTCCATGGGCGACTATCCGGTCCTCGTCAACGGCTCGAAGACCGCCGAGTTCCCCGACTCCAGGTCGGAGCTGGTCGCGGTCACCGGCTACAACCTGCGTGGATCGCTCAACCAGGTCGTCGTGCCGAAGGATTCCTCGGCACAGAAGCTGACCGATCTGCGCGGCAAGGTGCTGTCCACGAGTGTCGGTTCGGCCGCACACGGAATGCTCGTGAACGCTCTGCGGAAGAACGGGCTGAGCCCGGACGACGTCAAGCTGCTCAACCAGGAACCGGCGGTCGGCGCCTCGGCGCTGGAGGGCGAACAGGTCGCCGCGCTGTCACAGTTCGTGCCCTGGCCGCAGCTGATGGTGTTCCGGAAGCAGGGCAGGCTGCTCTACGACGGCGGATCCAACGGCGTCCCGACGTTCCACGCCGTCGTCTCCCGCAAGGCGTACGCCGACGATCACCCCGAAGTGATGCGGGCCTTCCTGGAGTCGGTCCGCGACACCGCGGACCACCTCAACAAGAATCCGCTGGCCGCCGCTCAGCAGGTCGCCAAGGTCACGGGTATCGAACCCGAGGTGGTCTACCTCTACAACGGGCCCAGTGGCCTGGTGACCTTCGACCCGACCATCAAGCCCCAGCTGGTCGACGCGCTCTCCGAGGACCTGCCCTTCCTCAAGGACCTCGGCTCGGTCAAGGACCTGGACCTGGATACGTTCGTCAACGACAGCTACCTGCGCGAGATCTACGGCTCCTCGTACGACGCCGCCAGTAAGAGCACCATGTCCCCGAGCATGCTGAGCGGCCAAGACCCGGTCTGCCACGAGCCCGTCAAGGATCCGCGCACCGCCTCGGAAGTGTGGTTCACCGGCCGGAAGTCGACCGGGGTCGCGGCGACCCCCACCTGCCTGCTGCGGCAGATCGCCGCCTATGACGGGGACGTACGCGCCGCCTACGTACCGGACGCCAAGCACGGGACCCGGATGTTCGCATCCGCCGCGACCTGGGTGCTGGACCCCGAACGGTCCGCGAACTCCCGGCTGCTGCCGTTCGCGGTCGCCGCGGACGCGGATGCCTATCTGGCGGACCACTCCGGCGCCCGCAAGCTCGGCTACGAGTCGGCACTGGAGGATTCGTGAGCCGGCGGCAGTCGCAGCACCCGCACATATCGCAGAGCTGAGCAGGTATCGCACAACTCGCGGCACCCGCCGAACTTCCAGGGCGGCTGCCGCGGGATACCGCCGCTCAACAGGTAGCGCAGGTAGCCAAGGAAAGAGGACGCATGACAACGACTCCCGTCTCCCAGCAGTCCCTGATCCCCACAAATGATCCGACCGCCGTCACCCCACGACCGCGCCCCGGTCTGCGTGCCGTCCTGCGCCCGCTCCCGGTGCCCGGCGCATGGCCGCGCCGACTGGCGGCCGGGGCACAGGCAGCGCTGCCGCTGGCCGCGGCGCTGCTGGTCTGGTATTTGCTCACGGCCAACGACGTCGTCCTGTGGCTGCGCTTCGACAAGGTGCCCGGTCCGGCCGACGTGTTCGACACGCTGAAGGGGCAACTGACGTCCGGCAGTTACTACCAGGACCTGCTGGCCAGTCTGCGCCGCATCCTGCTCGGCTTCGGGCTCGCCGCGGTGAGCGGGGTGGCCATCGGCATGGCGATCGGGCGCTCCCGGGTCGTCCAGGCACTGGTCCGGCCGCTGATCGAGGTGGCCCGGCCGATCCCGGCGATCGCCCTGGTCCCGCTGGCGATCCTCATGTTCCCGACCGGCGAGCAGGGCATCGTCTTCATCACCTTCTTCGCCGCGTTCTTCCCAGTCGCGGTGAGCACCATCCACGCGATGAAGACCCTGCCCAAGGTGTGGGAGGAGGCCGCCCGGACGATGGGCGCCCGCCGGCTGTCCGTACTGGCGCACGTGGTGCTTCCCGGAGCGATGCCCGGCATCTTCTCGGGGCTGTCCGTCTCCATGGGTGTGGCCTGGATCTGCGTGATCAGCGCCGAAATGATCTCCGGTCAGTTCGGCATCGGCTACTACACCTGGCAGTCCTACGGCCTGCTCGACTACTCCGGCGTGGTCGTCGGGATGTTGTCCATCGGCATCCTTGGCTGGGGTACCGCCTGGCTGGTGGAGCGGCTCGGATCGCGCGTGAACCGCTGGCTGCCGAGGAGCGCCCGATGAGCGCCGGAGCTCCGGTCCGGCTGGAAGGACTGAGGCTCGCCTTCGGCGACATGCCGGCCGCCGAGGTCGACCTCGATGTGCGGTCCGGAGAGATCGTCGTCCTGCTCGGGCCTTCCGGGTGCGGGAAGTCGACCATCCTGCGTGCCCTGGCGGGGCTGCTGACGCCCACCGCCGGGCGGGCGGAGGTCGACGGGAAACCGGTGGGCGGGAGCAACGAGGCGTGTGCGATGGTCTTCCAGGAGGACGCTCTGCTCCCCTGGCGTTCGGCCGCGCGTAATGTCGAGTACGCCCTGAAACTGCGGGGCGTGCCCCGGGGGCAAAGGCGTCAGGAGGCCGAGGAACTCCTGGCTCAGGTCGGTCTCGAGGGTTTCTTCGACCATCTGCCGGGCCAGCTGTCGGGTGGTATGCGGCAACGTGTTCAGCTCGCCCGGACGCTGGCCACCCGCCCCCGAGTGATGCTGATGGACGAGCCGTTCGGCGCGCTTGACGCCCAGACCCGCTCGGAGATGCAGCAACTGCTGATTTCGGTCTGGCGGCAGTACGGGACCACGATCCTGTTCGTCACCCATGACGTCGACGAGGCCATGCTGCTGGGGGATCGGATCGTACTGCTCAGCCCCCGCCCCGCCGTCGTACGAGAGATCGTCGACATCCGCAGCCCGCGGCGTCCGGGCGCCCAGTTCGAACCCGAATTCGCCCGTCGCCGCTACGAGATCCTCGCCTCGATGGGCGACGCTCCGCCCGCGGAGCTGTCCCCCGAAGGCGCCTGAAGTACCTGTCGGCCGAACCGCCGCAGGTCTTCCGCGCCGCTGCAGGTCTACCGAACTGAACCTCTACAGGTCGTTCGACCCCACACCAAAGGAGTCACCTCATCATGACTTTCGTCATCGGTGCCGCGTGCGTCGACGTCATGGACCGCGCCTGTGTCGACGAGTGCCCGGTGGACTGCATCTACGTCGGGGAGCGCATGGCTTACATCAACCCCGACGAGTGCATCGACTGCAGCGCCTGCGAACCCGTCTGCCCGGTCGAGGCCATCGCGACGGTCGAGGAGCTCGCACCCGAGGACGCGCCGTTCGTCACGGAGAACGCGCGCTTCTTCTCCGAACCGTTGCCCGGGCGTGCTGAGCCGTTGGGCTCGCCCGGCGGCGCCGCAGACCTCGGTCCGATCGGTGTCGACACGCCCTTCGTCCAGAGTTACCTGGCGCCATGAGCGGCAGCGACGCCAGCCTCGCAGCGACCGAACAGACCGAACGGCTCGAGCGGGTGGTCATCCGGTTCGCCGGTGACTCCGGAGACGGTATGCAGCTCACCGGCGACCGGTTCACGTCGGCGGCCGCGGCCTTCGGGAACGACCTGGCCACGCTGCCCAGCTTCCCCGCCGAGATCCGCGCCCCCCAGGGCAGCATCGCCGGAGTCTCGTCCTTCCAGGTGCACTTCGCCGACTTCGACATCCTCACCGCCGGAGACCGGCCCGATGTGCTGGTGGCGATGAACCCGGCCGCGTTGAAGGCCAATCTCGCCGACCTGCCGCCGGGCGGCACGGTGATCGTGAACACTGACGAGTTCACCCCACGCAACCTGACCAGGGCGGGTTGTGCCGCCGATCCGCTGGAGGACGGCACGCTGACTTCCTTCCAGGTCCACCCGGTGGCCATGACCACGCTGACCCGGGGCGCGCTGGCGGACACCGGTCTGAGCAAGAAGGACGCGGAGCGGGCGAAGAACATGTTCGCCCTGGGCCTGCTGTCCTGGATGTACCACCGTCCGACCGCCGGGACCGAGCGGTTCCTGCGGCAGAAGTTCGCGCGCAAACCCGAGATCGCCGAGGCGAACATCCTCGCCTTCCGGGCCGGCTGGAACTACGGCGAGACCACCGAGTCGTTCGCGGTGACGTTCGAGGTCGCCCCCGCGACGGCGCTCACCCCGGGTACGTACCGGCAGATCACCGGCAACAGCGCCCTGGCGTACGGAATCGTCGCGGCCGGCGCCAGGTCCGGGCTGCCGGTGCTCCTCGGCAGTTACCCGATCACCCCGGCCAGCGACATCCTGCACGAGCTGTCCCGGCACAAGAACTTCGGCATGACCACGGTGCAGGCGGAGGACGAGATCGCCGCCATCGGTGTCGCGCTGGGGGCCTCGTACGGCGGGGCGCTGGGCGTGACCACCACGTCAGGTCCCGGGCTCGCCCTCAAGAGCGAGACCATCGGCCTGGCCGTGATGACCGAGCTGCCACTGCTGGTGATCGACGTGCAGCGTGGCGGGCCGTCCACCGGCTTGCCCACCAAGACGGAGCAGGCGGACCTGCTGCAGGCGATGTTCGGGCGCAACGGCGAATCCCCGGTGCCGGTTCTCGCGCCGGCCACCCCGGCGGACTGCTTCGACACGATGCTCGACGCGGCCCGCATTGCCCTCACCTACCGGACCCCGGTGCTGCTCCTGTCCGACGGCCACATCGCCAACGGCTCCGAGCCCTGGCTCGTTCCGGACGCCTCGCAACTGCCCGACTTGACCGTCGAGTTCGCCACCGAGCCCAACGCCCCCGACGGCTCCGGTGGTTTCTGGGGCTATCTGCGCGACCCGCGCACCCTCGCCCGGCCCTGGGCGGTGCCCGGCACTCCCGGACTCGAACACCGCATCGGCGGCCTGGAGAAGGCCGACGGCACGGGCGACATCTCGTACGACGCCGACAACCACGACCGCATGGTGCGACTGCGGCAGGCCAAGATCGACGGAATCACCGTGCCCGAAGCCGTGCCGGACGACCCGTCCGGCCGGGCCGAGGTCCTGGTGGTGGGCTGGGGCTCGTCCTACGGGCCGATCGGCGCCGCCGCACGCCGTGTCCGCAGGGCCGGACACGGCGTCGCACACCTGCATCTGCGCCACCTCAACCCCCTTCCCGCCAACCTCGGCGAAGTGCTCTCCCGCTACGAGCGCGTCGTGGTCCCGGAGCTGAACCTCGGCCAGCTCGCGCTGCTGCTGCGCGCCAAGTACCTGGTCGACGTCCTCTCGTACACCAAGGTCGCCGGTCTCCCGTTCGGGGCGGAAGAACTCCAGGGCGTGTTCACCGACGCGATCGAAGGAGTCCGCGCATGACCACCATCGACCTCGGCCTGCCCGGCATCGGCGGGCAGACACTGGTGCCCAGGTCCGAGACGAAGCTGTCGCCGAAGGACTTCAAGTCCGATCAGGAGGTGCGCTGGTGCCCCGGCTGTGGTGACTACGCGGTCCTGGCCGCAGTGCAGGGCTTCATGCCCCGGCTGGGGCTGAGGCGGGAGAACACCGTGTTCATCTCCGGCATCGGCTGCTCCTCCCGCTTCCCGTACTACATGAACACCTACGGGATGCACTCCATCCACGGCCGCGCCCCGGCCATCGCCACCGGTCTGGCCGTCGCTCGTCCCGATCTGTCGGTGTGGGTGGTCACCGGCGACGGGGACGCCCTGTCGATCGGCGGCAATCACCTGATCCACACCCTGCGGCGCAACGTGAACCTCAAGATCCTGCTGTTCAACAATCGCATCTACGGGCTCACCAAGGGCCAGTACTCACCGACCTCGGAGCCGGGCAAGGTCACCAAGTCCACCCCCATGGGCTCGGTCGACGCCCCCTTCGACCCGGTCTCGCTGGCCCTGGGCGCCGGTGCCACCTTCGTGGCCCGCGTCCTCGACTCGGATCGCGCGGGGCTGACCGACGTACTCACCGCGGCCGCCGAACACCGAGGCACCTCGCTCGTGGAGATCTACCAGAACTGCCCGATCTTCAACGACGGCGCCTTCGAGGTACTGCGCCAACCCGGCGAGCGGGAGCGGCGCCTCATCCCGCTGCGCCATGGCCAAGCGCTGCGCTTCGGCGCCGAAGGAGAGTTCGGCGTGGTCCGTACCGCTTCCGGAGGGCTGGATACGGCGAAGGTCGCGGAAGTGGGGGAGGAGGCGCTGGTGGTGCACGACGCCACCCTGGAGGATCCCTCCTACGCCTTCGCCCTGTCACGGCTGTCCTCCCAGGACCTCGCCCACACCGTCACCGGCGTCTTCCGCTCCGTCAGCCACCCGGCCTACGACGACCAGGTCCGCGCCCAGACCGAGCAGGCCAGGAGCACCACACCCGCCGACCTCCAGTCCCTGCTCGCAGGCAAGGACACCTGGACCGTCGTCGGCTGACGCTGCGCCCCGTCCTCCAGCCGGCCCTCACACCCAGCGCCCCCATGGACTAGGAGTCCCGCCTGTGACAACCACACCGACCCACCAGTACGCCCTGGCCACGGAGACGGTCCGCAAGGCGCTGTCCGAGGTTCTCGACCCGGAGATCCAGCGGCCCATCACCGACCTCGGGATGGTCAAGGAGATCGCGGTGAGCCCCGACGGCGCGGTGCTGGTCGGCATCTACCTGACCGTCTCCGGCTGCCCGCTGCGCGAGAAGATCACCGCGGACGCCACCGCCGCCGTGTCCGCGCTGCCCGGCGTGCGCGACGTGCGGATCGAGCTGGACGTGATGAGCGACGAGCAACGCACCGAACTGCGCAAGAGCCTGCGGGGCGACACCGGCGAACCGGATATCCCCTTCACCCGGCCCGGTTCACTGACCCGGGTGTACTGCGTCGCTTCCGGCAAGGGCGGGGTCGGGAAGTCGAGTGTCACGGTCAACCTGGCCGCCGCAATGGCTGCCCGTGGGCTGTCGGTCGGTGTGCTGGACGCCGACATCCACGGCCATTCGGTTCCGCGGATGCTGGGCGTGACGACGGGCCCCACCCGCGTCGAAAAAATGATCATGCCGCCCCGGGCGAACGGTGTGAAGGTGATCTCTGTCGGGATGTTCACCTCGGGGAACGCGCCAGTGATGTGGCGCGGCCCGCTGCTGCACCGCGCGTTGCAGCAGTTCCTCAGCGAGGTGTACTGGGGGGACCTCGACGTGCTCCTGCTCGACCTGCCGCCCGGCACCGGCGACATCCCCATCTCCCTCGCCCAGTTGCTCCCCGACTCCGAGATCCTCGTGGTGACCACACCGCAGGCGGCCGCGGCCGAGGTGGCCGAGAGGGCTGGGGCCATCGCCCTGCAGACCGGTCAGCGGGTGACCGGGGTGGTGGAGAACATGTCCTGGCTGCGGCTGCCGGACGGCTCGACGACGCGGCTCTTCGGTTCCGGCGGCGGCCGAACGGTCGCCGATTCGCTGTCCCTCGCGCTGGGCACGGAAGTCCCGCTGCTGGGTCAGGTGCCGATGGACCCGCTCCTGGGCGAGGCGGGCGACGCCGGTGCGCCGCTGGTGCTGAGCGACCCCGAGGCTCCAGCGGCGGTGGTGCTCCGCGGGATCGCGGAGGGACTGTCCGTACGCCCCCGTGGCCTGGCCGGCTGCCGGCTCCCGGTCAGCCCCTCATGACCGGGCTACTTCTCCGGGAGACCGCAATGAGGTCGCCTGCACCAAGGCCCTAGTGGTCGGTGACCCGTCGAAGCCGGCGATCACCGTGCCGACCAGCTCGGCGGGGATGAGCGCCTCGGCGTCACGGGCGACGAGCCGCTCCACGCCCTCCCGGTCGTCGCTGATGCTCGTGCCCTCGGCGGCGGTCTTCCAGAAGGCCAGCACGGCGTCGAGGTCGTCGGGCACCGCGGCCCGTATCCGGAGATCATTCATGCCGCGATCCCATCACGGACGCATCGGGTGGACGGCGAATTCCACGATCCGGACACTCACTCGCCGCGCAGCGCCTCGATGACCGGTCCGAACACCTCCATGTTGGGCTCCAGCACCGTGAGATACGAGAACCCGTACCGCTCGCGCTGCGCACGCACCTGGTCGACGATCTCGTCCAGTGTGCCGAGGAGCGCGATCGGCAGGGCCAGGACCTGCTGCTCGGTGAGGTACGGGACGTGGGGCAGCCACTCCTGGACGGCGGCGCTCCGGTCCTCGGTGATGGCGACGATCTGGATGAGCAGATTGAGCTCGGCCGGTTCCTTCCGGTCGGCGGCCAGCTCCTGGTACAGGGCTACCCGTTCGCCGAGTTCCTCGGCGGTGATCGCCGCGAGCATGCCGTCCGGCATCGACCGGGCGCCTGTGAACGCCGCGATGTCCGCGTGCTCGGCGGTGAGCTTCAGCATCCGGTCGCCGTTGCCTCCGATCAGCAGGGGCACACGGGGTTTCTGCACGGTCTGCGGCTGGTGCTCTTCGGAGCCGAGCAGCCGGTCCAACTCCTCGACCGTACGCGCCAGATGGTCCACGCGCTCGCGCGGAGAACCCCACAGAATGCCCGCGCTCTCGTGCTCGGCCGCCACGTAACCAGTGCCGAGGCCGAGTTCGAGGCGGCCGCCCGTCAGCGCGTCCGTGGTGGCGACCTCGCGGGCGAGCAGCGCCGGATTCCAGAAGCCGGCGTTGAGTACGAAGGTCCCGAGCCGGGGCCGCTCGGTCGCCTCCGCCGCCGCGACCAGGGACGGGAACGGGGCGGGCATACCGAGGTGGTCGGGGACCAGGATCACGTCGTACCCGAGCTCCTCGGCCCGCCGGCACTTCGCGCGCCACTCCTCGGCGGTCGCGGGCTGCATCAGATTGACACCGAACCGGAACGGAAGCGGCATGAACTCTCCTCACCCTCAAGGGACTTGAGTACCCCAGCCGAGTACATCACTCGTGCGCGATGGCCGCCAGAACGTTCATCCGCGAGGCACGCAACGCGGGCAGCAGCGCCGCCACGATGCCCACCACCGCCGAACCCACCACGACCGCGACGATGGTGAACCACGGGATCGCCAGCGCCGTCATGCCCTGGAGCGCCAGGACCTGCTGCACGCACACGCCCCAGACAAGCCCCAGCGCCAGCCCGAGCACCGCGCCGAACACGGCGATCACCACCGACTCCAGCCGGATCATCCGCCGCAACTGCCGCCTGGCGAGGCCGATCGCACGCAGCAGCCCGATCTCGCGGGTGCGCTCCACGACCGACAGGGCAAGGGTGTTGACCACACCGAGCACCGCGATGATGATCGCCAGGCCCAGCAGCGCGTAGACGAGATAGAGCAGTACGGCGATCTGGCCGCGGATCAGCTCCTTGTAGTCGGCCTGGTCGCGCACCTCCACCTGCGGATACGGGTCGAGCGTCTGATCCAGGCGCTCGCGGAGCGTGTCGGCGGAGGTGCCCGAGGCGGCGTTCACGTACAGCGTCGAGTCCTGACCGCCGGGCACGTACCGCTCCAGCGTCGCGAGTCCGAAGTACATCGCTCCCTGCGCGCCGAAGCCCTCGCCGCCCTCCTGGTCGGTGAGCGCGGCCACCCGCAGTTCGGTCTGCCGGCCGGCCTGGAACTCGATAGGGATGACACTGCCCATGCGTACGTCGTGATCCTTGGCGTAGTCGACGTCCATGGCCATGTTCCCGGGCGCCAGCGCCGCCGCCGTGTCGCCCCGCGCATACGTGATGTTGGCGACCTCGTCGAGCTGGTCGCCGTAGCCTGCCGCGCCCGTCTCGACGCGGTCGCCGTCGGGCAGCCGTGCCGCGATGGCTGCGAACCGCTGACGTACGACGATTCCGACGCCGTCCGTGTCGCCCACCTTCTCGGTGATCTCCTGCGGGAACGGCTGGAAGTTGCTGTTCTGCACCACGAAGTCGGCGCCCAGCGTCTCGTCGATCTGCTGGTCGAAGGACTTGGTCATGGACTCGCTGGCCACGGACATCCCGCCGACCAGGGCGAGGCCGACCATCAGCGCCGCCGCGGTGGCACCCGTACGACGCGGATTGCGCAGCGCGTTGCGCTGGCTCATCCGCCCGATGGAGCGGAACCGGGCGGAGAAGTCCCCGACGAGGACGCGGACGAACGGGAAGACGAGGAGCAGGGGCGCGATGAGTTTGAGGAGCACGCCGAGGACCCGGATGAACGGGCGGACGAGGAGCGGGCCCGCAATGACGGTCGCGATGAGGGTCAGGACGACGCCGAGTCCCAGCAGGGAAGCGGCGGATCCCGTCTCCGTCGCGGTCACACACCCGACGAGCGCGGCGGAGCCGAGTGCTCCGACGACCGTCCCCACGATGGCCCGTACCCGCAACGGCCGCCCCACACCGGCGATTTCGGCGTCCGCGAGCGCGGCCATCGGCGACACCCCGGCGGCCCGTCGCGCCGGAAGATAAGCGGCGACGAAGGTGACGCCGACGCCGACGACGTACGCCGAGACGGGGGTCGCCCAGCCGATGACCATCTCGGTGGACTTCAGGTTCATGCCGAGCAGGCTCATGAGCTCGATCAGCGCGAACGCGAGCCCGATCCCGGTGGCCAGGCCGAGCGTGGAGCCCACCAGGCCCAGCAGGGCCGCTTCCAGGAGCACGGACCGGCGCACCTGCCGCCGGTCGGCGCCGAGGGCGCGCAACAGGCCCAGTTCGCGGGTGCGTTGGGCGATCAGCATGGAGAAGGTGTTGACGATCAGGAACACGCCGACCAGTACCGCGATTCCGGCGAAGCCGAGCATCACGTACTTGATCACGTCGAGGAATCCGCCCAGTTCGGCGGCGGCGGACTCGGCCTGCTCGTCGGCGGTCTCCACCTCATAGGTCTCGGTGCCGACCTCGCGAGAGACGCGCTGCTTGAGAGCGGCGTCGCTCACGCCCTCCTCCGCGGTCACCGCGATGCTGGTGGCGAGGCCCTCCTTGCCCAGCAGCTTGGTCTGCGCGGTCGGGATGTCGAGGAAGACGAGTGCCGCACCGGGGTTGGTGGTGGTGAAGGTCGCGATGCCGACGATCTTCACCTTGAACGAACCAGGCTGTGCGATCACGGTGAGCGTGTCACCGATGCCTACGTCCTTGTTGTCGGCCGTGTCCGCGTCGATCAGCGCCTCGCCGGGCCCGCGCGGTTCATGGCCGGAGGTCAGTTCCACGGGGCTGCGATCGGTGACGTACCAGCCGGTGGCGATGGTGGGCGCGCCGGTGGTCGGGCCCACGGACTCGTTCTCGCTGTCGACGACGGTGACGCCCTCGACGGAGACGTCCAGATGCGTGTCGGCGACGCCGTCGACCCGGGCGATACGGTCCTCAATGCTCGCGTCCACGGTCTGGACGGCCCCGGAGGGCAGCTGGGAGTTCAGCTCTTCGCGCGGCAGCACGGTCACGTCGGCCGACGTGGACGCGAAGAGCCGGTCGAAGGTACGGGTGACCGTGTCCGAGAAGATCAGGCTGCCCGCGACGAACGCCACGGACAGCAGGACGGCCAGCGCCGAGAGCAGCAGCCGCCCCTTGTGCGCGAGGAAACTCCTCAGTGTCGCCTTCAGCACGACGGTCTGCCTCAGTCCTGGTCGCGGGCGATGCCCTGGTCGGAAGCGGTGCCTTGGTCGCGGGCGATGCCCTTGTCGAGCGCGACGCCGTGATCGGGTGCGCTGCCCTGGCCGGGGGCGACGCCCGGGCCGGGTGCGACGCCCTGGTCGGGGGCGGGGCCGTCCTCGAATGTGCCGCGGATGGTGTCGAAGCGCTTCATCCGTTCCAGCACCGCCTCCGCCGAAGGGCGCGCCATCTCGTCCACGATCCGGCCGTCCCCGAGGAAGAGCACCAGGTCGGAGTGGGCCGCGGCGCCCGGATCGTGCGTGACCATGACGACGGTCTGGCCCAGCTCGTCGACGGCGCCCCGCAGAAAGCCGAGCACTTCAAGCCCGGCCCGTGAGTCGAGGTTGCCGGTCGGCTCGTCGGCGAAGATCAGCTCGGGGCGTGAGGCCAGCGCGCGGGCACAGGCGACGCGCTGCTGCTGCCCGCCGGAGAGCTGCGCGGGCCGGTGCTTCAGCCGGTCGCGCAGACCGAGCGTGTCGATGACCTGGTTCAGCCACTTCTCGTCGGGCTTCTTGCCCGCGATGTCCATGGGCAGCGTGATGTTCTCGATCGCGTTCAGCGTCGGGATCAGGTTGAACGACTGGAACATGAAGCCGATCCGGTCCCGGCGCAGCCGTGTCAGCTCGCGCTCCCTCAGCCCGGTGATCTCGGTGTCGCCCAGCCACACCTGTCCGGCCGACACGGAGTCGAGCCCCGCCAGACAGTGCATCAGCGTGGACTTCCCCGAGCCCGACGGACCCATGACCGCCGTGAAACGACCGCGCGCGATATCGACGTCGACCGAGTCGAGGGCGAGCACGGTCGTCTCGCCCGTGCCGTATGCCTTGGTGAGACCACGGGCGCGGGCCGCGATCTCCTCGGCGTCCGTGCGCCCGAGGGCGTGCTCCGCAGCTGCAGTGGACAAGGCCGCCTCCTAGGTGGGTTCGGTGTCCGCGGGCGAGCCTAGTGTGATCCCGCGCACACTCGGTATCCACCCGAAGTCCGAGCCGGTCTCCTGCGCAGGTCGGTGCCCCTGATTTCGGTGTAAGGGGCACCCTTAGTGGATTCCTGCTGGGTGCCCCCTTGCCTCTGCTAGCACCCAGGCGCTAGCTTCAAAGTATGGCGAAGACCCAACTGAACGTGCGCGTGGACGAGGGCACCGCCCGGGCCGCACGCGAGCGAGCCCTGTCTCGCGGCATGAGCGTCAACCGCTATATCGAAGAGCTGGTCAGACAGGACACCGGGGAAGTGGGCCACACCTTCGTGGAGGCCGCCGCCGACTTCATGAAGCAGTACGAGTCCGTGTTCGCCGAGGAGTTCGGCCCGGAGCGAGAAGGCCGTCGCTGAACCCTTGAACGTCCACGTCGACCTTGCCTGGCTCCTTATGGTCGCCGAACAGAAGACTCCCGGAGATCCCCAGGTCACCGACTGGGGAGCCCTCGTCGCCGCGGTCAGCAGGCACGAGGCGGAGATCTTCGGCGTCCCCGTCTACGACACCCCGCACGCCCGCGCCGCCGCACTGCTCCAGCTCCTGCTGCACATCCCAGCGCTGGAACGCTCCAACGCGATGTTCGCCACGGCCGCGGCATACGCCTACCTGGTCGCCAGCGGCCTGAAGGTAGTCACCTCACCCGAGCAGGTCCGCGACTTGGCCCGCCTGATCAAGACAGGCGAGGCAACGGTGCAGGACATCACGGACGAGCTGCGCCGGTGGAGCCTCGAGCCCTGAAAGGAGGCCGCAGGCCCTCCTTTCAGGGGCTGCGTCACCCAGCGGAGCGCGCCGTGCCGAGCACGCAATAAGAGGTCGGCATCCGCACCCCCTTCTCCGGCACCAGCACCCGCCGATACGGCCCCAGTTCGTACCCGGCGTCCCGCAGCGCCCCGAGAACGTCCCGCCCCACGTGGCAGCCGCCGAACAGCAGCGGCCACACGGTGCGGTCCAGGGCGCGCTGGGTAACCCCCATCGCCGCGCCACCACCCTTGCCGTGCTCGAAGAACCGCAGCTCACCGCCGGGACGCAGGACGCGGCGGACCTCAGCCAGAGCCCGCGGCACGTCTCGTACGCTGCACAGCACCAGCGACAGAACCGCCGCGTCGAACGCCTCGCTCTTGACCGGCAGCCCCTCCGCGACGCCCGGCACCACGTCGACGGGTACCTCGGAGCGCAGGGCCGCGGTCACCGCCAACTGCCGCAGCCTGCGCTCCGGTTCGATGGCGACGACCTCCGAGACGGTGCTCGGATAGTGGGCGAAGTTCAGTCCGTTGCCGGCGCCGATCTCGATGACCCGGCCGGCGAGCCCGGCGAGCAGTTCATCGCGGTGCGGGCCGATGGCGGGCTCGGAGGCGACGCTGACTTTGGCGTAGAAGCGGGCGAACACCGGGTGGTGTACGGGAGCCGGGGCCATCCGGCCGGCCCTGCTGGTCCGGGAACCGCGTGGTCGCATGGAGACCTCCCCTGGGCGACTTGCGCTACGGCGATTGTCCCCCCGCATGCGTCCTCTGACCCCTCGGTGAGTCGCGATGCGGTGCCCCGTGCCGACCCGGCCCGCGCCTACTCCGCCCCCTGCTCCACAGCGAACGCCTCCGCATCCCACGTCCCGCCCAGCGGCCGGGCGAGCCAACTCGGCGCGGCAGCACGGAAGTCGGCGGGCCGCAGCCGCCCGCGCTCCTGCGCACGGCCCGCGCGAAGCTGGAATCCGCGGACTGGACGAGTC
>NZ_JAAKZX010000450.1 GCF_011045025.1 Streptomyces ureilyticus
CATGAGTTTCCTGAGTCAACCTCTATGCCGCCAAGGGGGTGTCGGCGGTCGTGTTGATCTTTCCGTTGGCCTGGTGGATCTCGGGGTCGTAGCAGGCTCCGTCGCGCCAGCAGGCCCAGATCACCCGCAGCCAGGCACGGGCCAGGATGCGGGTGGCGTGGGGGTGCCGCTTCTTGCGGGCCCGCGCATCGGCGTAGATCTTCGCGGCCCACGCGCTGCCGTGCCGACTGTTGTCCGCGAAGGTGGTGATCGCGACACGGGCTCTGCGGTTGGTCGCGAAGCGGAAGGTCACCGCGTGGGACTTGCCGGAGGCCCGGGTGACAGGGACCACGCCGGTCTCGGCGATGAACTGTTCGCAGGACTCGGCGCGTTCCAGGATCGGGCCGATCTCGCCGATGATCTGCCCGAGGTTGACCTGCCCTATGCGGGGCATGGAGGCCAGCAGCGGCGCGTAGGGGTGCGTCTCGACGGCGGTGGTGATCTCGCGGTCCAGCTCGCGGATCGTGGCACGCATGGCCCGCACGAGCTGGACCTGGACGCGAATGAGCGTGGCGACGGTGGCCTCGCCGAGCCGGGTCGCGGCGGCGGGGGCAGCACGCAGGCGCTCGATGAGCTGTGTGCCGGTGCGTCTGCCGGAGTAGCCGCGCCGCTTGCACCACGCCTCCAGCCTGGCGGGGGTGAGCTTGGCGGCGGCCTGCGGGGTGGGGTAGCGGTCGAGGAAGTCCAGGGCGATGTCGCTGTCGCGGTCGGCGAAGACCGCTTTGCCGCCGGGCCACAGCTGGTCGAGCTGGGCGTCGAGCTGGTTGACGGCGGCGACTTTGGCCTCGACGTGGTCGGCGCGTTGCCGGGTCAGCGCCTGCAGTTGAAGGGTCTTGGGGTCGGTGGGGACCAGGCGCCGCAGCTGGTGGCCGTCGGTGCGCAGGTAGTCGGCGAGCTTGTGGCTGTCTCCGGCGTCGGTCTTGGCCTTGGAGGCGCCCCAGCGCGGGCGCATGGCGTGGAAGGCGTTGGGGTGCACCGGCACCACCGGGTGGCCGGCGGCCAGCAGCCGGTCCACGACCAGGCCGCGGGTGGTCTCGATGGCCACCGGCAGGTCAGCCGGGCTGCCGTGCTTTCGCAGGCGTTTGAGGGTGCCCTCGATGCCCTGCTCGGTGTGCGCAAGTTCCCAACGGTCCACGCGGGTACCGGAGTTGTCCATGACGGTGACGTCGTGGGTCTCGGTGGCCCAGTCCCATCCGATGAACACGGAAGCTGTACTCCTGTGACTTCGACGGAGCACCTGCCCGGTGGTGAGGTCGTCTGCCGGAAGCTCATTAATCGGCCCTCTGTGGGGCGTGTCCCTGAAGCCGATCAGACGGCCTCGGCCCGGCGGGGCCGGCATAACTCATGCTGGCCATCGCGTAGCACGCGAGCGCGGCCGTGCACCCGCCGGGACCGAGAGGTCACAACCCTACCCGTGAGGGCTGCAGAAGGGATGGTCCTCTAATGAGCGA
>NZ_JAAKZX010000451.1 GCF_011045025.1 Streptomyces ureilyticus
CTGCGCGGGCTGCGCGGGCGCGCTGCGCGCGGAGCTCCACGGCGTCGAGGAACAGGCCGATCGCGGTCTCGAACTGGTCCTCTTCGTCGATTTCCGCGAGATAGGGGGCGACCTGTGCCAGGTTCGGGTACCGCTGTGGCGAGGCCGTCAGGTACTCGCGGCGCCAGGCCAGCCGGTCGCCGTCCTGAGCGGCCTTGTCCAGCACGTTGAAGGAAGCCTCGAAGGCGCCGGCGGCGAGTGCCGTATCGGCCAGCACCCGGTAGTACGAGGCCGCTTCGGGTCCCTGGAGGCCGGCCTCGAGCAGGGCGCCGATGACGACGTCGGCGCCCTGGAACTCCGGCTCGCGCCGTGAGGTGCGGGCCGCGACCAGGACGGCCACCCCCGGGTGCCGCAGGCATGCGGCACGGATCCGTCGGGCGAGCGACGCGAGGGTCTCGCGCCAGCTTTCCGACGGTGCGAAGTCGTGCAGGGCATCGCTGACCAGCCGGGCGGCCAGGCCGAGCAGCAGGTCGTCCTTGCCGCGGAAGTGCCGCAGGACGGCTGTGTGGTCGGCGCCCAGATCAGTGCCCAGCCGACGGAAGGTGAGTGCCTGCGGACCGTCCGTCTCGATCACCGCCATCGCGGTGTCCAGGATCAGATCCGGGGTGAGGAAAGCTGCCGGACGCTGCTTCCGCCGCGCGGGAGTGGCTCCTGCCGATTTGGTCTTCGCGCCTGTCATGGCCGTCATCTTATCGACGGCGTTGTCAACGATGGTCCTCCCGCAGATGGCCGGCCACCGCCCGCAGTGCCGTGATGGACTCCGCGTCACGCGAGGAGTCGTCCGCCGTCGGCCACGCGCTGGTCTTGACGATCACCACGTCGGCGTCCGGGTCCACGTACAGGTACTGGCCGTGGATCCCCACCGCGGTGAACGGACGCCGCTCGCCGCCGAGTGTCCACCACTTGTTGCTGTACCCGTAATGCGGGTAGCCACTGGGGCCCAGCGCGCCGACCTCCAGGTGCGGCACCCCGCGACCCCGGCTGCGCGTCACCCATTCCTCGGGCAGGATGCGCTGCCCGTTCAGCTCTCCACCACGGGACATCAGCAGCCCCAGCCGGGCCATGTCGCGGGCGGTGGCATTGAGCGAGCCGCCGCCGATCGCGGTACGCGGATGCTTGCGGGTGAGCCAGTAGTACGCGTCGTGCTCAGCGCCGATGCGGCTCCAGAGGCGCTCCGTGGCGTACTGCGCGAGAGAGCGGCCGGTGGCGGACTCCAGCACCCATCCCAGGACCTGGGTGTCGATCGTCGAGTAGCTGAACTGCGTGCCGGCCTCGGTCGCACGCTCGGCCGAGGACACCACCTCGTGCAGTGAGCCGCCACCTGTAGCGGCCTTGGCGAACCGGTTGATCAGACTGTCCCGAACGGTGTAGTCCTCCACCAGGTCACCCACCCCGCTGCTCATGTCGAGCAGATGCTCGATGGTCACCCCGTCGAAGGCGGAGCCCACCA
>NZ_JAAKZX010000452.1 GCF_011045025.1 Streptomyces ureilyticus
AAAGGACTTCCCAATCGTGATGTCAAGCCGCTGCTGTGACGGGAGGTGAACCTTGGTAGCACTGTCCGTCACGGATCATGGCCCACAGGACGTTGAGGCGTCGGCGAGCGAGGGCGAGCAGGGCCTGCTTGTGGCCCTTCCCTTCGCTCCGCTTCCGTTGGTAGTACGCCTTCGAGGCCGGACACGTCGTGATGCTGACCATCGCCGAGAGGTACATCGACCGCAGCAGGCCGCGGTGGTATCGCTTGGGCCTGCGCAGGTTGCCGCTGACGCGGCCGGAGTCGCGGGGCCGGGGAGCCAGGCCGGCGAAGCCGGCCAGGCGGTCGGCGCTGCCGAAGGCATCCATGTCGCCGCCGGTCGCGGCGATGAACTCGGCGCCGAGCTTGGCCCCCATGCCCGGCAGGCTGCGGATCACCTCGGCGTGTGGATGCTCGCGAAACCGGGCCTCGATCAGGGCGTCGAGCTCGGCGATCTCCTCATCGAGGGCCATCACCCCCTTCGCGAGCCGGACCACCATGGCGGCGGCCAGCTTCTCGCCGGGCAGCGCGGTCTGCTGGGCCTGCGCAGCCTCCACCGCCGTCTTCGCCAGCGCGGCAGCCCCGCGGACCTTCCGGTTCTTCAGCCACGTCTCGATCCGCTTCGCGCCCGCGCGGCGGATTGCAGCGGGGGTCTGGTAGCCCGTCAGCAGCATCACCGGCCCCTTGTTGACCAACTCCAGCGACCGCTCCAACGCGGGGAAGATCTCCAGCAGTTGGGCCCTCAGG
Organism: Streptomyces ureilyticus; assembly: GCF_011045025.1. Classification (GTDB taxonomy): domain Bacteria; phylum Actinomycetota; class Actinomycetes; order Streptomycetales; family Streptomycetaceae; genus Streptomyces; species Streptomyces ureilyticus. The sequence continues at coordinate 765 of NZ_JAAKZX010000452.1, forward strand.
CGGTTGATCTGCCGGGTGCGGTCGAAGACCACGTCAAGGCGCCGGTTGGTCAGCGTGCGCAGGTCGACGGCGATCTCGTCGCCGGGCCGCAGCAGGCCGAGGTCGCGACGGACGCGAGCCTGGTCGGCGATGACGAAGGCGTCCTTCGCATCCGTCTTGCCTTCGCCCTTATAGGTGGCCGAGGCGCGGTGGACGGCCAGGCCGGTCAGATAGGCCATGGGCTGGTCGTGGCTGACGAGCAGGCCGATGAGCAGGGCGGCGCCACCGTGGTTGAGGTCGACGGCCCACAGCACGTCGGCGGATATCGCCAGGACGTCGCCGATGAGCTCAAGCAGCTCGGTCTCGTCGTTCAGGACCCGGCGCGACAGCAGCCGTTCGCCGTCGGCGTTGATCACCACGCAGTGGTGATGTTCCTTGCCGATGTCCACCCCGGCCCAGATCTCGGGCACGGTCACCTCCGCCAGCTCGCCGTCTCACATGTCACCCGCAGACGACCTCGCCGACGTTGTCCTACAGCAGCGATCGAGTCGCGTCTCCCAATTGGCGGTCGAGTCGTCGCGGGGTTCCGGGTGGCCAAGTCCTTTGAGCCTTGCCAACGGCGCCGCCATGACAGCCATACCCAGAACCCCTGGGCCCTCTGATCTTACGAATGACCAGAGCAACCACCCTTGAAAGGTAGGAC
>NZ_JAAKZX010000453.1 GCF_011045025.1 Streptomyces ureilyticus
GCCCCTCTTCCCCTTCCCCGCCTTCTTCGAGCCGTCCGGCCAAAGCCGAGGCCCTCGCTTGGCCGCCAGGTCCTCGACCCACCCCACACCCACGACCATCAACGCGATCAACGGCCACACCAGGACAAACATCCACAGCGTGTACGTCGTAGTCAGGGCGTTGGACAAGCGGTCGTCCATGAAGGGGAGTTTGTAGACGGCGTCCAGTAGCGGGACCGTCGCCATGATCAGGAGGTTGTGCCAGAGGTAGATCGTTACGGCTCGGTTGTTGGACAGGGTGATCAGTTTGTCCCAGTGGGCCAGGCGGCCTGGGAGGGTCTGCCAGGACGGGGAGTACTGGAGCAGGATCGCTACGAAGCCCAGGGACCAGGCGGCCTGGGCCAGGGGGATGTCGTTCAGGTCCCAGCCGTCAGGGCCCAGGTGGCCGGAGGCCCACCACAGGCCGAAGGCCATCAGGAGGGAGGCGACGGAGACCACCGCGTAGCGCGGGATCTTCTTCAGTACGCCTTCCTGGTGGGCCATGCCCAGGATCCAGCAGCTGCCGTACACCGCGAAGTCCGTGACCGCGTTGCCCGTTTCGCCGGGGATCGAGACCAGTCCCGTACCTACTACCGCCGTCAGCGCCAGCGGTGCCAGCAGTGTTGCCCATGGGACTCGGCGGAATGCCCACAGCAGCAGCGGCGACGCGATCACGAACCACAGGTACGCGCGCAGGTACCAGAGCGGGCCCGCCGCCTGGACCGCCCAAGTCTGCTCCAGCAGGCCCGACTCGGAGCCGATCTGCCAGGGGTAGGGCGGGGCGCCGATCGGGAGGACGTAGTTGACCAGGCCCAGCCAGCCCAGGCCGCCGTCGTCCTTGGACGGGTTCCAGCCGCCCACGAACAGCATCGCGAGCACCACCGCGCTGAACGCCCAGAGCGGCGGCAGGAGTCGGCGGATACGGCCGCGGATCACGCCCCACGCCGGGCGGCTGAGCGAGCGCGCCATCAGGGCGCCCGCCAGCGCGAACATCACGCCCATGGAGGGGAAGAGCACCGTCAGCCAGGCCCAGCCGAAGATGTGGTAGACGACCACGCGGACCAGGGCGATGGAGCGGAGAAGATCGAGATAGCGGTCACGGCCCGAGGGCGGGGACGGTTTGGCCGACGGCTTCGTCCTGGTACGGGACGGGGCCTCGGCGGCCGGTACAGAGGAGGCCTCAGGCGTCGGCACCTCCGGCAGCGGCTGGGTCTCATCCACCCTCTGCTGCGGAATCGCCTGCGTGGCCTGGGGCGTCTGCGGAGCCTGCGGGATCTGCCCGTTCCCGTACGACTGGCCGTACGCCTGCTCGTACGCCCCCTCGTGCGACTGCCCGTACTGCGGCCCGTACTGCGGCCCGTACGTCTCCTCATACGACGTCCAGTACGGGTTCTCGTCCGAGGACGGCGACGCGCCCCCCCCCGTGCC
>NZ_JAAKZX010000454.1 GCF_011045025.1 Streptomyces ureilyticus
CACCTAGTAGGACTCCGTTAGGTCTGTCTCCCGGTCCTGTTTGGGGGCATGTTGGGGATGTGGACGCACATGAAGTGAACCGTGCTCGGGCGAGGTTGGCGTTATTCGTAGCTGACGTGTTCGCGTCGGTGCCGCGCAAGGATCAGCGGGCGAAGGGTGACTGCTATCTGCGGGGGCTGATGCTGGACGGGCGCCGTAAGTCCATCCAGGCGATGGCGGAGCGGCTGCCGGATGGCAACGAGCAGAACCTGCAGCAGTTCGTGAACCAGTCGACCTGGGATCCGGTGCCGGTGCGGCGGCGGATTGCGGAGCGGATGGTGCCGCAGATCGGCCCGGACGCGTGGGCGGTCGACGATGTGTCGTTCCCCAAGGACGGCAGGATGTCGGTGGCGGTCGCGCACCAGTACTGCGGGGCGCTGGGCAAGCGGGCCAACTGCCAGGTCGCGGTGAGCGTGCACGCGGTCTCCGACACGGCCTCCTGTCCGCTGCAGTGGCGGTTGTTCGTCCCCGAGCAGTGGGCGCACGATGCCGGACGGCGGCAGAAGACCGGGATACCGCAGGAGGTCGGGCACCGGGAGAAGTGGCGCCTGGCCCTGGACGCCTTCGACGAGTTGGCCGGGTGGGGAATGGTGCCGCCGGTGGTGGTGGCCGACGCCGGCTACGGGCAGAACGCTGACTTCCGCGACGGTCTGAGCGAGCGGGGCATCGGCTATGTCGTGGCCATCCGTTCGGACTTGACCGTCCACCCGCACGACGCGCAGCCCACCGCCCCGGCGTGGTCCGGAAACGGCCGCAAGCCGCAGCCCCGCTACCGGCACAAGCCGTCCTCTGTGTCCGTTTTGGCCGCCGGCCACGGACGACAGGCGTTCACCGAGGTCACCTGGCGTGAGGGCTCCCGCGGGCCGATGCGCTCGCGCTTTGTGGCCCTGCGGGTACGGCCGGCCGGCGTCAGGGCCCGCCGTCTGGCCCAGGCCACCGCCACCGCCGAACACGGCCACTGGGACGGTGTCCTGCCCGAAGTGACGCTGCTGGTCGAATGGCCCGAGGACGCCCAACAACCCACCGGCTACTGGCTCACCAGCCTGCCCGCCGACACCTCGCTGGCTGAACTGGTCCGCCTGGCCAAGATCCGCTGGCGCATCGAGCACGACTACCGGGAACTCAAGCACGGCCTCGGCCTGGACCACTTCGAGGGACGTTCCTGGGCCGGGTGGCATCACCACGTCACCCTGGTCACCGCCGCCCACGCGTTCCTCACCGAACAGCGGCTGGCCCCAAAAGCCGATACAGCGGACTCACCCTCTACCAGATCCTCGACGCCATCCAAGACCTGCTGAACTGCTGGACCGGCACCTGCACCACCTGCCACCGCCCCCTGCCCAGAACGTCCACCACCAGCCAGAACCCAAGAGCCAGAGCAACCTAACGGAGTCCTACTAG
>NZ_JAAKZX010000455.1 GCF_011045025.1 Streptomyces ureilyticus
CCCCCGCCCCGTCCCCGGTCAGCCAACTCCCGGTCACCGCACCCCCGATGAGCCCGAGCCCGAGCACGACACAGGCCGCGGCAGCCGCGACCCGAGGCCGGACCCGGGGCCCCACGGGCAGCAGCCGCGCGGTGTCGTGGTCGTACGTGTCCGGGGGCGCGAACGACACGAAGGGGCGCCCCGCGGGAACGCCGACGGGCGTCGGCTCCGGCTTCGCCGGAGGCTCGACGGGCGGCTCGGCGGGAATGGGCCGAAGCCGCCGCGTGGTCTCGCTGAGAGTCTCCTCAGGCATGTGCCCCCGCCGAGGCGGAACACCCGGCGGCGCCGGGACACTCGGCCGCGGCGGCGCGAAGGGCCGCTGGGGAAACCCGGGGGCTGCCCGCTGGGGCACGACTGTCGCCTTCGCCTCGGCGGCAGGAGTCGGCGGTAGGGCTGAGCCTCCGGCGTCCCTGGAGGTCGACCGCGGCTCGGTGGCGGGAAGCGGCGGGGCGACTGAGCCGTCGGCGTAGCTCGTGGTCGACCGCGGCTCGGCGGCCGGACGCGCGGGTACGACTGAACCCGCGGTGTTCTTCGCAGTCGAGCGCGGCTCGGCCACCGAACCGTCAGCGCTCCGCGACGCCGGACGCCGCTCACCCGCCACACCTGACGGAGCACCCGAGCGCTCGCCGCTCCCCACAGTCGTCCCCGGCTCAACCACCGGACGCGGCGGCACAATTGAACCCTCGGCGTAGCCCGTGCCGGAGCGCGGCCCAGCGTCGACGTTCCGCGCAGCCGGACGCCCCTCGGCCGCCCCACGCGGCTCGGGGACCCGGCGCGGCGGCACGACTGAACCCTCGGCGGCCCTCGCAGTCGGGGACGACTCGGCCACCGAGCCGTCCGCGCCTCGCGCAGCCGGACCGCAATCAGCCACTCCACGCGGCTCCGCGGCGGGACGCGGCGGCACGACTGAACCCTCGCCGCTCCTCGCAGCCGAGGACGACGCGGCCACCCGACCGTCAGCGCCCCGCGCGGCCGGACGCCACTCGGCCGCTCCACGCGGCTCCGTGGCCGGACGCGGCGGGGCGACTGAGCCGTCGACGTGGCTCATCGTCGACCGCGGCTCGGCCGCCGGGCCACCGGCGCTCCGCGCGGTCGGACCCCACTCGGCCGTCGCGCCCAGCGGGACGCCCGGGCCCTCGTCGCCCCTTGCAGTCGTCCTCGGCTCAGCCGCAGGACGCGGCGAGACGACTGAACCCTCGGGGTTCCTCGAAGCCGGGCGCGCCTCGGGTGACGAACCGTCGGCGTTCTGCCCGGTCGGGTCCCACTGGGCCGCCGCGCCCGACGGGTCGCCCGTCTCCTCGACGCGCGGCACGGAAACGGTCGCCGGAGGTGGCGTGTCCGGGAAGCGGGCCGAGGCCGGTGGCGGGGGTGGGGTCACGGG
>NZ_JAAKZX010000456.1 GCF_011045025.1 Streptomyces ureilyticus
CCCCCAGGCCCCCCGGGTTGTACCTCGGGTGCCGGTCCGTTGTGGCTTGTCACTCCCCCACTCTCGGCTGCTCCCCCACTCTCGGCTTCGCTCGAGCGGGGGGACCCCCATGAGCGGGGCCCCATCGCGGCGGAGCCGCATATTTATACAGCCCCGCGGCCCCTGAAGGGGCTACTGCCTGCGGGACCTCGTTATTTCGGAGCCCTCAGTTCTACCTCTGTGCCCTGGCCCGGTATCGAGATCAGCTCTGCCGTGCCGCCTATGTCTCTGAGGCGGCCTCTGATGGAGAGGGCTACGCCCATGCGGCCCTCGCCCTCGGCCTGGGCCAGGCGGCCCTCTGGGATGCCGGGGCCGTCGTCTCGGACTGTGACGATCACTGTGTCTGGTTCGTCCTCGATCAAGATCCAGGCTCGGGCGGTCTCGCCTGCGTGGCGGTGGACGTTGTCCAGGGCGGCTCCGACCGCTGCCGCCAGTTCCTTGGCCGTGGAGGGGGGCAGGAGGACGGGGGCCCCGGGCTCGGAGAAGGTGACCTTCGCGGTGGCGTACGGGGTCAGCAGGGCGCGGAGGTCGCGGGGGGCGTCCTCGCTTTCGGCGGACTCGTCGGGTTCGTCGATCGCGCGGACCAGGGCTCCCTGCGTCGCGTCCTCCGAGACGCGGGAGGGTGGCAGGCCGCCCGAGACCAGGGTGCGCAGCGCGACCTCCTGCTCGCCCGCCATACGGCCCAGTTCCGCCGCGTCGCCGCCGAGCGCGGAGCCGCGGCGCTGCACCATCGCGAGGACCTGAAGGACGCTGTCGTGGATGTCGCGGGCCAGCCGCTCACGCTCCCGTGTCGTGGCCTCGATCTCCAGGGCGCGCGCGAGGGTGCGCTCGGAGGCGCGGGCGACCTCGACGACGTACCCGATGGCGATGGAGGCGACCCAGACGAGCAGCACGTTGTGGAGCGTGTCCTGGCTGAGCGCTCCGCGCTGGACGACGTTCGCGACGCCGACGAGCGTCGAGGCGAAGGCCGCCCAGCGCCAGCCGCCCTTGATCGCGAACGCCAGGACGGAGCCCGCGGTCCATATCGACGGCAGCGTCGGCCCACCGGTGACGATCCGGTCGTGGGAGTCCGCGACCGGCGTGAGCAGGATGCCGGTGAGCGCGACGGTCAGGTCTGCGGCCAGGAACCGCTTGGTGCAGCTCGCCTCGTTGGCCACCTTGGGCAGCGTCGCCAGCGTCCACACGAAGAGCACGGAGAGGAAGGCGATGGCCACTTCCGGCCGGGGGAACTCGTCGTAGGCGCTGACGAAGAGCCCGATCGCGTAGCACATCGTCAGTACGCGGTAGGCCGAGAGCGCGCGCCACAGCGGCTGCTCGACCGACATCCTCATGACTCGCTCGCGCTTGGCCATGTCCCCCGCCCCCCCTTGACCTTGAC
>NZ_JAAKZX010000457.1 GCF_011045025.1 Streptomyces ureilyticus
CGGCCGCAGCCGCGACCTCTCTCACTGCTGCGCCCGCGTTCGCCGTAGCTGGGGATCCCGTCACCGACGGCACATACGCCTTCACCGCCAAGCTCGTCATGGGCGACACCGAACGCGCCTGCTCCGGCGTCCTGGTCGACCGCGAGTGGCTGCTCACCGCGGCCAGCTGCTTCGCCGACAACCCGGCCGCCAGTCTCGCGGTGCCCGCCGGAAAGCCGGCGCTGAAGACGACCGCGACCATCGGCCGCTCCGACCTGACCGGCACCGGCGGTGCCGCGCGTGAGGTCGTCGAGCTTGTTCCGCGTACGGACCGCGATGTGGTCCTGGCCCGCCTGAACCGGCCGGTCACCAACGTCGCTCCCGTCGCCCTGGCCACCACCGCACCCGCCGCGGGCGAGGAGCTGAAGTTCGCCGGGTACGGGCGTACCAAGACCGAGTGGGCGCCGCTGAAGCTGCACACCGGCGCGTTCTCGGTGACCGCTGCTGCCGCCACCACCGCCACGGTCACCGGCAAGGACGGCGCGGCCGCCTGCATGGGTGACACCGGCGGCCCCGTGGTCCGCGTGGCGGGCGGCGCGCACCAGCTGGTGGCGCTGAACAGCCAGTCGTACCAAGGCGGTTGCTTCGGCGTCGACGCCACCGTCACCGACACCGGCGCCATCACCGCCCGCGTCGACGACCTGGCCTCCTGGGTGAACTCCAAGGTCGGCGCGAACCGCGTCACCGACTTCAACTGCGACGGCGTCGAAGACATCGCCATCAGCGACCCGCAGGCCACCATCGGCGGCGACGCCAACGCCGGACTCGTGCGCGTCATGTACGGCGGCGGCAAGGGCACCGCCGAGATCACCCAGGACCTGGACTGGGTGACCGGCAACTCCGAGCCCAGCGACTGGTTCGGCCAGGAGATCGCCACCGTCGACTGGGACGAGGACGGCTGCACCGAGCTGGTCGTGGGCACCGCCGGCGAGGACATAGGCAGCGTCGACGACCCCGGCGTGGTCGACATCCTGCACGGCGCCCCGGGCGGCCTCGGCGCGGGCGCCAAAAAGGGCACCCACCTCGAGGAGGGCCAGGGCGCCGGAGCCATCGGCGACTCCGGCGTCGAGGCCGGTGACCGCATGGGGGACTCGCTGGCCGCCGGTACCACCGCCGCGGGCGAACCGTTCCTGATCATCGGCGTGCCCGGCGAGTCCATCGGCAGCGTCGCCAGGGCGGGCGACTTCTTCTACCTGCGCGGCGCCACCAATATCGCCGTCCACCAGGACAGCACGAACGTACCGGGTTCCCCGGAGGCCGGCGACGGCTTCGCCAGCACCATGACCGCCGACGGCAACCGCTTCGCCATCGGGGCCGCCGGCGAGGCCATCGGCTCCG
>NZ_JAAKZX010000458.1 GCF_011045025.1 Streptomyces ureilyticus
AGAGCTCGTAACACGATCTTGCTGCAACGTCCTGGTTGGCCGTGACCGGTGTAAGGCTTCGGCCGTTCGTGATGGCGTGAGTACTCGGCCGTGGATTGTGGACGACGACTTGTGGGCGCTGATCGAGCCACTGCTGCCGCCCTGGCCGGAGCGGTCGCCGGGGCCAAGGCCGGTGTCGGACCGTCTCTGCCTCCAGGGCATCCTGTTCGTCCTCCACAACGACATAGCCTGGCAACTCCTGCCGTTGGAGCTGGGGTTCGGCTCGGGACAGACGTGCTGGCGGCGTCTGGACCGGTGGCAGAAGGCCGGGGTCTTCGACCAGCTCCACCGGGTCCTGCTCGCGAAGCTGAACGCGGCCGGCGAACTCGACTGGTCACGGGCGTGCGTGGATGGTTCCCACATCCGGGCGAAAAAGGGGGTGCCGACACCGGTCCGTCGCCGGTCGACCGGCGGAAGACCGGCAGCAAGCACCACTTGATCTGCGACGGACGCGGCACCCCGCTCAAGGTCATCACGACCGCGGCCAACGTCAACGACGTCACCCAGACCCTCACCCTGGTCGATGGCATCCCGCCCGTCGCGGGCCGCCCCGGCCGGCCCCGCCGCAGGCCCGACGCCTTGCTCGGCGACAAGGGCTACGACTCCAACGCCCACCGCGACGAGCTGCGACAACGGCGGATCCTGCCCGTCATCTCACGCAAGGGATCACCGAACATCAAGGGCATGGGGAAGCTCCGCTACGTCGTGGAGCAGACCTTCGCCCTGCTCCACCAGTTCAAACGCCTCGCGGTCCGCTGGGAACGCCGCACCGAACTCCACGACGCCTTCGTCTCCCTCGCCTGCGGCCTCATCTGCTGGAGGCGCCTCAAGAAGACCCACTCCTGATCGCGCCCCAAGCGATCACGCGCAGCGCAGCACTTTGAGGGGCCCTGGGGCTACTGGTGCGGCACGTGCCTGGTTCCGGTTGGCTCTGCAGTGTCTGCCTCGGCTGCGGTAAGGCTGAGCCGTCCCTCAACTCCTGCTTCGACGACATTGACCAACAGCGCGCTCGCGTCGTCAAAGCGCAGGGTGAAGTGCGGATCGAGCTGCATCAGGAAGTCGAAGCTCTCCCTGTCCTCCGCGGCCAGGGGAGGTTCGAGAGTCGCCTCGCACGTCCAGTCGTCTCCGGCGGCACGGACCGCGACCCGCACATGAAGCCTGCCCAGACACGTCGATCGATTGGCCCACCACTCAAGCGTGGCGGTGCCCTCGTAGCTGTCCATAGTCCAAGTATCGCGAGCGAGTAGGCGGCCATGTGTCAGCGATGCAGAGCCTGACGTCACAAGATCCTGTTACGAGCTCT
>NZ_JAAKZX010000459.1 GCF_011045025.1 Streptomyces ureilyticus
GCAGGGCGGGCGGCGCCGCCGACTCGCCGACGCCACGGCTCCCCGGGGGAGGGACGTGCAGCTGCGGACCCTGCTCCGACGCGCCACCGGGACCTGTCGGCGGGTCGGGCCGACGCGGTGGGCTGTCGGAGCGGCGGGGCGGACGTGGTTCCAGTGGTCCGGTGATGCCCGACAGCGAGTGTGGACGGCCGACGGGCGACCGCGGGTCCGCATCGGTGCCCGCCATCTGCACCGCGAGCCAGAGGACCTCGGCGATTTCCCGGGCATCCGGAGAGAAGTGCTCCGGTGGTTCGAAAGGCATCATGGCCCCGTTTCGAGGTGCCGCCACACCGTCCACAGCAGATCCTGCCACTGAGCGGGGTCTTCGTCGGCGCCGGCGCGGGCCAGATGGATGGCGCTGAGCAGCTGGTCGACCGCCACGTCTCCGTTCTCCCGCTGGCCCAGGAACGCCTCGACCAGCGGGCGTGCCTGCTCATAGGCGTCGGCGCCCAGGTGCGCGGCGACGATCGCCGCGAGCCGGTCGGGCCCCGGCGGCTCGATGTCGTAGCGCAGACAGCGACGGGCGAACGCGGCGGGGAACTCGCGCTCCTCATTGGAGGTGATCACGACGAAAGGGAACGCCCAGCAGCTCACCTGACCGTCCGTGACGCGTTCCTGTCCGCCGTCGGCCGTCTGGACCAGCACGCTCTGCTGGTCGGAGGGCAGCCGCAATAACTCGCGTATGGAGAAGCGGCCCTCCTCGAAGACCGTCAGCAGGTCGTTGGGCAGGTCGATGTCGCTCTTGTCCAGTTCGTCGATGAGCAGGACGCGTGGCCTGCGGCGCGGCAGCAGGGCCGTACCCAGCGGGCCGAGCTGCAGATACCGCCCGATGTCGCTGGTGCCGGCCTTCATGCCCGCGCGCTGCAGATTCGCCTCGTGCAGACGGCCGATCGCGTCGTACTCGTAGAGGCCGTCGCGGAGCGTCGTACGGGACGTCACCGGCCAGTGCAGGACCGGGCCGAGCCCCAGTTCGTACGCGACGGCGTGCGCGAGCGTCGACTTGCCTGTGCCCGGGCGGCCGGTGAGCAGCAGTGGGCGGCGCAGCAGCAGCGCGGCGTTGACCACATCGACGAGCTCACGGTCCGCCTGGAACACCCGCCCCCGCTCCGTGTCCGCGGGCCCCGGACTGCTGCTGATGCCGTCCTGCGGCGGCATCCCCCGCTGAAGCGGGCGCCAGGAAGGAGGGTCGGGGAGGCGCTCGATCGCGTTGTGCGGAATGCCGTCACCGCGGTACACCCACCAGGCGGGCGTCTGGGATGCACTGGTCACAAGTGGTCACCTCCGGGTTCAGGGGCGGGCGG
>NZ_JAAKZX010000045.1 GCF_011045025.1 Streptomyces ureilyticus
GGGTGGGACAGCTTGACGCCGGTGGTCCCCGGCCACCGGCTGCACACCCGCCGCATCGCCACCGCCGTGGACACCGAGGCCGCCTTCACCCGGATGTGCGCCGACGCCCCGCGGGCGTTCTGGCTGGACAGCTCCCGCGTCGAGGAGGGGCAGTCCCGCTTCTCGTTCTTCGGGGACGGCAGGGGCCCGCTCGCCGAGTTCGTACGCTACGACGTGGACACCGGCCTCTGCGAGGTCGAGCGCCCCGGACGGCCCCTGCGTAAGGTCCGCTCCTCCGTCTTCGACTACCTGAAGCGGCAGCTGGCGACCCGTCATGTCGACGGCACGGGGCTGCCCTTCGACTTCACCGGCGGCTATGTCGGCTACTTTGGCTACGAGTTGAAGGCCGACTGCGGATCGGACAACCGTCACCGGGCCGAAACCCCCGACTCCTGCTGGCTGTTCGCCGACCGGCTGGTCGCCGTCGACCACGAGGAGGGCTTCACCTACGCCGTCTGCCTGGCCGAGGACACCCCGCAGGCCACCCGCGAGGCCACCGACTGGCTCGACAGCGCGATGGCCCAGCTCAGCTTCGTATCGACGGACAAGCCGCCGCTGCCCGTCACCTCCGAGCCGGACCTCGAAGCCGCCGAACCGTGGCTGGTCCGCGACCGGGGGACCTACCTTGCGGACATCGAGGCCTGCCAGCGGGAACTCAGGGCAGGCACCAGCTACGAGATCTGCCTGACCAACGCCGCCCGGTTACCCGCACCGCGAGACCCCTACGACTTCTACCGGGTGCTCCGGCGCGTCAACCCGGCGCCCTACGCGGCCTTCCTGAGGTTCGGCGACCTCGACGTGGCCGGCTCGTCCCCCGAGCGCTTCCTGCGGATCACGGCGGACGGCATCGCCGAGGCCAAGCCCATCAAGGGCACCGCACCCCGCGGCGGCACCCCCGACGAGGACACCAGGCTCCGGGACGCGCTGGCCGCGGACCCCAAGACCCGCGCCGAGAACCTGATGATCGTCGACCTGCTCCGCAACGACCTGGGCAGGGTCTGCGAGACCGGATCGGTTCGGGTCTCCCGCCTCATGGCCACCGAGACGTACGCCACCGTCCACCAGCTCGTCTCCACCGTTGAGGGACGGCTGCGCGAAGGCACGGACGCGGTCGACTGCGTACGTGCCTGCTTCCCCGGCGGCTCCATGACCGGCGCGCCCAAGCTGCGCACCATGGAGATCATCGACTCCCTGGAGACCGAGGCCCGCGGCGTGTACTCCGGCGCCCTCGGCTACCTGGGCTGCGGCGGCGGAGTGGACTTGAGCATCGTCATCCGCACCGCCGTGTTCGCCGACGGCCTGATGCACCTGGGGGCCGGCGGGGCGATCGTCCTCGACTCCGATCCGGAGGCTGAGTACGACGAAATGCTGCTGAAGACCGCGGCACAGATGCGGGCCGTCCACCAGGAGCACACCGCTGTCCCCGCCGCTGCCGAGGAGCCGACCCGATGACCACCACGCACACAGACCGGCCGACCGCGCAGTCCCCGACCAGTCTGACGACCCTTCAGGCCACGCGGACCTTCGCCGACGCTGGCGCCCCCGGAAACCTGGCCGCCCATCTCGCCGCGCTCGCCGAGCGCCGTGACTGGACCACACGCACCGCCTTCCACCAGGGCCACCAGTCCTGGACCCACGGAGAGGTGCACGACCTCGCGGCCCGAGCGGCCACCGTGCTCGCCGACCACGGCGTCGCTCCCGGTGACCGGGTGCTGATCGCGCTGCCCGACTCCGTCGCCTGGGTGACGACCTTTCTCGCCACCGCCCGGCTCGGAGCCGTCGCAGTGCTGGTCAACCCCGAACTCACCGCCCCCGAGCACGAGTTCATGGCCGAGGACACCCGGGCCGCGCTCTGCGTGACCGGCCCAGGCCTCGAGGACCGCTTCGCGGACCGCGCCCGCCTCGGCGCCGATCAGCTGGTCGCGCTCACCCGGACCGCCGAGCCGACCGCCGAGGCCCACCCGGTCGACGCGCACAGCCCGCTCTACATCCAGTACACCTCCGGAACCACCGGAAATCCCAAGGGAGTTGTGCACTGCCACGGCGACCCGAAGACCTACCACGACCTGATCGGCCGACGGCTGCTGAAGATCACCCCGGAGGACGTCACCCTGTCGGTGTCGAAGATGTTCTTCGCCTACGGCTTCGGCAACACCTTCGCCTTCCCGCTGTTCTCCGGCTCCTCCGCCGTACTGGTGGACCGCCGCCCGACCCCCGCGGCCATCGACGAGATCGTCGTACGGCACCGGGTCACCCTCCTCTACTCCGTACCGTCGGCGTACGCCGCCCTCGTGGCCGACCGGGCCGGCGGCCACACCACCTGCTTCGCCTCCGTACGAGCCGCCATCTCGGCCGGTGAGGGCATGCCCGCCGGGCTCGGCGAACAGATCACCGCACTCCTCGGCGCGCCCGTGCTGGAACAGATCGGCTCCACCGAGGCCGGGCACGCCTTCTGCGCCAACAGCTTCCAGCACAACCACCCGGGCACCGTCGGTCGCCCCGTACCCGGCTTCGAGGTGGAGGTGCGCGACAGCGCCGGCCGCCCGGTGTCCGACGGCACAGCGGGCGAACTGTGGGTCCGCGGGCCGACGTTGACACCCGGCTACCTGAACCGGCCCGAGGAGACCGAGCGCACCCTGGTCGGCGGCTGGCTGGCCACCCGGGACCGGGCGCGCCGCGAACCCGACGGCACCATCCGGCACTTGGGCCGCGCCGACGACATGGAGATGGTCGGCGGCATCACCGTCTCCCCGCTGGAGGTGGAAGCCGCACTGCGGACCCATCGGGCGGTGAAGGAGATCGCCGTCGCCGCCGTCACCGACCGCAGCGGCGCCAACCGGTTACGCGCCTTCGTCGTCCCCGTCACCCCGATACCGGCCGGCCTCGAAGCCGAACTCATCGCCCTGGCCCGCGACCGCCTCGCCGCCTTCAAGGTCCCCCGCAGCGTCAGCTTCGTCCCGACACTGCCCCGCACCTCCACCGGAAAACTACGCCGCCACCTCGTCCGCCAGGGCGCGTGGTGACCATGAGCGCCGACTCGTCGACCCCGGCCTCAGTCACCACTGCAGAAAGGATTGGGCGCATGCGACAGCAGCAGCCCCTGCTCCCCGACCGCGGCTTCTACCTGGGCCCGATGTTCCGGCAGGCGGCCGACCGCCACGGAGCGGCCTTCGTCACGCTCGACCGGCCACTGGACGTCAACCCCGACCTCGGGGTCTACCTCAGCTACACCGTGCTCGCGGACCTCGTCGACGAGCTCTCCGGCCGGCTGTGGGAGGCCGGGGTCAGGCCGTCCGAGGAGGTGGTCATCCACAAGTCGGACAACGTCGACATCGTGTTGCTGACCTGCGCCGTCTCCCGGATCGGCGCCGTACCGGCGTTGCTCGCGCCCGCCCTGGCGGGCCCGGTGGCCGGACAGCTCCTCGAACGCCTTCACAAGCCCTGGCTGATCACCGACCGGGCCAAGCTGGAAGGACCGCTCAAGGACGTCGAACTCCCCACGCTCGTACGGCAGACGCTCTCCGTGGACGACGCACCCGGAGCCGTCCCCCTGGAGCGGTACGCCGGCAGCAAGCCGCCCCCGCCCGTACGCCTCCACCCCCGCGAACCCTCCCTGATCACGCACAGCTCGGGCACCACCGGCGTGCCCAAGCTCGCCGTGCACTGCCCGAACACCATGTGGAACCGCCTCCTGCCGCAGAAGGCGATGGGCTGGCCCACCCGCGGCGAGATCGCGGCACTGCACATGTCGTTCGTGCACTCGCGCTTCTATCACCTCCTCGGCGTGCTGCTGCACTTCGGCAGCCCACTGGTGCTGATCACCCACCCGGAACCCGCCTCGGTCGGCCCCCTCCTCACCCGCCACCGCCCCGGCATCGTCGAGACCCACCCCAACACCTTCGTCCTGTGGGAGGAGTTGGCCGACGCCCCCGGAGCACCGCTGTCCCGGGTCCGCTCGTACGGCTCCACCTTCGACGCCATCCATCCACGGACCGTACGGCGGCTGCTGGACGCCTCGAAGCGCCGCTCGCCGTATCTGATCCAGCTGTACGGGCAGAGCGAGACGGGCCCGGTCGCCTTCCAGTGGTTCACCCGGCGCAGCGCCGCCCGCGCCGACGGCCGCCGGGTCGGCACCGGCATCCCGGGCTTCACGCGCGTACGCATCTCCGACGGCTCCGGCGGGCGGGCCAGGCCCGGCACACCCGGACCGATCGAGGCCCGCACCAGAGGGCGCATCCTCACCTACCTCGGCGCTCGGGAGCAGTACCTGCGCCAACTCGACGGTGATTGGTGGCAGATGGGCGACATGGGCTACCAGAGCCGCCTGGGCGCGTTGTATCTGATCGACCGTGAGATCGACCAGATCGACTCGGTGCACAGCAACTTGGAGGTCGAGGACACCCTGATGTCCCGCCTGGAGGAGTTGCGCGAGGTCGTCATCGTGCGGGGCGCCGAGCGCGAACCTGTACCGGTCGTATGCGTCCGCGATGACGCGCCCCTGGACATGGAGCGATGGAAGGAGGCCACCGGTGACCTGCCCGCCATGGCGGAACCCCGGCAATGGCGCTTCGAGGAGCTGCCGATGACCGCCACCTGGAAGGTGAAGCGGGTGGAGATCACCCGCATGCTGACCGAGGGCACCCGCACATGAGCCCCGTCATCGTGGTGGGCGCCGGACCCGTGGGCCTGTCGGCCGCCCTCGCCCTGCGCGCCCGCGACCTGCCGGTCACCCTCCTGGAAGCCGACCCCGAGGGCCGCGAACGGCCGGGCAGCCGCGCCCTGTTCGTCCACCGGGAGACCCTGCACCTGCTCGAGTCGATGCGACCGGGACTGGCCGACGAGATCACCGCGTACGGACGCACCTGGCAGACCAAGCGCACCCTGTACCGGGGCCGCGAGGTCTACTCCCGCACCTTCCCGCCCCCCTCGGGACCACCGCCCTTCACCAGCCTGCGCCAGGTCGACACCGAACGCTTCCTGCTCGCCGCCTGCAAGGACGCCGGGGTGGAGTTCGTGTGGGGCGCCGAGGTGGTCGGCGTACGGACCGGCCCGACCGGCGTCACCCTGACCGACGACGACGGCCGCACCTGGACCGGCAGCCACGTCATCGCCGCCGACGGCGCCCGCTCGGCACTGCGGCGCGAACTGGGCATCTCCCTGGAAGGCAGCCACGCGAACGGCTTCCACGTCGTCGTGGACGTCGCCGACATCCCGGGCGCGGAACTTCCGCTGGAACGGGTCTTCCACTACGAGCATCCCGGCGTCGGCGGACGCAGCGTGATGCGCGTGCCGTTCACCGGCGGCTTCCAGCTCGACCTCCAGTGCCGAGACGACGACCGCCAGGAGACGTACGGCACCGAGGAGTCCGTACGAAGCTGGCTGCCGGCCGTGGTGGGGGAGGGGTACGCCGAGCGGATCCTGTGGGTGTCGACGTACCGCTTCCTGCGCAAGGTCGCCGCCACCTTCACCGACCCGCACCACCGGGTGCTGCTCGTCGGCGAGGCGGCGCACCTCTTCCCGCCGTTCGGCGCGCGCGGCATGAACAGCGGGATCGCCGACGCGGCGGCGGCAGCGGAGGCCATCGCCACCGGAGTGCCGGAAGCGGTCGCCCACTTCGCGGCGGCCCGGCGCGCGGCTGCCCTGTTCAACAGCGCCGCTGCCGGAACCGCACTGGACCATCTGCGGCCGCGGCGGCGGATCGTACGGGCCAAACAGCGCGCGGCAGCGGCACTCGCGCCCGTACTGCCGTGGTGCGGAGCCTGGCTGGAGCACGCTCCGTACGGGCCGCGCAACGGCTCACCGGCGAGCGCGGGCCGAAAGTACTAGGGCACCTGTTACCAGGGCACCCGATGAGACACGGAGTGAAATGAGAGGAGTCTCTATGACGCAACCCGCAACCGCGGAGGGCCTGTTGGCCTGGAACCCGGGCAGTGGTCTGACCCGGGGTCTGGCGGCCGACACCCGACTGCTGGCCGCGGACTCGTGGCTGCTGCGCGACGGACTGGTGCGCGGCTTCGAGCGGCACCGGGCACGCTTCGAGCGCGCCTGCGCCGACTCCGGCGCCCCACCGGCCGGACAACTCACCGAGTTCTGGCGGGAGATGACCGCCGCACTGCCCCGAACGGGAGCCTGGTTCCCGCGCGTCGAACTCGTCCGCGGATCCCTCCAGTTGAGACTCCTGCTGCGGCACGCCCCGGAACTCGCCCCCGAAGTACGCGTATGGGCGGCGGGCCAGCTCGACCCGCGGACCGTGCCCCGCCGCAAGGGTCCCGACCTCGACGTCCTGGCCCGGGTCCGGCAGCGGGCAGCCGGACAGGGCGCCCATGAAGCCGTACTCATCGCGCCCTCGGGCCTCGTCCTGGAGGGATCGAGCTCCAGCCTCCTGTGGTGGGAGGACGACACCCTCTGCTCACCCCCGACGCGGCTGCCCCTGCTCTCGGGGGTCACCCTCGGGCTCATCCAGGAACGGGCCGAGGCCACCGGCGTCCACCTCGCCCAGCGCGAGCGGACCCTGGAGGAGCTGGAGGGCCGCGAGGTGTGGCTGGTGAACGCCCTGCACGGGATCCGTCCGGTGGTCGCGTGGGAGGGCAGACCGCTGGAGGCGGGCCCGGCGCTGCGGGCCGAGGAATGGAGGAAATGGCTGGACGACATCATGGAGCCGTTGCCGGTCACCTGAAATCGACGTGCGAGGGGATGCTTCTGCGACCCGCGACGAAAACCACACATCCGAAACCGAAGGCGCCGGACGAATGAAATCGCCCGGCGCCCTCGACCCATTTCCGAATTCAGACCGGATTCACATCCGAGACTCTTCTCTATGACCTCAGTTGGTCTTCTTCTTTGGCTCATAGGCGCCCGGAGCCATACGTTGCGCGATGGCAATGCGGTTGTACGCGTTGATGACGGTGGCCGCCCAGATCAGTGCCGCGATCTGCTCCTCGTCGAAGACCTCGGCAGCCTCCGCGTACACCCCGTCCGGGACCTGCCCGTCGTGTACCAGGGTCACTGCCTCGGTCAACGCCAGTGCGGCGCGCTCCCGTTCGGTGAAGAACGGGGTCTCCCGCCAGGCGTTCAGCGCGTAGACGCGCTGCTCGGTCTCGCCCTGGGCGCGGGCGTCCTTCGTGTGCATGTCGAGGCAGAACGCACAGCCGTTGATCTGGGACGCGCGAATTCTGAGCAGTTCCAGCAGCTCCGGCTCGACCTTGGCATCGCGCGCCGCGGAAACGGCGGCACCGTGCAGAGCGCCCATCGCTCCGGAGACGTCGGGGGTAATTCTCTTGAGGGACACGCGGGTTATGGCATCGCTGTGGGACATGAGGCGACTCTAACCCCGCAATGACAGGCCGTGCCGGGGAATCAGGCGGAATTCTTCCGTCTCGTGGGCAACGGCTGTCGGAAAGCCGCCGGTTCGCCCTTGCGAGCCAGCAGATGGGCCTGCTGGAAGCCCCGTTCGTCGTTCTCGTCGGGCTCGCGCACCAGACGCGCCACCTCGACGAGCCCTCTCGCGCGCAGCAGGTCGGCGACAGGACCGGGCGACCATCGGTAGGCGAGCGCCACCTTGTGGTCGAACGCCTCGGCGAGCTGAGAGGGATCGTCGAGGGCCTGGAACGCGAGGAGCAGATGGCCGCCCGGCGCCAGCACCCGGTGGAACTCGGCGAACACCTCCGGCAGCCGCTCCGGCGGGGTGTGGATGATCGAGTACCGGGCGAGGATCCCGCCGAGTTCACCGTCGCCGAGGGGCAGCGCGGTCATCGAGCCCTGATCGAACCGCAGCTCCGGATGCGCCTTGCGGGCGATGGCGATCATCTCCGCCGACAGGTCGACGCCGAACGTGGTGAGCCCCAGCGCGTGCAGCAAAGCGGTCACATGGCCGGGCCCACAGCCAAGGTCCGCGACCGGCCCGGCGCCGTCCGCCCGCACGAACTCGGCGAACGCGGCGAGCATCGCCCGGTCCAGGGGCCAGTCCTCGAGCCCGTCGGCGAACGCCTCGGCATAACGGGCGGCTACGGAGTCGTACCCCGTACGGGTCGTGTGCAGGAAGTCCGGCTCGATCATGGCCCCGTACCGTAGTACGCCTCACTGACATCACGGTCGGGTACTGGCCACCTCGCCCCGCCGGTGCACACGCCAGGCGAGCAGCCCGCCCAGGAACCCCGTCACCAGCCCCCAGAGCGCGGCGAACCCCAGCGCGGTCCACAACCGTGGCCGCAGCAGGAGGTCACCGGACAGCCCGCCGCCCAGGTCACTGATGCCGAGGAGCGACAGGCCGTAGTGCGCGTGGATCCTGCCGACCAGGCAGACGGCGAGCACCGTGAGCACAAGCGCCACCGCCATGTGGAGGGCGTGCTGCCACAGACGCGTCCGGGCCGGTGAACGCGCGGCCATCAGGAACGCGGCGCCCACCACCAGCACGGCGTTGACGACGACCAGCCACCACACCCTGCCGTCGTGCTCGGAGAGCGAGCGCAGATCGATCGTCGAGATGTCCGGCGTACGCATCACCAGGTCCAGCAACCGTGGCATGGGCAGCCCGAACGGCCCGTCGACGCGCCCCTCCCACGAGGCACCCAGGCCGATGGTGAAGACGAGCCAGACGAGATTGGGCAGCCCGAGAAGGATCACGGCGAAGGTCTCGGCGGCATGCCCGCGCGTCGCCGCCACGACCAGGGCGATGAGGAGGCCGAGGACGACGTAGGCGAGAAGCAGCGCGACCATCGCGAACGCGGCGGGCCGCACCGACTCCTGGAAGCGCAGCAGCCGGGCCGGAAGCGGCGCCTTTCGCGAGACCAGCAGCGCGAGAATCATGACTCCCGCGAGCCACAGCAGCCCGAAGAACACCGTCACCGGTACCTCGGCTTCGAAGCCCACCCGGGGCGACGCCACCTCCCCGAACAAGTCGCCGATGTCGCCGAGACCGTCCTCCCCGAGCGAGATGTCGAAGGTCTGGCGGGCCGGCACCGAGAGCGCGACCAGCGCGAAGAGCCAGACGACGGCGATACGGACGGCCCAGCCCGCCAGCTCCGGAGCCCCGGCCACGGCCCGGTGGCGCAACGGCCGCAGGAATCCGGCGGCGACGACCAGCACTCCGGCGAGGGCCACCGACAGGGGGAGCACCGTCAGGTTCGCCTGGGTCTCGGCGAGGGCTCCGGCATTGCCCGCGAACTCGACCGAACCGCCGACCGCCGCCACCACGGTGGCCAGGACGACCCGTGGAAACGCGCCCTCGGGCAGATCCGTCGCCCCGGCCGCCCACAGCCCGAGCGCGGCGACCACGAGCATGACGATCACTCCTGCGAGGACCGTTACGACGGCCTCGGCCCAGCCATGGCGGGCCACTGCCTGGTCAGCGGGTGTCTGCGTCCTCACGCTGCCACGCTAGGCAGGCCTCCGGCACCGCGCCTGCCGAGAGGGCTGACCGCGTCAGCTTGCGAGTGATAGGGAACCAGCACACACAATGGATGCATAGCGGCCGAATTGTCACGAAACATATGAAATTTGCGAAAGGCAGTGCACCCTTACGCCGGAAAGAAGAGCTCGTGAGCGTCGAACCGCCGTCCTCCGACCGCCCCACCGGACCCCCTTCGGGCCCGCTGTCGGGTCCGCCCCAGCCTCCTCCGCCGGGTGACCGCGCCCCGCTGGGCCCGTCGGGCGGCGGCTCGGAAGCCGGAGGCCCGGGAGGCGGCGGCCCTTCCGGCCCCAGCGGCCCACTCGGTCCGGCCGAGCCCGGCCCCGGTGACGGACCCGGCCGGCCGTGGTGGAGGTCCGCGCCCCGCGTCGCGGTCATCGCCCTGGTGGCCGTCGCCGCCGTGGTCCTGGCCGTCGTCCTCACCCGCCCCGACGGCGGCACCTCGAGCTCTGGCAGCGAGGTCTTCCTCCAGGCCGCGGGCAAGTCGGGCCCCGACCCGTTCACGAAGTCGACGGCAGAGGACAGCTCGACCCTCCCGGAGACGCCCTCGCCCACGACCACCTCGGACTCCGCCAACGTGACGCGGGGCGTGGACGGTTCGGCCCCCGGCCTCTACGGCGGTACGCGCAACAAGGCCAGCTGCGACGTGGAGAAGCAGATCAACTACCTACAGGAGTCCCCGGCCAAGAACGAGGCCTTCGCCTCCGCCCTCGGTCTCGAACCCTCCGGCGTTCCCGGATACCTCCGCTCGCTCACCCCCGTACAGCTGCGAATGGACACCCGCGTCACCAACCACGGCTACCGCGATGGCGCCGGCACCGGCTACCAGGCCGTCCTGCAGTCCGGCACCGCCGTCCTCGTCGACGACCGCGGCGTACCCCGGGCGCGCTGCGCCTGCGGCAACCCGTTGACGCCACCGGTCGCACAGAAGGGCACCCCAGAGAGGACGGGCGACTCCTGGCCTTCGTACCGCTCGTCGAACGTCGTGGTCATCTCGCCCGCGCCCCAGGTCATCAACACCTTCGTCCTCTACGACCCCGACAACGACGAGTGGATCGAGCGCCACAAGGGCGACACCGGCACCAAGGACAAGAAGACGAAGCCCCCCGAGAAGCGCCCGACCCCGTCCGAGAGCTCGCTGCCTCCGTCCCCGAAGACCTCACCGCCCACACCGTCTACACCGACCCCGGAAACGACGTCTCCGGACGAGGAAACGTACCCAGAGCCCGAGACCTCCGAACCCCCACCGGACGAGCCCACTCCGTACGAAGAGGACCCCGCCGATTCACCCCCCGACCAAGGCTCCCCGGAACCCCCGGCCAACAACGGCTCCGAGCCGATCCCGAGCACGTGAAGCAGGGCGCCTACGGGGCTGGTGGGTGACACTCCGCGTCGCGGCCGCGCCACAACGCACCCGCACCCGAAAACGAACCCAACCGCGGAGGTAACCCGCGGAGCGATGAGTTTTCCGACGAGGACCAGTCGACACAGGTGACAGCGTTCACCGACCAGGAGGTCCCCATGACCACCGACGGCTTCACCACATGCCTCTGGTTCGACGGCCAGGCCGAAGACGCCGCGAACTTCTACGTCTCGGTCTTCAAGAACTCCCAGCTCGGCCGAGTCCTCCGCTACACGAAGGCCGGCCCCGGCCCCGCCGGCACCGTCGTAACCGTCGAGTTCGTGGCGAACGGCCAGAAGTTCGTCGCCCTGAACGGCGGCCCCGAGTTCAAGTTCAACGAGGCCGTCTCCTTCGAGATCCGCTGTGAGGATCAGGACGAGGTCGACTTCTACTGGAACAAGCTCACCGAGGGCGGCGGCCAGGAGGGCCCCTGCGGCTGGCTGAAGGACAAGTTCGGCGTCTCCTGGCAGGTGGTCCCGACCAGGTTCCTCGAGCTCCTCAGCGACCCCGACGAGGAGAAAGCGGCCAGGTCGATGGAGGCGATGATGAAGATGTCGAAGCTGGACATCGCCACCCTGGAGAAAGCCGCCGCAGGCGGGTGACCCACAGCGGCGCACAGCGGCCGACCTGCAGCGGTGCACAGCGGCTGGCCCGCCGCACATCACCGCGGCATGACCGGCGCTGTGCGCCGCCGCAAAAGCCAACTCACCACTCGTAGGCGGACTTCGAAGCCTCGTACTCGTACTGCCCACGAGGACGTCCCGCAGAGCCGGGCGGCACGTCGGAACCCCGGGCCCCCTGCCGGCCCTCGACGCCCTCGAACCCCTCGAAGAGCGAGCCGCCCCGCCCCGCGGACGCTTCGCCGTCGCTCCCGTCCGCGTCCGCGTCCGCGGACGCGGCCCGCCGCTGCGAGGCAGCCCGCCCCTCATCCCCGTCCCCCGTGACCAGCAGAGGATCGAACATAACGATCGCTCCGGCCAGCACCAGAAAGATGACCGGCCCCAGCAGCATGGGCAGCAGCAGCGACAGCGGCGAATCGCCACCCCGCGCCCCGCCGGTCGTGTCGTGCAGATGCACACTGACCGCCGCCATGCCCGTGTAGTGCATGCCGCTCACGGCGACACCCATGACCAGGCTGGCGCCCAGGCTCGTAAGGAAGCCGTGGATGGAGACGGCCGCCCAGAGCGCGGCGGTCGCGGCCACGACGGCGATCACAATCGAGAGCGCGACGGTGCCAAGCGCGTAATGGATGCTCCCGTCCATCTGGATCGCCGCCATACCCAGATAGTGCATCGCGGCGACGCCGAGCCCGGTGACGATTCCCGCGATGGACAGAGTGCCACCGGAGGCGCCGCCGTATCCCACGATGAAGACGCCGATGCCGACCACGGCGATCGCCACCAAGAGGCTCAGCACGGTCAGGCCCACGTCGTAGCTGAGGCGGGTCTCCTCGACCTGGAAGCCGATCATCGCGATGAAGTGCATCGTCCAGATGCCGCAGCCGATCGACACCGCGCCGAGCCCGAGCCAACCGGGCTTCCACGACTGCTTGTTGTTGAACAGGGTCCGGACGATGCAGCGCAGCCCCAGGGCCCCGCCGAGGCAGGCCATGAGATAGGCGGCCACCGGAGTGACAACGCCGTAGCTGAATCCGTCCACTGTGCCTTGCATATGCCAATTCCCCCCGAGGCATGGCTACTTGGAAGGGGAAGATTCGCGTCCGAGGCGCCGCCATAGCAAGCCCTTACCGTCGGTACTCGGTCATGTCGGTGCGGCCTGACGCAATTGCTGCTATGGATTGGCGCAATCCGACCGGTTGGGATGTCGGCCTGCCCCGAACCCGACCGGTGTGATTCCGCCGTGACAGGTGTTGCGCAAAGTCTTGACCGTGACTCGATCACACACCTACGGTGCCGCCGACGCTACGAACTGTGTTCGAAATGCCGTACGGCTGGGTCGAGTTGAGCGTGGCCACGTCGTCGAACCGGTTCGACGGCGACGGCCCTTCTGAAAGGACGTCATCCATGCCATCCGCTGACAGAGGCGCGCGGCGCAGAGCCCCGGCCGCCGTGGCGCTGGCCCTCGGCGCGGGCCTGCTGGCCGCACCGGCCGGCCCCGCGCAAGCGGCCGAGCCGCCCAAGCCGACCGCCCGTTACACCTTCGACCAGGACGACCTCGCCTCCGGCAAGATCACCGACAGCTCCGGCAACGGACTGACGGCGGACCTGGTGAACGGCTCCACCGCCCAGTCCGTCGAGGGCACGGGCGGCGGCAAGGCGCTCGCCCTGCCCGGCGGGGCGGACACGTCCAACGGGGCGTACGTCCGCCTGCCCCGCGGAATCGTGGGCGACGCAACGGACTTGACGGTTTCCGCCCGCGTGAAGTGGAGTGGCGGCAAGTCGTCCTGGCAGCGGATCTTCGATCTGGGCACCAACACCACCAAGTATTTCTTCGCCACCCCGTACAACGGCGACGGCGTCATGCAGACCTCCGTGACCACCGGCGGAGGCGGCGCCGAGAACCAGGTCAAGGGCTACGCGCCGCTCCCCGCGGACAAGTGGCAGACCGTCACCGTCACCCTCGACACCTCGGCAGGCCGGCTCACCACCTACGTCGACGGTGTGGCGGTCTCCTCCGCCGAGACCAGCATCAAGGCCAGGGACGTACTGGAGAGTTCGGCCACGGCCGCCGGTTACATCGGCAAGTCCCTGTGGCCGGATCCGCTGCTCGAGGGCGCGGTCGACGACTTCACCGTGTGGCATGCGGCGCTCAGCTCCGAGGAGGTGGCCGGCCTGGTCGGCAGCG
This sequence comes from Streptomyces ureilyticus, assembly GCF_011045025.1. Classification (GTDB taxonomy): domain Bacteria; phylum Actinomycetota; class Actinomycetes; order Streptomycetales; family Streptomycetaceae; genus Streptomyces; species Streptomyces ureilyticus. The sequence goes on from NZ_JAAKZX010000045.1 coordinate 13,653, forward strand.
TCCCCACCCTCCAGGAGCTCTCGAAGACGTCCTTCGAGGCCCGTACGACGAACGGGACCGCCCCGACCCTCACCGCCGCCGTCCGCTCCACCTACTCCGACGGCTACGACCGCGACACCCCGATCACCTGGGACGAGATACCGGCCGACAAGTACGCCCAGCCCGGGACGTTCACGGTGGCCGGAAAGGCGGCCGGGCGCGAGGTGAAGGCGACCGTCACCGTGGTCCGCGAGGGCCAGCTGACCGTCGACCTCGGCTCGGACACCGGCAAGTTCCACGGCGGCGCCTCCGGCACCCTCTACGGCGTGTACGGACCGGACGTCCCCACCAACAACCTCATCGAGGGCATGGGCCTGCGCACGGTCTCCACCAAGGCGCAGGACGGTCCGCAGCATCCCGGTGCCGACGCGCTGGAGGTGGTGAAGCCGCTGGCCGACTCCACCGACGGTGACGTGTACATCTACATGACGGACATCCACCGCGGCTTCCCGTACCAGTGGCCCGGTGACACTCCCCAGGAGAAGGTCAAGCTCTACCGGGAGAAGGTCGAGAAGCAGGTCGACCAGGTGCTCAAGCTGCCGAAGGAGTACCAGGACAACGTCGTCTTCGTGCCGTTCAACGAGCCCGAGGGCAACATGTTCGGTACGGGCGAGTGGAGTTACAACAAGACCAGCTGGCTCAACGACCCGGACGACTTCTTCGCCACCTGGGACGACTTCTACAAGCTCATCAAGGGCAAGCTGCCCGAGGCCCGTATCGCAGGCCCCAACACCAGCGTCCTGTATGACCAGGTGAAGGGCTTCCTGACCCACACCCTGGAGGCCGGCACCCTCCCCGAGGTCATCAGCTGGCACGAGCTGAGCCACCCGGAGGCGGTGCGCGACAGCGTCGCCAAGTACCGCGAATGGGAGAAAGACCTCTTCAAGGGCACCGACCGTGAAGGCAAGCAACTCCCCATCAACATCAACGAGTACGCCTTCAACTACCACACCTCCGTCCCCGGCCAGATGATCCAGTGGGTGTCCGCGATCGAGGAGTCCAAGGTGGACGCCGACATCGCGTACTGGAACATCGACGGCAATCTCTCGGACTCCGCGGTGCAGTCCAACCGCGGCAATGGGCAGTGGTGGCTGCTGAATTCGTACGCCTCGATGAGCGGGCACACGGTGAAGGTGACTCCGCCGTTCCCGGGCGAGAACTACACCATGCAGGGTGTCGCCACGCTCGACGAGAAGAAGAAGCAGTCCCGGCTGATCTTCGGCGGCTCCGACGGCAAGGGCCACATCACCTTCGACAATGTCCCGAAGAAGCTCTTCGGGGACCGCGTGCACGCCTGGGTGAAGGAGATCGAGTGGAGCGGGCAGGTCGGTGACAACTCCGGCCCGAAGCTGCTCGCCGAGCAGAACCTGAAGGTCGGTGCCGACGGCAAGGTCGTCGTCGACTTCGGCGACGGCGCGCTGCCGAAGCTGAAGGAGTCCTCGTCGTACGAGATCGTCCTCAGCCCGGCCGGGAAGGCGAAGGACACGCAGTCCCCGCCCGTGCGCTGGAAGGACTCGTACGAGGCGGAGGACGCCGCCCACACCGGGTCCGGCTACACCAAGAACGGCCCGGAGGGCTCGCCGCGCGACGTGTCGAAGTTCTACACCTCCGGCGGCTACGACGTGGGCGGTCTGCGCACCGGCTCGGACGTCACGCTCGACTTCACGGTGGACGCCCCCGAGGACGGCACCTACGACCTGAGCGTCTTCGCCAACTCCCTCAACACCTTCGACAGAGTGAAGGAGCAGGGCCCGACCAACGTCTTCCTGCGCGTGGACGGCAAGGCGGACAGTGAGCAGGAGTTGCATCTGCCGCTCGGCTACAAGTGGGTGGTGTGGGACCACACCGACACCAAGGTGAAGCTCACCAAGGGCAAGCACACCATCACGCTGGCCGCGAAGAGTGCCGACGGCAAGGGCGCCACGAAGGGCGACGCCATCGTCGACCGCCTCACCCTCTCGCTCCCCGAGGCATCCGCCAACACCCAGGTGTACGAAGGCGAGTTGGCCTGGCTGGGCGGCGGCGCGGAGCCCGTCTACACCACTCCGAAGCGGCCCACCACCGGCTCGGGCGCGGTCCGGCTCCCGAAGAACGGGACCGCCACGTTCTGGGTCTACTCACCCGCCGACCGCGAGGCCACCCTCAAGGTCGACACCCTCTCCGGCTCGGGCGCCCGGATGTCCGTCAACGGGCACGACGTCCTGCGCCTGGGCAAGGGCGGCGGCAGCGCGGCGGTCTCGCTGACCGGCGGCGTCAACAAGGTGACGGTGACCGGAGGTTCGGCCACCACCCTCGTCGACCGGCTCCGGGTCACGCCCACCGAGGGCGCGCTGCCGGCGCGTACGTACGAGGCGGGCGACGCCAAGCTCGCCGGTTCGGCCAAGCTCGCTGAGCTCTCCCTGGCCACCGACGGCACGGCGATCACCGACATCGGCGGTGACCCCGGCAACGGCAACACCGCGACGTTCACCGTCAAGGCCGACCGATCCGGTCTGCACGCGCTGCGGGTCCGCTACTCCAACCCGGAGCAGTCGGAGGCCACCCACTACAACCCGGACCCGCTCGCCCGCCACGCCGACATCAGCATCAACGGCGGCAAGGTGCAGCGAGTGGGCTTCCCGCACAGCTTCCACCAGAACAACTTCTGGGAGCTGACCATCCCCGTCCAGCTGAAGAAGGGGCAGAACACGATCGCCTTCCGTTCCGAGGAGCTGCCGAACTTCGACGGCACCTCGTACGCCTCGGACACCTTCCCCGGCGTACTGCTCCGCTCCCGCTACGCGCCGCTGATCGACCGGATCACCGTCGCCCCGTACGCGAGGGAGACCCGATGACGCCATGACCACCGGCGGCGCGGCGATGAGGGCGCCGCGCCGCCGGTATCCACGCGGGTGCCCGGGTCCGTCGAGAGGTCAGCGGACCCGGGCATCTGCTGTGCACGGCTCTGTCAGTTCACCGCGGCGGCCAGCGTCTTGGTGATCGCCCGGGTCATGCGCAGGATGCCGGGGGAGGGGACCGGGCAGGGCCTGGACTTCGCGGTGGTGGGGGCCAGGCAGAAGTGCAGGTAGTCGTCGTCGCGGTGCAGGGCCGTGCGGTTGCCGCCCGGCTGAGTGCAGTACGCCGGGTGGTCGCGTTCGTACGGCGTGCACGGCAGGTGCTGAACCCAGGTGTAGCGGGCGTCGGCCGGGCCGACCTCCTTGCCGGCGTCCGCGACCAGGCCGCCGGAAGCCTCCGCCTGCTGCTGGTAGATCGCGTTGACGCGGCGGACCCGGTCGGGGGTGATCGGGTCCGGGCCTTGGAGCACCCATACGACCTTCGGACGCTTCGCACCCGACGCGTTCGTGATCTGGTCGGTCAGTTTGCGGGCGTCGGAGGTGTAGCGCGCGAAGTACGTGGCCGGATCCTTGCCGTGCGTGATCCCGTCCATGCACCACGTGTAGTCCCAGGCGTTGGCCCAGAACTGCAGCACCACGAAGTCCGGCCGCAGCGAACGCACCAAAGCAGCCGCCTTGTCCCTGGGTGGTACGAGCGACTTCTCGCCGGTGCCCTCCAGGTAGTCGCAGAGCGTCGTCCCGGAGTACGGGGCGCTGGTGTAGCGCGCCTTCAACTCATCCTGGAGGAGCCCGCCGAGGACCTTCTGGTTCTCCATCGCGAGCGAGTCACCGAGGTACAGCACAGTGGGCCGCTTCGCAGGCACCTCAGCCTCAGCCTCGGCCGCGGGGGAGGCGGGAGGCCGCTGCTGCTGTGTGGTCGAGGACGGCGACGGGCCCGGAGCCTTCGCCGCCGGTGCTGCTGAAGCCGGCCGCTCGGGCGGCGCTGTCCCCGGCTCGGACGAGGGGTCTCCACATGCTGCGAGCAGCAGCAAACCCGCCAGCACCCCGCCGGCCCACGTCCTGCGCATACGGACAACTCCCGCCCCAGCCACCGAAAACGGCCCCCAGACAAGCACAGCGGGGCCCGCGGTGGAAGTGCCCGGAGAGCCAACGCACCGGTGACTTCAGAGCTGGTTGCGGGTGAGCAGCCTGGCCGCCAGGGCGAGTTGGAGCCGCAGATGGCCCTGCGGGGTACGTACCGGCCAGCCGAGCAGGGACTCCGCGTGGGCCAGGCGGTCCTGGAGCGTCGAGTGGTGGACGTTCAGTGCGGTGGCCGCTGTGCGCCGGCTCGGGGAGGTGATGACGGCGTACAGGGTGGGCAGGAGCCACGGGCTCGCCGCGGCGGCCTGGTCAAGGGCGCGTACGTCGGGCGGTGGCTCCGTGCCCGGGGTGACCACGACGGCCAGGAGGGCCAGCGTGCCGAGTTCATCGGCGTGGACGATGCGGGGGCCCGGGTCCTGGTCGGTGCCCTCGGCCGTGAAACGCAGGGCCGTGCGGGCGGCGGACCAGGAGCGCGGCAGTTCCAGTACGGGGACCGCGGGGCCCACCCCGAGCCGGCTCTCGTCCGTGAACTCCGGGCCGGGGACCGGCTGAACGAGGGCTCGCTCGCCGGAGGCGAGGCTCAGAGAGGCCTGCATCTGTGGGCCACCGCGGAGTGCGATCGCGCGAGCCCGCCCGTCCGGGTCGAGACCGAGCCCGCGCGCCGCGTGGAGCCGGGCGGCCTCCGCGGCGGTGGGGTCCAGCACCGTCTCCAGCAGGGCCGGATCGTCGGCCGGGCCGTGTACCGGCGCCCGCCCACGGGTGCGGTCCAGGACGTGCCGGGCGGCGCTCGCGGTCCGCTCAAGGACCATGGCGTCGACCACCGTCCGCGGCCCCGTGCGCTCGAGCCACACTGCTGGTGCCCCGCCCGGGGTCAGCGGCACCGAAGGCCACTCGGGGCGCACGGGTCCGTTCTCGTCGCGCCGCCGCCCGTCGGGCTCGACCCGGACCCGTACCTGCCTGGTCTTGTCGACGAGCCGCGCGGGGCAGCCGGACAACACCGCCGCACCCCGCACAAGGGCCTCGAGCCCGGCGCGCCCCTCGACCAGCCGGTCGAAGTAGGCGATGACCTGGACGGCGGCTCCGGCGTCCGGGTCGAGCGCGGCCAGGCGGCCAGCCAGCTCTTCCATCTGCTCATTCTCGGTCAGGAATCACCATTTGGTGCCATGAGTCACGGCGTCACCGTGTGCTGTCCGCCGGTGAGTGACGTGTCACTCACCGAGCAGTCGGTGCAGCCACCTCAGCCGGGCCGCCCGGGCGTCCTGGGACAGCGCGGCCTGCGGGGCGAGATCGTCGAAGGCGTGGAAGCCGCCCGGCCATACGTGCAGCTCGGCCTGGCCGCCCGACTGCCAGATCCGGGACGCGTAGGCGACGTCCTCGTCGCGGAAGGTCTCGGCCGAGCCGACGTCGATGAAGGCCGGAGGAAGACCGGACAGGTCCTCGGCGCGGGCCGGGGAGGCGTACGGGGAGACGTCCGCGGTGCCGCGTGCCTCACCGAGCAGCGCGCTCCAGCCGGTCTCGTTGGCCGTGCGGTCCCAGACGCCGAGACCGGCCATCTGGTAGGTGGACGGGGTGTCATTGCGGTCGTCCAGCATCGGGCAGAGCAGCATCTGGCCGATCGGACGCGGCCCCTTCCGGTCACGGGCCAGCAGAGCCAGTGCCGCGCTGAGCCCGCCGCCCGCGCTGCCGCCCGCCAGGATGATGCGGTCCGGGTCGCCACCGATTTCCTTGGCGTTCTCCGCCGTCCACAGCAGACCCGCGTAGCAGTCCTCTACCGGGGCCGGGTTCGGATGCTCCGGAGCGAGACGGTACTCCACCGACACCACGACCAGGCCCAGCTCCGCGGCCCACTCCATCGTCACGCCGAGGCCGAGCCGGTTGTTGCCCAGCACGAAGCCGCCGCCGTGCGAGTGGTAGAGCACCGGCCGCGGACCGGGCGCGGCGGTGGGCCGGCAGATCAGGAGGGAGATATCGGGTGCGCCCTCGGGACCGGGCACCGTACGCTCCTCGACCTCGAAGGCGCCGTTCCGGCTCAGGTCCTCGTTCGTCGGCAGGTCGAAGGGGCCGTCGTCGCCCAGCCCCCGCACCATCGGGATCCACTCCGGCAGAAGGGTGGTGGGCGCCTGCTCGCCCATTACGGCGAGCGCCGCGGCCAGCTCGGGGTCGAAGGGCGGCGGGGGACTGGTGGTCATCGGGTTTCTCCTCAGTTCGGCGTCGTTGCCTGACGCCGATACTCACCTTCCCCGAGTGACAGCGGGTCCCGCCGTCCGGCGGAAGTCTCCCGCAGAACGGCGGGCTGCGTAACCGTTTCATCTCGGTGACGGCGGACTGCGTAACCGTTTCGTCTCAGCGCGGGCCGAGCTACAACCCACCCCCACTGGTGCCCGTCTAGCTGGCACAGAGTGCACCACGCAGGTCGAGGAAAGGGAAAGGCCCGCCATGGGGGACATACGCAGACGGGGAGCCGTCGTACTGGGCGTCACGGCGCTGGTGGCGCCGCTGACCGTCGCGCTGGGCGCGGCGCCGGCGCAGGCGGCGAGCTGCAGCACGCAGGCAGGTCCGTATCAGAAGCAGGTGGAGAGGTTCCTCGGCCGGACCGTCGACGGCAGGCAGTCCGCCGCCGACTGCCGGGCGATCAAGGCCTTCCAGACCAAGCACGGCATCAAGCCGAACATCGGGTACGCGGGGTCGGTCACCTGGGGCGTGATGGACCTGATGAAGAAGCAGAAGGCCGTCGGCAACAACCCCAACAGGGACGGCAAGTGCCCGGTCAACAAGGGCCGCATCGCCTGCGTGAACCTGACGCTGCAGCTCAGCTGGATCCAGGACGGCAACAGGCTCGTCTACGGCCCCGTTCCGGTCCGTACCGGACGCAACGGATACGAGACCCGCACCGGCCTGAAGAAGATCTACTGGCGGAACATCGACCACGTCTCGACCATCTACGACGTGCCGATGCCCTACAGCCAGTTCTTCGACGGCGGCCAGGCCTTCCACTCCGCCGGCGTGAGCATGTGGAACCCGCCCGGCTCACACGGCTGCACCAACATGACGAAGACCGACGCCAAGAAGTACTGGTCGCTCCTCAAGAAGAACGACGACGTCTTCGTGTACGGCCGCAAGCCGGGCACCTGACAGGTCGGCCCGGCTCCCCCGAGAGGCAGCCGGGCCGAAGTCGACGCGGGGCTGGTCACTCCTCGGGCGCGTCCCCGAAGTCCGGTATCTCCAGCCTCGCCCCGCCCTGCCGCGCAGAGTCGTGCGCGATGATGCCCGGCAGGGTGTAGCGGGCGGCCACCCAGGCGTTCACCGACGGCAGGCTGCGCGTGTTCACCGCGGTCACGAAGTCGTCCACCAGGAAGTGGTGGCTGCCCTCGTGGCCGTTGTGCAGATGGTCGAACTCCCGCGGCAGCCGGGCCCGGTCGTGCACGGGCGCCGAACCGGAGGTGAAGGCCGCCCGCAGGTCGGGTGCGATGTGCTGCAGCGACGGATCGTCGGGAGACATGGTCGGCTTGGGCTCCAGCAGCTCGCTGATGTCCTTCACCCCCTTCTTGTCCTGCCACAGGGCCACCGTGGCGAGCTGTTCCATGCTGGCGTCCGTACCGAAGAAACGGAACCGGGACTCCCTGATGTGCGAGGGATAGCCGACCCGCCGGAACTCGTTCGTACGGAACGAACCGCCGCCCGCGACCTCGAACAGCGCGGTCGCGTTGGAGAAGTCGTTGCCGAACTGGCTGACCTCCTGGTCGAAGACCCCGTCACCGCGATCGTCCTTGACGCCGATCGCGGACACGCTCACCGCATGCGTCTGCCAGGCGCCCAGCACACCGCCCACCGAGTGCGTCGGGTAAAGGAGCGGCGGATAGCTGGCCGTGGACTTCCAGTCCTCGCCGCCGCTGTACTGATAGGCCTCGTAGAACCCGAGGTCCATGTCGTGCACATAGTCGCCCTCGGCGTAGAAGAGCCGCCCGAACGCGCCCTCGGCGATCTGGTTGCGGGCGTGCACGGTCGCCGGGTTGTACTGGCTGGTCTCGCCCATCATGTACGTCAGACCGGTGGCCCGTACGGCATCGATGATCGCCGCGATCTCCTCCGTACTGATCGCCATCGGCACCGCCGAGTACACGTGCTTGCCGGCGTTCAGCCCCTGGACCACCAGCGGGCCGTGCGTCCAGCGCTGGGTGAAGATCGCGACGGCGTCGACCGCCGGTGACTCCAGCATCGCCTCGTACGACGGGAAGGTGCCGGTCAGGCCTTCGGCCGCGGCGAGCTGCTCGGCCCGCTCGGGGAGCAGGTCGGTGATGTGGACGGCGTGGACGCCGGGGTGGGCCAGGAACAGCTTGGCGAACTGGCCCGAGAACTGTCCGGCACCGACGATGCCGAGGGAGAACGTCATGTAGGGGTGCCCTTCACTGGTCGAGTCACTGGTCGAGAATCAGGTTGATCTGGTCGTTGGTCTCGTCGAGGCTGCTCACCGGCTTGCCGTTGCCGTAGATGTCCTCCATGGCGGGCTCCATCAGCGCCTGCACGTCCGCCGCATAGCCGGTGATCGGGTAGGAGAAGGTGGTGAAGTCCTTCTTGTCGGCCACCGGTTCGGTGAACGCCGAGACGTCGATGCCCTTCTTCTTGTACGCGGCCACCGCGGCGTCCGTGGCGTCGGGCGTGGCCGGGAAGACGATGCCGTAACGGCCCACCGTCGTCTGGCACTCGTTCGACGCCAGGTACTTCACCCACTTCTTGGCGCCCTCCTTGTTGCGGGCGTTCTTGGTGATGGAGTCGGCGAGGCCGTTCATCATCGTGGCGCGCTTGCCGGTGGGACCCTCGGGCGTGAGGGCGGTGCCGGTCTTCATCCCCTTGAAACCGGCGTACGTCGAGATCATCCACGCGCCGTCCAGCGAGGACGCCGCCTTGCCCGCGGCCACCTGGACGTTGCCCTCGTTGGACTGGGAGTTCCAGTCGGACAGGGGTGCCATGTAGCCCTTCTCCGCCAGGCCGAAGTACCACTTGATGACCGACTGGAAGGTCTTGTCGTTGAACTGGTACTCGGTGCCCCACCGCTTCTTGTCGGTGTAGTCCCAGCCCGCGGAGGCGGCGAAACTGCTCCACTGAGTCTGGCCGTCGGCGTAGCCACCGCCCTTGGATGCCAGGCCGTACACCTTGACGTTTTTCTTGTCGAAGCCGGGCTCGTCGCCCCGCTTGCCGTTCCTGTCGATCGTGAGGTGGGCGATGGCCTTCTCGAAGGAACCGCCGTCCTTCGGGTTCCAGGACAGGGTGTTGAGCTGCTCGGCGCTGAGGCCGGCGTCCTGCGCCATCTTCTCGTTGTAGAAGAGGGCGACGGTGTCCCAGTCCTTCGGGGCGCCGTAGCGGTGGCCGTCCTGGCCGGTCCAGTTGGCGGCCAGGCCCGGCTGGTAGTCGGAGTCGTTGATGCCGAGGTCGTCCAGCGGCTCCAGCACTTGCAGGTCGGCGAACTGGCCGAACTTCTGGATGTGGTCGGTGAAGACGTCCGGTTGGGTGCCCGCGATGAAGCTCGCGGTGAGCTTGGTCCAGTAGTCGTCCCAGCCCATCTGGGTGATCCGGACGTTCAGTCCCGGGTTCTGCTTCTCGAAGCCCTTGGCGCAGGCCTCGTAGGCGGGCAGCTGGTTGGCGTCCCACAGCCAGTACGTCACCGTGTTCTTCGCGGACGAGCCGGTGCCATCGCCCTGGGCACACCCGGTCGCCAGGGACAGTGCCAGGGCCCCGGCCAGCGCGCCGACCGTACGGAATCGAAATCGCATGACCATTCCCTCACTTGAGCCCGGTGAAGCTGATGGAGCTGACGATGCGGCGCGCGAAGAAGCCGAACAGCACGAGCATCGGCAGGGCCGCGATGAGCGTCGCCGCCATGAGGCCCGACCAGTCGATGCCGGACTGCGGGGTCTGTGCCCGGAACATGGCCAGCGCCACGGTCAGCACGCGCGAACTGTCGCTGTAGGAGACCATCAGCGGCCAGAAGTAGTCGTTCCAGGACGTGATGTACGTCAGCACGGCCAGCGTCATGACCGGCGTGGACGCCATCGGCAGCAGCACCCGGAAGAAGATGCGCACCTTGCCGGCGCCGTCGAGGAGTGCCGCTTCCTCGACCTCCTTGGGGACGTTCATGAAGAACTGGCGCAGGAAGAACACCGCGAACGGCGTCATGAACATCGTCGGCAGCGCGATGCCCAGCAGGTTGTCCACCAGGCCGAGTTCCTTGATGAGCACGAAGTTCGGCAGCAGCGTGAAGATGGTCGGCACCATCAGCCCGGCCAGGAACAGGGCGAACACCGTGTCACGGCCCCGCCAGCGCAGCCGGGCGAAGGCGTAGGCGGCCATCGCGGAGAAGAAGATCTGACAGGCGGTGATCAGCGTCGAGACCAACACCGAGTTGAGCAGATAGCGCCAGAATTTCAGCCCGCCGCCGGCGCCGCCCTGCGCGACCGCCTCCTCGGTGGACTGCAGGCCGAGCGCCCGCTCGAAACCGCCGAGGGTCAGGTCGACCGGCAGCGGATCGGCCGGTTGGGCGTTCAGCCCCGGGTTGGAGGAGAGCGCGGTGCGCAGGATCCAGTAGAACGGCACCAGGGTGATGAGCACGATCGCGATCATCACCGTCCAGGCCATGACCCGCCCGAAGGAGGGCCTGCGCCGTTCGGGCCGTACGGTCGTCGTCGTTTCTGCCACGGCAGCCATGTCGGCGTCTCCCTTCCGTCAGCCGAGGTCGGTCTGACCGGCTCGGGTGAGCCGGTACTGGAGGATGGTGATCGCGCTCAGCACGACGAGCAGGGCCACGGACATCGCGGAGGCGTAGCCGAACTGGAAGCGGCCGAAGGCGGAGTCGTAGATGTAGAGCTGGAGCACGTTGGTGGCGTTGGCCGGTCCGCCGTCGGTCGTCACCGCGACCGTGTCGAACACCTGGAACGAACCGATCACCGTCATGATCAGCACGACCGCCAGCACCGGACGCAGCAGCGGCATCGTGATCCGCCAGAACATCCGCCACTCGCTCGCGCCGTCCACCCTCGCGGCCTCGTACATGTCGTTCGGGATGGCCATGAGACCCGCGAACAGCAGCAGCGCGGTGTAGCCGACGTGCCGCCAGACGTTGATCATGGCGATCGTCGGAATCGCCCAGGTCTCGTCCGCCAGGAACGGGATGCGATCGGCGCCGAGCCCCGCGATGATCTCGTTGCCGATGCCGAGCTGGGTGTCCAGGATCCACAGCCAGACGATGCCGGCGACGACGTTCGACATCAGATACGGCGCGAGCACGATCCCGCGCAGCACCGACGACTGCGTCAGCCGCTGGAGCAGTACGGCGATGGCGAGCGCCGCCACTGTCTGCACGCCGATGTTGAGGACCACGTACTCGACGGTGACCCAGAGCGATTGCCAGAAGATGGGGTCGTTGACCATCCGGACGTAGTTGCCCAGGCCCACCCACTCCGCCGGCGTCAGCAGGTTGAAGTCGGTGAAGCTCAGGTAGATGCCGCGCAGCGTGGGCCACAGCAGGAAGACCAGGAAGCCCAGCATGGCCGGTGCGATGAAGAGGGCCGCGAGGGCTCCGTCACCTCCGGGGCGGGACTTGGCCTTCTTGACGGGCGCCACCGCCTCGGCGGCGCCCAGAGGCAGTCGGGATGGTGGGCTGCTGGAGGCGACGGTCATCGGGGGACTCCCTGTCTGCGGCTCGTCCTCGGGCCTCACTTACTTTCGATGCGGAATAATCTGTGCGTCAAGAGCCGTGCACGCATCTTCTCCGGGCAGTGCTTCCAGCCTGTGGATGGCTCTAACGTTTCCCTATTGCTTCCGTAGCAAAATAAAAAATGGGAGGATGCGGTCATGACCACACTTGCCGCCAGTTGGCTGCCGCTCAGTCCCGGCGAGCGTGCCGTGGCCATCGAGGTGCTCACCCACGGCCCGCTGTCGCGCAGCGAACTCGCCCGGCGGCTCGACCTCTCCGCGGGCAGCGTCACCCGGCTGACGAAGCCGCTCATCGAGTCGGGCCTGCTGGTCGAGGTCGCCGACGGCGCCACGCTCGCCGAGGTGCGCCAGGGCCGCCCCTCCCAACCCCTGGACATCGTCGCCGAATCGCGCAGGTTCGTGGGCTTCAAGATCACGCAGGACATGGTGTACGGCGTCGTCACCACGCTCAGAAGCGACATCGTGGCCCGCCGCGACCGTCCGCTCGCCGGCCTCGACCCGGACGAAATCGTCGACGTACTACGGGAGTTGACGGACGAGTTCGAGCGCGACTTCCCCGGCCTCGCGGGGATCGGGATCGGCCTGGGCGGCCGTGCCCACGACCGGTCCGTCGTCGACGAGTCGGCCTTCCTCGACTGGCACGACGTGCCCCTGGGCCGGCTCGTCGAGGAGCGTACGGGGCTGCCCGTCGTCGTCGAGAACGACGTGGCCGCGCTCGTCGAGGCCGAGAGCTGGTTCGGCGCAGGCCGGGGCCTCGACCGGTTCGCGGTCCTCACCATCGGCGCAGGCATCGGGTATGCCCTGGTGATCGGCGGCAAACGAGTCGCGACCGCAGAGGACGGAGTGGGCTACGGCCGCTTCTGGATCGTGAACCCCAACGGCCCGCTCACCCCTGACGGCCAACGCGGCAGCGCCGTCTCCCTGTTGACCATCCCCAACATCCGCTATCAGGTCCAGGCCGCCACCGGCCAGGACCTGTCGTACGAGGAGATCCTCACCCTGGCCGCCGCCGGTGATCCCATGCCCTCCCGCGTCATCGACGAGGCGGCACGCGCCCTCGGCACCCTGGTCGCGCAGATCGCCAACTTCGCCATGCCCCAGAAGATCCTCCTCGCCGGCGAGGGCGTGGGCCTGGTCGATGTGGCGGCCCCGGCGATCGAGGAGGCCATCCGCGCCAACCGCCACCCTCGGGCGGAGCCGGTCAACCTCGAGACCAAGGTGTCCGACTTCCACGACTGGGCACGGGGAGCGGCCGTACTGGCGATCCAGGTGCTGGTCCTCGGAGGCGTCGAAGCGTGAGGTCAGGACACCAGAGCCGCTACTTGCGAGTAGCCGTGCTGACAGCGACCTCTCACCTGGCCTTCACAGAGAGGCCCGTATGATTCACGCTATGTCCACCACTCCACATCGTGCTCCGACCACCGGCGGGCGCTCGGCCACCGAGGTCAACGAGGAGATCCGCGCCCTGTGGCTGCGGACCGGTGGCACGCTCAGCGGTGAGCAGCGGGAGGAGTACCAGCGGCTGGTGCTGGAGTGGGCGGCCGCCTACGAGCGCGCCTCGCGCACCCCGCAGCAGCCCGCCGAGCACTCCTCGCACGCCCCGCAGTCCGCTGAGCGCTCCTCGCAGTCCGCGCGGTCCCATCCGCCCGCGGACTCACGGAAAGCGGCCTGACCGGGCGGCCCGGCCGCCTGTCTCCCGCCTTCCGCCTCCTGCTTCGTCACCCCTTCATCGCTCCCTGAAGCAGCCCCGCGATGAAGCTGCGCTGGAAGATCACGAACAGGACCAGGATCGGCAGCATCACGATGATCGTGCCCGCCGCCAGCGTGGGGATGTCCGTGGTGTTCTGACCCACGAAGAAGCCGAGGCCCGCCGGGGCGGTGTGCCTGGTGGTGTCCTGGATGAGGACCAGCACCAGCAGGAACTGCTTCCACGACCACATGAAGACCAGCAGACCGAGCGTCGTCAGGGACGGCCGGGCCAGGGGGAGCAGGATCCGCAGCAGGATCGTGGCCGGCGAGGCGCCGTCGATACGGGCCGCCTCCACCAGCGACGTGGGAGTGGACTGGAAATGGGTGCGCATCCAGAACACGCTGAACGGCAGGAACAGCGCGATCTCCACCAGGATCACGCCCAGGAACGAATTGGTCAGACCAAGGCCCCGAAGGTCGAAGTAGAGGGGAACCACGATCAGTTCGACCGGAATGGTGAGGCCGGCGATGAAGAACGCCGCGACCGCGTTGCCGCCCGGGAGCCGCATGGTGCCCAGCGCGTAGCCCGCCAGCGTGGCGAGAACCAGGGAGGCGGGGACGACCCCGACGGCGATGATGAGGCTGTGCCGGATCAGGTCGGAGAACCCGGCCACCGACCACGCCTGCTCGTAGTTGGCCCAGCTCCACTGCTCCGGCCAGGTCAGCCCGACTACCGGTGTGCCCGCGGGCTGCACGGAGGCGAGGAAGACGCTGAGGAACGGGAGGACGACGGCGATCGCCATGACCGTGAGGAGCGCGTAGCCGGACCAGCGTTCCGAACGCGGGGCGGTGCTCACGTCGCCGGTCATGTCTCGGTCCTCGACAGACGGTTGATGAGATAGACGATCGCGAGAATCAGCAGGCCGAGGACGACGGCCAGGGCCGCCGCGAGCCCCACCTTGCCCTCGGAGAACGCCAGCCGGTACACGAGCAGCCCCGGAACGGTCGTCTGCTCGCCTGGGCCGCCGTTCGTCGTCACGTACACGATGTCGAAGCTGGCCAGCGCGGCCACCGTCGTCACGGTCATGGCCACGGCCAGCTCACCGCGCAGATGCGGCAGGGTGACGGACACGAACTCCCGGACCGGGCCCGCCCCGTCGATCCGTGCCGCCTCGTACAGGCTGGGGTCCACCTTCTGCACCCCGCTGAGGAAGAGCATCATGCACAGGCCGCTCAGCACCCAGGTGCCGACCAGGCCCACGGCGATCAGCGCGGCGCCGAAGTCACCGAGCCACGCCCGGGTCACCCCGTCCAGGCCGACGGCGCGGAACGACTGGTTGACCAGCCCGTCGTCCCCGTACAGCCAGCGCCAGGTGACACCCACCGCGACGAGCGGGATGACCTGCGGCAGCATGAACAGGAAGCGGTACGCCCCCATGCCGGGCCGCCGGTAGCGGGCCAGCAGCCCGGTCATCGCCAGGCCGAGCGCGATGGGGATGAACGAGAAGAACACCACCAGCACCAGGGCGTTGAACACCGACCGGCGCAGTACGGAGTCCTGGAGAATCTCCTGGTAGTTGCCGAGGCCGACCCACTCGCCCAGCGTCACGCCGTCCCACTCGAACAGCGACAGGTACGCCGTGTGCAGGGCGGGCAGCACCGCGAAGGCGACGTAGACGAGGAATGCGGGCAGCACGTACACATAGCCGCGCCACGGACTTCGCCCTCGGGCGCCCGGGGGCCTACTCGGCATGGTGTTCCTCCCACTCGTCCTGAAGTGAGTCGAGGTAGTCCGCGGGCTCGACACGATCGGCGATGAGCTTCTGCACCCCTGAGCGCAGCCGGTCGAGCATGGCGGGGGCGGCGAAGTCGGGGAAGGTCGTGATCCCGCCGTCGTCGACGGCTCGGCGATGGCCCTCCGCGACGTCGGCGAGCACGCCTTCCGGCTTCGCGACGGCCTCGGGGTTGGGCGGCAGGAAACCGTTGTCGCTGATGATCTGGCCGGCCTCCGGCGTGGTCAGGAAGTCGAGGAACGCGCCTGCCGCTTCCGGGTGTTCGGTCCGGGAGGAGACGGCGTAGGCGACACTGAAGCCGGAGGCCACCGTGGGATCGCCGGCCTGCTCGCCCGGCATCGGGAAGAAGCCGACGTCGTCTCCCATCGTGGTCGCCAGTTGCCCGGCCGCCCAGTTGCCGTTGATCAGGAAGACGCTGTCGCCCTGGGCGAACTGGGCGGTGGAGTCGATCTGCGCGGTGCCGTTGGCGGACTCGTTGTAGTACCCCTTGCGACCCCACTCGACGACGAGCTCGCTGGCGGTGAGCCCGGCCTTGTTCTCGACGGTGGCGTCCTTGCTGCCGTTGACCCAGTCCCAGTAGTCGTCGGTGGGCATGGTCTGGTTGAGGAGAGCGGCCCACAGGTGCAGGCCGCCGGTGTCCAGGCCGCCGACGCCCAGCGGCGTCAGGTCCGCGTCCTTCGCGGCGGCGAGCTGGTCCTCGAACTCGGCCAGGGTCCTGGGCGGACCGTCGATCCCGGCCTTCTTGGCCAGCTCCTTGTTGTAGTAGATGCCGGTCATCGACAGACCGGCTGGGACCCCGAACAGGGCCCGCCCGCCGGTGGCTGCGCTCTGCTGCCCCGCGGTGAGCTGGTCGAGGCTGACCGGCGGAATGGCGTCGTCCCAGCCGTACGCCTCCCGGTACGGCGCCAGGTCGAGGATGTGGCCGTCCTGAGCGAGGTCGGTCATCCCGACCGCGTACTGCGCGATGTCCGGGGCGGAATCGGAGGTCATGGTGAGCTTGAGGTTCTGCACGTAGTCGGTGAACGTCTTGTACTGCGGCTCCACGCTGATCCCGGGATGGCCCTTTTCGAACGCGGCGATCAGCGCGTCCACCATCGGCGGGGCATCGGCGAACTGAATCCGCAGGGTGACGTCGCCCTCCGGCACGGCGGTCGAGGACGGGACGCTGCGCGGCCCCTGAACCGTGGCCGCGCTCCCGGGAGTCAGGGCATCGCAGGCGGCCAGCGGCAGCACGAGGGCGAGGGCGCAGGCCGCCTGGGCGATACGGCGGGGTAAGCGCCGCGTGCTCTTCATCATCGGCCTCCTTGCGTGGTCTCGTCGGGGCGGACCGGTGCGTCAGTCCCCTTCGGAGGCGCTGGCTGGGGAGTCGCTGACGTGGCTGTGGACCGTACCAAAGCGCCATGCGGCTGCCCAGACCCCCGGAAGGGATTACAGCCCAGATTGCCGTCAACACACGTCAGTTCGTTGACCGCCGGGGAACGGCCGACCTAGCCTGAGCCATCTGTGGTACGTACCACTGGCGGTACGTACGCACCACTGGCGCCGGAGTACCAGGCAGCCCAGCACCCTGGACGTGGAGATGGACTCCTACAAGCACGAGGCGCTGCGACGGCGGCTCCAGGCCGACATCTCCCGGATGCGGCCGGACGAGGCACTGCCCACCGAACGACAGCTCGCCCAGCGGTACGACGTCAGCAGGGCGACCGCCCGGCGCGCCCTCCAGGCGCTGCGCGAAGACGGCCTCATCCGCAGTGTGCGGGGCGTGGGCACCTTCGTCGCCCACCCGAGGATCACCAAGACCTCGGCGCTCACCTCGTTCTCCGAGGATCTCCGCACGCGCGGCTACCGGCCCAGCGCCGAACTCCTCGCTGCCGAGCGGCTGGAGGCCGACCTGCACCACGCCACCGCCCTGGGCGTCGACCCCGGCACCACCCTCCACCGCATCGAACGGCTGCGCCTCGGCGACGACTTCCCCATCTGCCTGGAGACGGTCTTCCTCTCCGCCGAGCGTTTCCCGGACCTCGACGAGTCACTGCTCACGGGCTCGCTGTCGGAAGCCCTGCAGACCACCCATGGCGTACGGGTCGTGCGGGCGACCCAGCAGATCCGCGCGGTGAACGTGACGGGCCGTCAAGCGGGGCTGCTCGGCGTCAAGGAGGCGTCCGCCGCTCTCCTCGTACGGCGCACGGCGTTCGACGACACGGGGCATGTCGTGGAGTACGGCGAGTCGCTGTGCCGTGGCGACCTGTACGAGTTCTCGCTCGTGGTCACCAAGTAGCAGGAGACGCACGGCAGTTGACCGGCATCCCGCGCGCGCTCTGCTGTTGGCAAATCTGCTGCGGGCCGAGATCCCTTACGCCACGCCTTCGCCGGGCCGAGGGTGGAAGCACCGCGGCGAACCGGGCCGCGCCACCACCCGCCAGCACAAGGAGGAGCGATGGCACCGCTCAGCACCGGCCGGTCCCCGGCGACCGGCCGGCCCCCGGCCCTGACACCCCGAGCCGAGGAGGGCGACACACCTCCGTCACGGTTCGACGACCACCTGGCCGCCCAACTCCTCGGCCAGCGCATCGTGTTCCTCGGCACCCAGGTCGACGAGGTCTCCGCGAACCGGGTCTGCGCCCAACTGCTCGTCCTGTCCGCCGAGGACGCCCGCACCGACATCAGCCTCTACATCAACAGCCCGGGCGGATCCGTGAACGCGGGCCTGGCGATCTACGACACGATGCGGCTGATCCCCAACGACGTCGCCACCCTCGCCATGGGCTTCGCCGCGAGCATGGGCCAGTTCCTGCTCACCGTCGGAACGCCCGGCAAGCGCTTCGCGCTGCCGAACGCGCGGATCATGATGCACCAGCCCTCGGGCGGCATCGGCGGCAGCACCGCCGACATCCAGATCCAGGCGGAGAACCTCGAGTTCACCAAGAAGACCGTCGAACGGATCACCGCCGAGCACACCGGCCAGAGCGAGGAGACGATCGCCCGCGACGGCGACCGCGACCGCTGGTTCACGGCCGAGCAGGCACGGGAGTACGGAATGGTCGACCGCGTCGTGGAGTCCCTCGACGACGTGCGCCCGGCCACCTCGAAGCGACGGATGGGACTCTGACGTGAGCCAGTACACGATCCCCAACGTCGTCGAACGCACCCCGCAGGGGGAGCGCGCGTACGACATCTACAGCAAGCTGCTGGCCGAGCGGATCATCTTCCTGGGCACCGAGATCGACGACGGAGTCGCCAACGTCGTCATCGCCCAGCTGCTCCACTTGGAGTCGTCGGCTCCCGAGCAGGAGATCTCCGTCTACATCAACTCGCCCGGCGGCTCGAACACTTCGCTGATGGCGATCTACGACACGATGCGCTACGTCAACGCGCCCATCTCGACGTGTTGCGTCGGACAGGCAGCCTCGACGGCGGCGGTGCTCCTGGCCGGTGGCGACGCGGGACGGCGGTTCGTCCTGGAGCACGCCCGGGTGCTGCTCGGCCAGCCCGCGAGCGGCGGCGCCCGGGGAACGGCCGCCGACCTCAGCATTCAGGCCAAGGAGATGATGCGCATCCGTTCGCAGGTCGAGGAGGTGCTGTCCCTGCACACGCAACACTCCGTGGAGACCCTGCGCGCCGACATGGACCGCGACAAGGTGTTCACCGCGCAGGAGGCAGTGGCGTACGGCCTCGCGGACGAGGTGCTCAGCCGGCGGATGCTGGCCGCGGCCTAACGGAGCCGGTTCGCTCGGGCTCAGGCCGCGAGAAGACGTACCTCGCCGAACCGCGACTGCGCCTCGGTGGAGCGGCGCGCGGTGCGGGACCTGAGCGGCCGGGCGGGCCGGACGAGTTGGCGGTGGGCGCGGGCCAGCAGGTCGGCGAGGCCGAGTCCGAGGGCGTGGGCGGCGGCCGCGAGGACCTCGGACGAGGCCTCCTTGCGGCCGCGCTCCAGCTCGGACAGGTACGGCATCGAGATCCGCGCCGCGTCGGCGACGTCCTTGAGCGTACGTTCCTGAGCGAGCCGCTCGCGTCGCAGGACGTCACCCACGACGTCCCGCCACAGCGGCTCCTTGCGCGCTGGCTCGGCGGGCACAGCGGGAGCGGGCACAGCGGGATCCGCCGGCTCCGCCGGTACCGGTCGCGGTCGCAAGGGAATGACGCGGGCTTCTTCGGGCGCGTGGCTGCTCACCGCTCCAGCCTAGGAGCGTGACGCGTGACGGGAAGGGGAACGCGTTCTGCCCTCGGCGAATCTTGAACGTCCCGCCACCACGTCTCGTACCTCCTGGCACAACCAATCCCTCTCGAGGCCCAACTCCAGGCCCAGTCCAGGAAGGAAACCACGGTGACGAGATCCCGCCTCCGCCCCCTGTGCACCGTCGCGGCGGCCTTGTCGACCACCCTGCTCGTGGGGTGTGCGGCCGACTCGGCGGAACCGGCGAGCAAGCCGAGCCCGAACCCGAGTACGGTCTCCCAGGCGCCGGTGGCGGCGCCGGCGAAGGTCGAGGTCATCGCGTCACTGTCGGACTGCAAGCCGAAGATCCGCATTGAGGCGGACCAACTGCGCGAAGGCGTGTGCCGAACCGCGCGCGGCGACTGGACCATCACCACGTTCCCGCAGGAGAAGTACAAGGAGACGTGGCTGGATGCCGCCGCCGTGTACGGCGGTACGTACCTCGTGGGCCCGCAGTGGGCGATCGGCGGCGCCAAGCCCGCACTCCTGAAGAAGCTGCGCGCCGATGTCGGCGGGGAACTGCGGAAGTTGAGCGGCACCAGCGGGCAGTCGTCCGCGCCGTAGCCGGTCAGTGGGGGTGCGGCTCGTCGCGGTGGACCGGGCCGTGCGGCCGCTCGCAGTGGGCGTCGTCGAAGGCGCCGGCGCGGACTTCGAGGAGGTCCGCGGGTGCGTGGTCGACCTGCAGCGTGGTGTGGCTGATCCCGTAGTCGGTGTGGAGGGTCTTCTCCAGGTCCCGGCGCACCGTGTGGCAGTCCGCGCCGGGGTCCACCAGGATGTGCGCGGACAGGGCGGGCTGCCCCGAGGTGATGGTCCATACATGCAGGTCGTGCACCTCGGTCACCGTGCCGTGCGCGACGAGCCGGTCCCCGATGGCGTCCGGATCGAGGTGCGCGGGAGCCGCCTCCAGGAAGATTCGCCCGGACTCGCGTACGAGCCCGTAGCCCGCCCTGACCATGAGGGCCACCACGACCAGGGTCGCGATCGCGTCGGCCCGCGCGAAACCGGTGAGCAGCACGATCAGACCGGCGACCGCGGTGCCGATGAACGCGTACAGGTCGTTGAGGATGTGCTGGTAGGCGCCCTCGACGTTGAGCGAGCTGCGGTTGGCCTTCGAGATGCACCAGGCCGCCGCGATGTTCACCGCGATTCCGGCGAGCGCGGTGACGAGCACCAGCCCGCCTTCCACCTCGGGCGGATCGATCAGGCGGTGCACGGCCTCGTACGCCAGCCAGGCGCCGAGCAGCAGCAGCGTGAGCCCGTTCGCCTGCGCGGAGAGGATCTCGGCCCGCTTGAGACCGTAGGTGAAACCGCCGCGGGCCGGGCGCGCGGCCAGCCGCATCGCGATCAGCGCCAGCACGATGGACACGGCGTCCGTGAGCATGTGCGCCGCGTCCGAGATCAGGGCGAGCGACTGGGCGACGATGCCGATGACGACCTCGATCGCCATGAACGAGGCGATCAGTGTCAGCGCGATCGCGAGCCAGCGGCGGTCCGTGTCCGCGCCCACTCCGTGCGCGTGCCCCTCGTGCCCGGCGCCCCCGCCCGGCCCGTGTGCATGCTGCGCGCTGGTCATCTGTGTGCCCCCTCGAATCAATGGCTGACTCACGCAGTGAAGCGCACCTTGCGGAGATCGGCAAAGGCTGCATCGGTGACCGTTGTCATCATCGATAACAGGCCTCTGACCTGCGCAGATGCGAATCGGTGCATGCGGTCGGTGAGGCGCTCAGGCGCCGAAGAGCTGCGTCCAGTACGTGCCTGCCGCGCCGCCGCCCGCGAAGCCGATGCCTATGTGGGTGAAGGCCGGCTTCAGGATGTTGGCTCGGTGGCCGGGGCTGTTCATCCAGCCTTGCACGACCTCGGAGGGGGAGCGCTGGCCGCAGGCGATGTTCTCGCCGATGGTGCGACGGGTACTGCCCGCGGCGGCGGCGCGGTGCCAGGGTTCGCTGCCGTCGGGGGAGGTGTGGGAGTAGAAGGCGCGGGCCACCATGTCCGCGCTGTGCGCCTGTGCCGCCATGGTGAGCAGGGGGTCCGGGGCGAGGGGCGGCAGTCCGGCCGAGGCACGCTCGGCGTTGGTGAGCGCGATGACGTCGGCGGCCGTCTGCGCGAGCCCGCCGGGAGTGAGGGGCCGGGCCCACAGCGCCGTCCAGTACAGCGTGCCGGAGCGGCTGTCCGGGACGTACGCCATGCCGGTCTCGGTGAACGCCGGGTCGTGGAGCGTGCTGCGGGACTGCTCGTTCGACAGGCAGTACTCCACGAACTCGGCCGGGGTGCGCGGGCCGGAGACCAGGTGCTCGCCGACGGTGAGGAATGCGTATCCGCCCGCGGTGACGCGCTGGTACACGGAGAGCCCGTCCGCGCCCTCGGAGCTGAGGCGTCCCTGCGCGGCCATACCGGCGGCGTGAGCCCGGGCGGCGGCGTCGAGCCGGGCGTCGCGGGAGACGGACGGTGAACCGGCGGCAGCGCGCGCGGAGTTGACCAGGCCGAGAAAGCCGTCGGGGTCTGCGGCGCGAGAGCCCCCGGCCGGTGCGGCAGGCGCGATACGGGCGCTCGGTGCCGGTGCCGGTGCGGGTGCGCGTGCGGGTGCCGGTGCGGGGCCGCCCGGGCGCCCTGCCGGTGGGCGCCCGGCGCCGCGCAGCCGGTCGAGCCCGGCACGGGCGACGCTCAAGGCCGTCGCGACCCCCGCGCCCCTGGAGCCCGACGCCGGGGATCCTCCAGGAACAGGCGAGCCCGCGCCCCCGCCCGCGTCCTCGCTGACCTCCACGCCGAAGTCCCGGGCGATGCCTGCCAGTCCGTCCGCGTACCCCTGACCCAGTGCGCGGATCTTCCACGCCGTGCCCCGGCGGTAGATCTCGGCGAGCAGCAGCACGGTCTCCTGCTGGGGCCGCGGCGGATTGAACCGGGCGAGGACACGGCCGCCCGGCCCGGTCACGCGCAGGCTCGGCGCCGGCAGCCGGCCCAGCGGGGTGCCGGGCTCGGCGGGAGAGACGACCACGGTGACCCGGCTCGCCCCCGGCCGCAGCGCGGGCGGGTCGACGGCGAGGGTCCCGCCGGTGAGACGCACACCGGGCGCGCTCGGCTGGTTGTAGAACACGAAGTCGCCGTCCGAGCGCACCTTGCCGCCGTCATCGGTGATCAGCGCGGACACGTCGAACGGCCCCGGCACCTCAAGCGTCAGGGCGCCACCGGGCAAGGCCAGATTGCCTCCGGGAACCAACTCGCTCATCGTGCCGCCACCTGTCGGGTGCTCAGGGCCTGTCCGGCATGTCAGGCCCTACATCGCTGTCCGCGCCCCGAGGGGCGTCGACCGGACAACGTCCCACCGGCGAGCGGGGGTTCCCGGCCCGTGCCGTCAGGACGCCAGTTCCCGGGCGCGCTGCGCCGCCTCGCGCACAGAGCACCGGTGAACCGGCCCGTGCCCCGGGGCCACGTCAGCGCTGCGGGTCCGCGGAAGTGCGCAGGGACCTGAGGGCCAGGAGCAGTACGCCGATGTCGTCGAGGTAGACCGGGTCGGGCAGGAGGTCGGTCGGCAGGACGACGTAGGCGACGGCTCCCCAGAAGACCCAGGGCGAGCCCGTCGGGAGCCCCGCCCGCCGGAGCGCGCGCCGGGTCCGTACCAGCCGTACGAGGAAAACGACCGCCACCGTGAGGACCGCGGCCAGCAGGGCGGCGACCAGGAGGACCACAACCCACGTACTGGTGTCCATGCGTCCTGCCTCGCCTCGTCCCGGAGTGCGCTTCTGCGTGCGCTTCTTCCGGTTCACCTTTCCCGGTTCGGCGGCACGCCACGCGGCGTGGTGCGCCCGGCGCGCCGCCCGCCTCGTTCCTACCCTGTGTTGTCGATTGATCACCTGGAGACAACGAGCGACCATTGGGGTGCCCATGAAGATCGCCTGCGTCGGCGGCGGCCCGGCCGGCCTGTACTTCTCGATCCTCATGCGGCGGCAGGACCCGTCGCACGACATCACCGTCTACGAGCGGAACCCGGCCGGCTCCACGTACGGCTGGGGCGTCACGTACTGGGGCGATCTCCTCCACGAACTGCACGCCGGCGACCCGGAGTCGACACGCGCCATCCGCGCAAGCTCCGTCCGCTGGAGCGACGGGGTCGCGCACATCGACGACCGTACGACCAGGCACCACGGCGACGAGGGCTACGGCATCGGCCGCCGCCGGCTGCTGGACCTCCTCGCCGAGCGGGCCCAATCCCTCGGTGTACGCCTCGAGTTCGGGCACGAGATCGCGGGCGAGGCGGAACTGCCGGAAGCCGACCTGGTGGTCGCCGCCGACGGCGTCCGCAGCGCGGTGCGCGAGCGGCACGCCGGGCACTTCGGCACCGAGGTCGCCTTCGGCCGGAACAAGTACCTGTGGCTCGGCACCACCAAGGTCTTCGACTCGTTCACGTTCGCCTTCGTGGAGACGCCGCACGGCTGGATCTGGTGTTACGCGTACGGCTTCAGCCGGGACGCCAGCACCTGTGTCGTCGAGTGCTCGCCCCGGACCTGGACCGGGCTCGGCCTCGACCGGGCGGGGGAGGCCGAAGGGCTCGCGCTCCTCGAAGAACTCTTCGCCCAACTGCTCGACGGGCACCGGCTGATCGGCCGCGCACACTCCGGCGGTACAGACCCCGGCGGCAGTATTCGGTGGCGCAACTTCCCCACCCTCACCAACCGCACCTGGTCCCGGGGCAACCTCGTCCTGCTCGGCGATGCCGCCCACACCACGCACTACTCCATCGGCGCGGGCACCACGCTCGCCCTCCAGGACGCCATCGCCCTGGCCGCCGCCCTGCGCGGAGCCGAACAGGGAGTGCCCCAACTCGCCCCCGCCCTCGCCGCGTACGAGAAGGAACGCAAGTCGGCCCTGCTCTCCGTACAGAGCGCGGCCCGCCTCAGCGCACAGTGGTACGAGAACCTGCCGCGCTACATCCACCTCCCTCCGCACCGGATGTTCGCCCTCCTCGGCCAGCGGCACTCCCCGCTGCTGCCGTACGTCCCGCCGCAGCTCTACTACCGGATCGACCGGGCGGCGGAACAACTCCAGGCGCTGCGCAGACTGAAGCGCTGGCTCGGTACCCGGCTCGCGCGCACCCTGCACGCGAAGCGCGTCTGACCGCCGAAGGGCCAACCCGTTTGGCTGAATGGCCCTGTTGCTCACGCGCTCCGCGATACGCGAGCGTGCTCAGTCATGGACCGTGACAGGAGCAACGCCACCCCCTCGCCGTCCCCTTCATCCGCACTCTCCCGTCGGCAACTCCTCGCCGCCGCGGGCGCCGCCGGAGCCGTCACCGCCGTCGGCGCCACGCCCGCCGTGGCACAGCCGCGCACCGGGCTCGCGCTGTCCTTCACCGCGGCCACCAATGGCTCCGCGACCCTCGCTCCCGGCGGCGACCGGCTGATCGCCGAGATCCAGAACGTCCTGTGGTCGCTGCCGCGTACGGGAGGCAAGGCCGTCCCCCTCACCCCAGCCGGGCTCGAACCGAACCGGCCCGTGTACGCCCCCGACGGCAAGCTCATCGCGTTCTGCGCCTACGAGGGCGGCGGCTTCCACGTGTGGACCATGCGCCCGGACGGCTCCGACGTACGGCAGCGCACCGACGGCCCCTGGGACGACCGCGGTCCGGCCTGGTCGCCCGACGGCACCCGCCTCGCCCTCGCCTCCGAGCGCGGCGGCGACCCGGTGACGGGGAGCCCGTACCGCATCCATGTGCTCGACCTGTCCACCGGCGAACTGACCCGCGTCACCGGCCTCCCCGGGCAGGAAGGCCCTCTCCAGGACGGAGCCTGGGAGGACTTCGACCCCACCTGGTCGCCGGACGGGAAGCGGATCCTGTTCGTACGCGCCAAGGGCGTCACTACCGCCTCCGGCCCCGCACTCGAAGCCCGGACCATCGCAGCCGTGCCGCCCGACGGCACCGGACCGGTCGTCGTGGAGCACACCGAGACGCAGACCGCGCAGGTCATGACTCCGGCCCTCGCACCGGACGGCCGACGCCTGGCGTATCTGCGGGTCACGGCAGCGCCCAACGGCGCGTGCACGCTGGTCGTCGACGGCAAGCTCGTCACGGTCGCAGGGGACCTCGCGCCGGTGCCCCCGCGCTGGACGACGGCGGGAGAGCTCCTGCTCACCGTGGACGGCCAGTTCACCCTCGTACGACCGGAGAGACCGGCGGAGCCGGAAGCGATCCCCTTCGAGGGCGTGCTGCCCGTGGACCGGCCGCGTTATCGGGTCAAGGAGTACGACCTGGGGGAGGGGCGTGCGCGACCGGTGCGGGGCATCCACCTGCCCGCCCTGTCGCCCGACGGGCGGCGGATCGCGTTCGCAGCGCTCAACTCGCTGTGGCTGGCGGACAGTTCGGGCGGCCGGGCACCGGAGCGGCTGCGCCGGTCGGACCCCACCCGCTATCTCCTCGGGCCCGTGTGGGCCCGTGACGGGCGCTCCTTGCTGTACGCCGACGACCGCGACGGACTGCTCGGCGTGTACCGGCGGGATCTCGCCACCGGGAGGGAGACCGCGCTCGCGACCGGCGGCCGAGTGCATCCCGCGCTCTCGCCCGACGGCACGCGGCTCGCCTGCCTCGACATGACCGGGCGGCTCGTCGTCCGCGATCTGGAGGCCGGTACGGAACGGGTGCTCGCGACCCCGCTGGGCGCGGGCGGGCTGCCCGGCCGGCCCAGTTGGTCGCCCGACGGCCGTTACCTCGCGCTCTGCGACCGGGGCCGTCTCAACCTCCGCTTCCGCGAGGGGTACAACCTCATCCGAGTCGTCGACACCCGCACCGGTACCGACCGCCTGCACTCCGTCGCACCCCATGTCTCACTCGCCGACCGGTACGACTCCGGACCTGTCTGGTCGCCCGACGGCCGCTGGATGGCGGTGATCGTCGAATCCGCGCTCTGCCTGCTGCCCGTCGCATCGGACGGCACCCCGCGCGGCTCCCTGCGCACCCTCACCACCGAACCGGCCGATCACCCTTCCTGGTCCGGCGACTCGAAGACCCTGCTGTACGTGTCGGGTGCCCGGCCGCGGCTCACCGACATCGACGGCGGACCGGCGCGGACGGTCCGCGTACCGCTCGATCAGCGCAGACCCGTACCCGCCGACACGGTGGTGCACGCCGGTCAACTGTGGGACGGCACAGGTGAATCCGTACGGGACGACGTCGACATCGTGGTACGCGGCGGACGCGTCGCCGCCGTGGAACCGCACCGGCGGCGCGGCGCCCTCAGGCGCATCGACGCCTCGGACCACACCGTCGTCCCCGGGCTGTGGGACACCCACACTCACCCCTGGCAGATCACCTACGGCGGACGCCAGACCGTCGGCCAGCTCACCTACGGCATCACCACCGCCGTGTCGCTCGGCGGATTCGCCCACGAGCAGGCCCGGATCCGCGAGGCCGTGGCGACGGGGCAGCTGGCCGGACCCCGGCTGCTGACCACGGGGGAACTGCTCGACGGGCCCCGCGTCGCCTACAGCATGGGACGCGCCCACGCCACCAGAGAGGGGCTGCGGCGCTCGTTGGAGCGGGGTGCCGCGCTCGACTGGGACTTCGTCAAGACCTATGTGCGAGCGCCGAGTTGGGTGATGGAGGAGGCCGCGCGGTTCGCCCACGAGCGCCTCGGCGTACGGACGGGTGGCCATCTCCTGTCGCCGGGCGTCCAGCTCGGCCAGGACCTGACGACCCATCTGCAGGCCACGCAGCGAGGGGAGTTCGGGCATGCGGTGACCGCCTCCGGGCGGGCCTACCAGGACCTGGTGGAGATCTACAGCGCGCGGGGAGTCAACTTCGGCCTCAGCGCCACGCCGTTCACCTCCTCGCCGCTTCTCGGCGCGGACCCGGGGCTCGCCGACGACCCCCGGGTCACCGCCGTGATGCCGCCCTGGGACGTAGCGCTGGTCCAGCAGTCCGCAGGCGTGCCCCCGACCCCCGCCCAGCTGGCGACGCTGCGCACCGAGACCGACATCTACCGGCGGATCCTCGCCGCGGGCGGCCTCGTGGCGCTCGGCACTGACCAGCCCCTTGTCCCCGTCGGCCTCTCCCTCCACCTCGGCCTGCGCGCCCTGCACCGGGGCGGACTGTCCCCTGCGGCGGCCCTGCGCACCGTGACCGTGCTGCCCGCCCGGCTGTTCGGCGTCGACGGGGACCTCGGCACCGTACGGCCGGGCAGGCTCGCCGACCTGACGGTGGTGGACGGCGACCCCTTCACGGACTTCGACACCCTCGTCCGTACGGTCTCCGTACTCCGGGGCGGGGTGCCGTACACGACCGAGGACCTGGTGGCCTCGTACGAGCCCGCGACCCGGCGCTCGGAGGAGCACCCGCCAGGGAACTCGATGGAGAAGGAGGACTGGCTCGAGGTCGGACGGCTGATGCGGCGGGAGGGGTGCTGCGACGCGGGGCTCTGACCCTACGATCCCGACCGTGAACGACCGCACGCCTCCTTCCGGCTCCCTCCCCGATTCCCAGACCGCTGACGTCCTGCGCCTGGTGCACCGCGTACTCGGTACGGACGTCGTCGGCGTCTACCTGCACGGCTCCGCCGTTCTCGGCGGACTGCGGCCGGGCAGCGATCTCGACCTGTTCGTCGTCGCACGACGGGGAACGACGGAGCAGGAGCGGCGGGCCCTGGTCCACGGCCTGCTCGAGGTCTCCGGGAGGCAGGCCCCGAGCGGAACCGGCCGCCGTCCCGTCGAACTCACCGTCGTGGCCTGGGGCGACGTCCGCCCCTGGCGTTATCCGCCCCGCTGCGAGTTCCTCTACGGCGAGTGGCTGCGCGAGGAGTTCGAGCGCGGGGTGGTGCCCGCTCCGGCGCCCGCGCCCGATCTCGCGCCGCTGATCACGATGGTGCTGCTCGGGAACGCTCCGCTGTTCGGCCCGCCGCCCGCGGACGTTCTCGATCCCGTCCCGCACGAGGACCTGCGGCGGGCGATCGTCGCCGGTGTGCCGGAGCTGCTCGCCGAGCTGGAGTCGGACACCCGCAACGTCCTGCTGACCCTCGCCCGTATCTGGACCACGCTGGAAACCGGAACGATCACCTCCAAGGATGCCGCTGCCGACTGGGCACTTGACCGCCTGCCAGAACGGCACCGGCCCGTACTGGCCCGTGCGCGGTCGATCTATCTCGGGGACGAGACGGAATCCTGGAACGGGCTGATGTCGCAGGTCCGCGCGCTCGCCGAGCACTTGGTTGCCCAACTGACCCCAGAGTAAGCCGAGTTGTAGGCCGGTTCCGGTTCGGATCGGGACGCTTTCTGTTGCACGTTTGCTCGTTGGTCGTGCGCTGACGCAATCAATGTGACGAAAGTCGACCACAGAGCGTCTCCGTCGGTATACGCTCCCGTCGCCCCACGTTCGAGTCCGCGCGCGTGGGGGCCGGTCACTCCGGCCTGCTCGTGTGCGGGTTCAACGGAAAACCGCTCCGAGACACATACCGAACGGTCTGCCGCCGCACCACCTCGCCGGGGCCCCGGTGAGGCCGGCCGACCCCGGAAGCTCACCGCTCCCGGGTGTCGGTTCACCTGGCGCACCCGCCGGCCGTACGAGCCGTACGAACGAGTCCGGTGCGGTGACTTGTCACTCTGTGAGGAAGATGACCATGCGCGTCCGCATCACCGTAGCCGCGGCCCTGTCCGCAGCCCTGTCCCTGTCCCTCGCCGCCTGCGGGGAGAGTGGAGACGTGGGCAGTTCAGGAGACGAAAGCGTCGGCATAGCGATGCCAACCACGAAGTCCCCGCGGTGGATCGGCGACGGCCGCAGCATGGTCGACCAGGTCAAGGGATTCGGCTACGGCGCCACCCTGAAGTACGCCGAGGACGACCCGAAGGCCCAGGTCGAGCAGGTGCAGGCGATGATCGACGACGGTGTGGACGCCCTGGTCATCGCGGCGGTCGACGGACGCGCGTTCAAGGAGGTGCTGCGCAAGGCCGAGTCGGCGAAAATACCGGTGATCTCCTACGACCGCCTGCTCCTGGACACCCCCGACGTCGACTACTACGCCACCTTCGACAACGAGCAGGTCGGCCAGCTCCAGGCCGACTTCCTCGTCGAGCAGCTGGGCCTGGTCAACGGCAGTGCCGAGGGCCCGTTCAACATCGAGCTGTTCGCCGGCTCGCCCGACGACAACAACACCCGCTATTTCTATGACGGCGCCATGAAGGTTCTGGATCCCTACATCGACAGCGGCGAACTCGTCGTGAGATCCGGGCAGACCGAGATGGACAAGATGACGACCCTGCGCTGGGACGGTGTCAGGGCCGAGAAGCGCATGAACGAACTCCTCGACTCCCACTACGAGAACGAGCGCGTCGACGCGGTCCTCTCTCCGTACGACGGCATGTCCCTTGGGATCGTCAGAGCGCTGAAGGCTCACGGCTACGGCGATGGAGGCAGACGTCTGCCCATCATCACGGGGCAGGACGCCGAGATCCCCTCGATCAAGTCGATCATCGCCGGTGAACAGACGCAGACCGTCTACAAGGACACCCGCGAACTCGCGCTCATCACCTCGTACATGGTCAACGCGGTGGTCCACGGCAAGCGGCCGGCGATCAACGACGAGAACACGTACGACAACGGGGAGAAGGTCGTGCCCGCCTACCTGCTGGAGCCGGTGAGCGTCGACAAGAGCAACTACAAGAGGGTGCTCATCGGCTCCGACTACCTCAAGGAGAGCGACCTCCGCTGAGGTCATGGACCTGTGGGCCCGGACCTGAGGGCCCGGTCATCGCACGCCGTGCGGCCGGAACTGGATGCTGATCCGGGGTCCGGCCGCCCGCGTGGTCTTGGGGACCGCGTGTTCCCAGGTCCGCTGGCAGGAGCCGCCCATCACGAGCAGGTCCCCGTGGCCGAGCGGGCGCCGTACGGTGCTGCCGCCGCGCCGGGGCCGCAGCAGCAGATCGCGCGGCGTGCCCACGGAGAGGATGGCGACCATCGTGTCCTCGCGCGCGCCCCGCCCGGTCCGGTCCCCGTGCCAGGCCACGCTGTCCCTGCCGTCCCGGTAGTAGCAGAGCCCGGCGGTGGTGAACGGCTCCCCCAACTCCTCGGCGTAGTGCGCGGAAAGGGCATCCCGCGCCTCGTCCAGAACGGGGTGCGGCAGCACGTCATCGGCACCGTAGTGGGCGAGCAGCCGCGGGACGTCCACCGTCTGCTCGTACATCTGCCGCCGCTCGGCCCGCCAGGGCACCTCGCCGGCAAGCCGCGTGAACAGCGCACCGGCCCCGCTCAGCCACCCCGGCAGCAGATCGATCCAGGCACCGTCACCGAGCCGGGTCCTGCGCAGCCCGTGCGGCGGGCCGAGGCGGATGTCGTCGGTCTGGTCGAAGAGCGAGCCCTGGAGGTGGGTGGACATGGGTCAGGTTACGCCTGTATTCGAATGCTTGTACGGCATCGAGGGCTGAACCCTGTCATCACCCCAAGGTCAGCAGGACGATCGCCGTGCCCGCGCTCACCAGGCCAACCAGCTGTCTGCGGCTGACCTTCTCGTGGAGCATCGCGAGCCCGAGGACCGTGGGGATGGCCGGATAGAGTGACGCCAGTACGACGGCGAGGGCCAGCATCTGCAGCCGAGTGGCCCAGAGGTAGAGGGTCAGTCCGAGAGCGGCGCCAGCCCCGATTGCGACCGCCTGAACCAGTGCCTTCGGGGACTGCCGGAACTGCGGGCCACGCCGCCAGACGCCGGGCAGCACCACGACGACCGCGGCCACCCGCCCCGCCACCACCGGCCACACCCCACTGCCCGCGCTCGCCTGCGCCAGGCCGATGTACTGCACGGCCACGCCCAGGCTGGCGAGGAGACCGTCCACGGTCGCCGGCGTCGCACCCGCTCCGTGGCGGGTCTCTCCACCGGACACGAGCCACAGCGCGGGCACCGTGACGCAGATGCCGAGCCAGGCCAGGAGCGTGGGCCTGTCGCCCAGGAAGCAGACGCAGCCCACCGGCGTAGTCGACGACGCCGTAGAGGGCTGCGGAAGCCAGTGCGAGAAGGGCACCCACGCGGGGCGGCCTCAGCCCTCAGGTGCCCCGAGAGGCCGCCGGTCGGCCAGGGCTCGGGCGGCACCGAGGGCTTCCGCGTTGGACGGTTCGGACGAGGCCTTGAGGGTGCAGTTGATGATCAGCGCCTTCATGGGGATGACGGGTATCCACGGTAGTCCGGCTCATACGGAGTCGGCCACATGCCCCGGCAGGCCCCGGCACCGGGTAGGCGGAGCCTCAGGTCTGGTTGCCCTTCGGCCTGCCGCGTTGGTCCGGAGTTCCGTGGGGCGGCGGGTGGGTCGCCTCCGCGGCGGTGGCGGGTGAGACCGTCCGGCCCGCGCGTTGCGGGGACTGTTCGGGGCGTACGGCCGTGGGGTCGCCGCCCGTGGGTTCCGCCCCGGAAGCGAGCTCGGACAGCCGGGCCTTGATCATCTCCACCACCGGCGTACGGTCCGCGTGTGCGCGCTCGTAGGCCAGTATCTGCTCGACCTCGTCTGTGGACAGCGACCGGATACGGGTCCGCAGGCCGCCCAGCGGCAGATGGTCGAAGTCGGGCAGGGGCAGGGTGTCGCGGTCGGTGTGACTCATGTGCGTGTTCCTTCCCGTTCCTTCCGGGCGTCGACGGATCAGGTCCGCCCGGGGCCGCCGCTGCCGAAGCCTCCGCTGGACTTCTCGTCGCACTTCGGCGCCTCCTGGTCCGCGGCGCGGCGGGTGCGGAGGTTGCCGTGTCCCCGTAGCCGGTGCGGGGTGGTCCGGTGGCGGCCGCGCGGCACCTCGACGGGCTCGCGCCGCTCGCGGACCTCATGCACGGGGCCGGAGTCGGGCGGCCTCGGCTGCTCCTCGGGGCGTGGCGGTGCGGGCTCGCGGGCGCGGATCCGGCGGCCGCGCACCACGGCCCAGATCAGGCCGCCGACGACGATGAGCCCGACCAGGAACGGCACCACGCCACCAGCCACCGCGGAGTCGATGGCCAGTCGTGTCGTGACGATGTCCATCACTCGCGAGTACCCGGCGCGGCCGAGCGAAACAGCGGCTTGTGGCTCCCGTTCGGCATTTTCCGGCCGCGAATTACGGGTATTCAGCCGGGCTCGTCGCATCTCGGGACCGGTTGATAGCTCGGTGTCACGCCATTCCCACGCCGGTGGATCGAACGAGTACTGCCCACTGGGTTTGAACGATTGCGTTTGGGTGAGCGAATACCGGGCAAATGCACTCATAAGTGCTTCGGACAGGAGGCACGTCCGTGGGGGCTGGTCCGCCAGATCGCGGGTGTGTTCCGAACGGTCCGTGTGCGCCTTCTCCCATGGTGACTGTCTCGGCACCTTCTGAGGGAGTTGCGACGCACCATGCGAGTCACCGTCAGATCGAAGCAACACCCGCACGACGACGCCCCCGACACGGCCGCGGCCTTCGAAAGGCTCGCCGCCCTGCCCGAGGGGCCCGAGCGCGACGCCTTGCGCGACGAGATCGTCCGGGCCTGGCTGCCCATGGCCGACCGCATCGCCACCCAGTACCGGGGGCGCGGCGAGTCGGTCGAGGACCTCTGCCAGGTCGCGGCCCTCGGCCTCGTCAAGGCGGTCGCCCGTTACGACCCGGACCGTGGCTGCGCCTTCGAGAGCTACGCGATCCCGACCATCACCGGCGAGATCAAGCGCCACTTCCGGGACCATATGTGGGTTCTTCACGTACCGCGCCGGGTCCAGGACCTGCGCAATCGCGTCCGTACGGCCGTGAAGGACCTTTCGCAGACGTCGTCCGGCCGTCGGCCCACCGTCAGTGAGATCGCCGAGTACGCGCGGATGAGCGAGGACGACGTACGGATCGGTCTCGAAGCTCTCGACAGTTTCACCGCCCTCTCGCTGGACGCCGAGCTGCCGGGCAGCGACGACGGTTACGCACTGGGAGACGTCCTCGGCGAACCCGACGCCGGGTTCGATCTGGTCGTCGACCGCGAGGCCGTGAAGCCCTGTCTGCAGGAACTCCCCGAACGCGAACGCACCATCCTCTACCTGCGCTTCTTCGGAGGGATGACACAAAGCCGGATCGCGCATCAGCTCGGCATCTCGCAGATGCACGTGTCCCGGCTGCTCAGCGCCTGTTGCGCCGAACTGAGGGAGAAGGCCCTCGCCGAGAAGGCCGTCTGATCGCCGACAGGGCCGCCGTCTGATGTCCGGCCCGCCGTCGTGTCCGCGCCGTGTCCCGGAGCGGACGAACTCGGTCGCCCGGTGCCGGTGTCCCCGGCCCGGGCGACCGAGCGGCGAGCTCACTGCCGAACCCTCCCGGGAGCGGTTTGCCAGTGTGCCGCCGATGTCCGAACTAACCACGAGGACGGATCCGAAACGCTTCGGATCCGTCCGAACAAAGCAGTCGCCCTGCCCTGTTGGGGAATGCTGAAGACACATCACCGGGTCCGTCGTGCGGATTTCCGGAGGTGATTAGGGGGGCGATTCCCCAAGGGTGCTTCAGGAAGGCGGTTCAAGGGGTGGTTCGCCCGGAATCTGTGTCGGCCCGTGACGATCGAGGGCGTCTTCCAGCGTGGCGCGAATATCGGGCGGCAGTTCGCCCTTCTGTCCCCAGATGATGATCAGCTCCGCCACATTCCGCAGCCTGATGTTCGTGTGCTGGGAAACTTCCCGCAGAACGGCCCAGCCCTGGTCGGGTGTCACCCGCCCCAGCGCGACCGTCATGCCGATCGCCTGGTCCACGACGGCATGCGAGGTCACGGCTTCCTTCAACTGGCCGACCTCTTCCTGCAACGCGACGATCCGGGCCGTTTCGTCAGGCACGGTCGCCTCCTGTGGGTCACCGGCCGGCTCGACAGCTCCCGAACGGGTATGTGAGGTCATCGTCCCCTCCGGGGTCGGAGCGCTGACGTGTTCCTCCATCGTCGCCACTTGTCCAGCCGTGTGCCAGTGCGGGCCGCCTCGAAGTGCATGTGCTCACTCAGCGTGGCGAAGTGTTCACGAATTGCGAAGGTGCAGACCCGGGCGCAGGGTGGATACGCCAGTCCAACTCCCCGCAAAGGACGGATCATCATGGCGAAGGCAAAGGGCAAGGCCAAGCAGATGAAGGGCAAGATGAAGGAAGCCACCGGCAAGGCCACCGGCGACCGGAGCCAGGAGGCCGAGGGTCGCGCCGAAGAGATATCGGGCCAGGCGCAGGAAGCCGCGCAGAAGCCCGCCGACCGCGCGAAGAGGACCGGCCGGTAGGCCCGGCTCGCCGTCGCGATGAGCCTCCGGCGGCCGTATCGGGCTCGGCCCGTGCGGTCGCCGGAGGCGTTTTTCGGGACGGGTTTCGTGTCGGCTCGCCGGAGCCGGAGCCGGAGCCGGAGCCGGAGCCGGAGCCGGAGCCGGAGCCGGAGCCGGAGCCGGAGCCGGAGCGGTGCCGGTACGGCTGCCATGACAGGCGGCGGACCTGACTGCGCCATGACGGGCGGCGGACCTGACTGCGCCATGACGGGCGGTGGACCGGACCGCTCCCCACAGACGCCGGACCGGACTGCCCACCGGCCCAGCGGGTACCCGCCGCGTATGCGCAAGATCATGCGGCGCCCGGCCGGGCGCCAGAAGGAGACCCGCACCGCTACCGAAGAGGCCCTGGAGGAAATCAAGGAGCAGGGGCACGAGGACGACACGGACACCACCGAGGGCCGGGACCGCGGACCGGGCGACCCCATCACCCCGAGCACGCGGGCGAACCGCGAAGCCACCGAAGTGGGCGGCTCCGACTGAGCAGCACGCACCCCAACCCCCGACGTCCCCGCCCGAGGGAGGCCGGCGACCGTGGACCACACGCAAGCCCCCGTACTCGAGGCCCTGCGGCGCCATCACGAGCGCGGCGAACTGGCCTTCAGCCCGCCCGGCCACAAGCAGGCGCGAGGCGCCGAACCGCAGGCCCGGGCCATCCTCGGCGACGCCGTCTACGCCTCCGACCTCCTGGCCTCCGGCGGCCTCGACGACCGGCGTACGAGAGGTGATGTGCTGCTGCGGGCGGAGCGGCTCATGGCGGACGCGGTGCACGCCGAGCACACGTACTTCACCACCTGCGGCAGCTCCCTGTCCGTGAAGGCGGCGATGCTCGCCGTGGCGGGCCCGGGCGAGAAGCTCATCGTGGGACGCGACGCCCACAAGTCGGTGATCTCCGGACTGATCCTCTCCGGCATCGAACCGGTCTGGGCCGATCCCCGATGGGACGAGAAGCAACGCTTCGCGCACGCACCCGGCCCGGAGGACTTCGAGGAGGCCCTCATCCGCCACCCGGACGCACGCGGCGCCCTTGTCACCAGCCCCACCCCGTACGGGAGTTGCGCCGCCCTGCGGAACATCGCGGACGTTCTCCACGCGCGCGAACTGCCCCTCGTCGTCGACGAGGCCTGGGGCGCCCATCTGCCCTTCCACCCCGGCCTGCCGTCCTGGGCGATGGACGCCGGCGCGGACGTCTGCGTCACCAGCATCCACAAGATGGGCAGCGGACTGGAACAGGGCTCCGTCTACCACCTCCAGGGCTCCCTGATCGAGACGAACACCCTGCGGTCGCGTGCCGACCTCTTCGGCACCACCAGCCCCTCGGTCCTCATCTACGCGGGACTCGACGCCTGGCGCCGCCAGATGGTCCTGCACGGCAAGGACCTCCTGGACGGCGCACTGCGACTCGCCGCTGACGTCCGCCGCACCATCGACGAGATCCCCGGACTGCACGTCCTCGGCCACGACGACCTCGTGGGCCCCAGCCTCTCCGTCGACTCGGATCCGCTGCCCACGGTCATCGACGTCAGCGGTCTCGGTACGAGCGGCTACCGCGCGGCCGACTGGCTGCGCACCGAGCACCACATCGACGTACACCTCGCGGACCACCGGCGCATCAACGCCCAGCTCACCCACGCCGACTCGGTCGACACCACCCGGCCGCTGACCGATGCCCTGCGCGATCTCGCCGAGCATGCCGGTGAACTGGCGGCCGGGCTGCCGGACATCGACGTACCGAGCGGTGACGACATGCGGCTCGAACAGGCCTGCCGGCCCCGCGACGCGTACTTCCGCCCCTCGGAGGCCGTTCCGCTGGAGCGGGCGGCCGGGCGGGTCGCGGCCGAGATGATCACGCCGTATCCGCCAGGCATCCCGGCCGTCCTGCCGGGCGAGCGGTTCACCGAGCCCGTCCTGCGCTATCTGCGGACGGGGCTGCGGGGAGGCATGAACCTCCCGGACGCCTCGGACCCGGAACTGAGCACGATCCGCGTCGTCGCCTGAGCATCCTGACCACCCCAAGCGCCCCGAGCACTTTGAGCATCCCGATCGGGCCTATGCGGCGCATCCCGAGCGGGCCTATCCCGCCGG
Source organism: Streptomyces ureilyticus (assembly GCF_011045025.1). Taxonomy (GTDB): domain Bacteria; phylum Actinomycetota; class Actinomycetes; order Streptomycetales; family Streptomycetaceae; genus Streptomyces; species Streptomyces ureilyticus. The sequence goes on from NZ_JAAKZX010000045.1 coordinate 50,312, forward strand.
CCGCTCGCGGACGACTTCACGCGCCGTCTTGTCGCCTCGCAGTCCGAGGAACCGCGGATGCCGCAGCATGCCGTCCCGCGTCCACTCGGTGAACTCGACCTGCGCGACCAGCTCCGGATCCGCCCAGTGGGTACGCGGCTCCCGCACCCGGTCGGTGAAGGGCGAGGCCGAGGTGTGGAGTGCGTCCAGGCGCTCGCGGAGGGCGACCAGGGTGCGATGGTCGAAGCCCGTGCCCACCTTGCCCGCGTAGCGCAGCCTGTCCCCGTCGTAGTAGCCGAGCAGCAGCGCACCGAACCCGACGCGGCTGCCGGCCGGTTCGGTGAAACCGGCGACCACGAACTCCTGCCCCTGGGAGCACTTCAGCTTGAGCCAGTCCGGCGAACGGCGCGGCTGGTAGCGGCTGTCGGCACGTTTCGCGATCAGCCCCTCCCAGCCGTGGGCGCAGGCCTCGGCCAGCAACTCGGTTCCACCCGCGTTGCGATGCGTACTCATCCGCAGCGGGGTGCGGAACGTCAGGGCGCGACGCAGCAGCGACTTGCGGGAGCGCAACGGCAGTTGGGTGGTGTCGGCGCCGTCCAGCCGCAGCAGATCGAACAGGTAGTACGTCACTTCCACACCGGTCGCCTCGATCTCCCGCCGCCGGGTGAGCCCCATCCGCTGCTGGAGCCGGGCGAAGTCGGTCCGGCCGTGCGCGAACGCGACGATCTCGCCGTCAACTGTGAAGTCCGTGCACGACTGCTCGTCGAGCGCCTCGACGATCTCCGGGTACGTGTCGTTGAGCCGCCTGTACGTACGGGAGAGCAGCAGCACCCGCCCGCTCTCGCGGACCGCCAGCACCCGGACGCCGTCCAGCTTCCGCTCGAAGATCCAGCCGCCGGGGAAGTCCCGCCGGTCGCTCAGTGTGGCGAGCATCGGCCGGTCGGCCAGTTCCACGCCGGGGCGTGCCGCGCGCAGCCGCCGGCTCTCGTCGGCGGACAGCGTGCCCAGGAGGCCGGTGGTGTCGGTGTCGGTCATCGCCGCTCACTCCTCCCGGGCGACCTGCCGCAGCGTGCGCCCGCTGCGCACCGAGCGGGCCCGCCGCGGATCGGGCGTACCGGGATCACCGGGCCGGGCCCGCTCATCGTCCGTCTTCACCAGCAGCCACGCCTCGCGCTCGCCGCCGCGGAAACGGGTGAGCGCGTAGCCGCCGTGCAGCTTCGAGCCGTCCAGCCAGAACCTGGCATGACCGTGCTCCAGCGCCTCGTCGAAGGGCACCGGCCGCCCCCGCCGGTCATGGCTCATGGGCCGGTACGTACCGCGGTCCCAGACGATGACCGTTCCGCCGCCGTACTCGCCCTCGGCGATCACCCCCTCGAACTCCTCGTACTCCAGCGGATGATCCTCGGTCGGCATCGCGAGCCGCTTGTCCTGTGGATCGGCCGACGGGCCCTTCGGCACCGACCAGGACTTCAGTACGTCGTCCACCTGCAGCCGGAAGTCGAAGTGCATGGTGCTCGCGTCATGGATCTGCACGACGAAGTGCCGCCCGTCGTCCGAGGACGCGTCCTGGCCACGAGGTTCCCCGGCTCCCTGAGGCTCCTCGGTTCCCCGCGGCTCCTTGGTCCGGTCGAAGTGGCGCTTGCCGCGGTAGGTCCGCAGCCGGTCCTTCTCAGCCACGTCCGGCTCCTTCCCCCGGCCCGTGACTCCCGCGGGCCGGCACCGTGTCGCGGCTCCCGGGTACCCCGCCCGCACCCGGCCGACTCAGGACCCCGCGAGGCTGATGCCGAAGACGTCCAGTACGCCGTAGACGCCGAGGAACACGATCGCCGCGCTGCTGACGGCCAGCGCCGCCGTCAGCCACGGGTTGGCGCGGAAGCGCCTGTCGACGCCGGTGGACCGCAGCCGCCAGACCGCGATCACCACGGCGAGCAGGAAGACACCGCCGCCGATGCCACCGATCCGCACCATCAGCACGGGTGACTGCACCCACAGGAAGAACGACGCCCAGACCGGCGGCAGGCAGCACGTCAGGATCTGGATCGTGCGCCGCCGTACGCGCACGTCGTGCCAGTCGATGACACCGAGCAGCCCGAGCGTGTTGGTCCACAGCCGCGGCACGCTCGCGGTCGACCCGACCAGCGTCGAGAAGAGGACGGCGAACGCGCCGATCAGAAACAGGTACTCGGCCCAGGGACCCATCGTGTCGGTGTAGATCCGCGACAGCGTGGTGATCATCGCGTTGCCCTCGGGGACCAGCCCCTGCGGATGCAGCACGGCCGCGCCGATGACGTAGAAGGACAGCGTGCACAGGGTGCAGACCAGCCAGCCGGCGGCGACGTCCAGGCGCATCACCTTCAGCCACCCCTCGGCCCGCCGCGCCCGTTCCTCGCTCCCGTCGTCCGGGCCCGTCCAGCGGGCGTAGCCCTTCTCGATGCACCAGTAGGTGTACGTCGTCATCTCGTCGGCGCCGACCCCGGTGATCCCGAACATGGCCAGCGCCACCCCGGCCGTTCCGGCGGGAATGAGGAAGCTGAAGCCCTCGCCCAACTCGCCTGCCCCGTACCCGAATTCGGTCATCGGCAAGCCGAGCGCCAGCGCCACCGTGACGAGGGTGAAGACGACGACGGAGGCGAAGCACACCCGCTCCACCACGCTGTACCGGCCCGTACGCAGCAGGATCACGGCCAGCGCGGTGACCACCACCGTCCACACGGCCAGCGAACGGAAACTCAGCGCCTCCCCGGTGACCGGCCACATCACCGAACAGGCCGCCGCCGTACCGCCGATGATGCCGCCCCGCTGGAACATCTTGGCGAAGTCCATGCCGATCCACAGCCAGTTGATCCAGCTCACCCGGCCGATACGGGGGCCGACGTCGCGGTAACCGTCAAGCGCCGTACGGCCGTTGAGGATCGTCCAGCGGGCCAGCTCCATCTGCACCCACACCTTCACCGCCGTACTGATGACGACCAGCCACAGCAGTACGAACCCGGCCTCGGCGCCGAGCGAGGTGGTCACGATGAGCTCGCCCGAGCCGACCACGGCGGCCGACAGAACGAAACCGGGGCCGAGATGGCGCAGCCGCCCGGTGAAGGTACCGGGCGCCTCGCGGACGTCCTCGGCGCGCAGGGCGTACGGGTCGGGCTCGGTCGGTGGGGCCGCGGGTGCCGTCGGCGTGGTGGTTTTCGGCATGGCGGATCCTTCGGGCGTCCGGCTTCGTTGCCGGACTCGGGGACGGGGGAGGGGAGC
>NZ_JAAKZX010000460.1 GCF_011045025.1 Streptomyces ureilyticus
GTGCGGGGCCGGCTGGCGGTCCAGTTGCGGGCCCAGGTAGCGGCGCGGGCGGCGTGCACGCGGGCCTGCTGCCAGGCGCTGAGCTGGGAGGGGAGGACGGAGACGGAGGTGGTGCGGATCTGACTGCTGTGCGGGACGCGTCCGCGCGGGCGCATCACGGGTTCGGGGCTGGCGAGCGCGGTGGAGAAGGCTTGCACGAGGTGCATCGGGGTGGAGGCGGTGAAGGTCGCGGTCCAGCCGTTGCCCCGCTCATCGTGTGCCCCGGACCACCACATGGCGTGGCCGGGCTGGTCCTGGTGGAACTGCATCCACGCCGTCCCGTCGGGACTGGCCGCGGCGAAGTGCCGGGCATCGCGCGTGGTGTTCCAGCGCTGTTCCTCAAGCGGGGCCCAGACATTGGGGGCGTGCGCGGAGCGGGGGCGGGTGAGGGCGTCGGTGAGCCCGGCGACGATCTCCACCGGCGTCTGCCGACCCAGGGTCACGGTCCACTCGCCCTGGTGCGCGGTGGCCTTGCCGTGGATCGTCCAACCGCCCGGCAGGACATGGGGGTTGTATCCGATCCGGATGGTGCGGTCGGGGCTGTCGAGGACGAGCGGGCCGCCGGGCCTGGACTTGTCCTGCCATCCGCAGGCGCGCAGGAACTCCGAGACGTGCCTCAGGTCGCCGCCGCCGGCGAGGGCACGGGGCTCAACGAGATAGTGCTGCTCGGCCTGCTCGCCCGGCCCCCAGCCCTGCCACTGCTTTTTCTTCACCGGCGCCGCCGTACGACGAGCGGCGCAGCGACCGGAGGCTGTGCCGTCGTGGCGGCCGGGCGGGCGCTGAACTGCTTGAGGGTGTCGGCGTGCTCGTCGAGGTCGAGGCCGAGGGAATCGAGTTCGTTCGCGGCCCGGCCGAGGGCGAGCCACACCTCTGCCGGCAGGGCGCCGCGTTCCGCCTGGTTCTTCGCGAACGCCGAGGCGGTGGCCACAAGGCTGGTGAAGCGGCCGAGGAGTCCCTCCTCGGGGTCGAGTACCCGTGCCAGCGCCCGTGTGGTTGCTTCCGGCGAAAGGCCGGGCTGGGCGAGGTACTCGGTGAAGTTGCTGAGCTGACGGCCGATGTCGTCGGTGAGGTAGTCGGCGTAGGTCCTCTGGCGGGGGCGGGGCATGGTCCTCCTGGGCGGCTCGAATCAGTGGTGGTGGGGATGGCCGATCCGCCGGGCTTCGTCGAGAACGCGTTCGGGACGTGTGCCGGACGGCGGGTCGTTCCGGTGAGGGCCGGTGGGGACGCAGGCGCGCAGGTAGCGGCGGAACAGGGCGGTCGCGAGACGGGGTTTGAGGTGGGGGGAGATC
>NZ_JAAKZX010000461.1 GCF_011045025.1 Streptomyces ureilyticus
GGGCTCGAGATGAAAGCACGCTTGGTCAGTGGGTCGGGGTCGTAGGAGGACACGTACACCCCTTCGCGCTGCGGGATGAGTTCGCTGTCGAGATCATCCGTCACGGCGAACCGGGGTCCCGCCCTCCTGAAGAATCAGCCATCGCCCGCGCGCAGTCGTCCCGCCGCAGTGACTCGGCGGACAACGTTTCAGCAGGTCAGCGTCTGGGACGTCCCGGGATGAGGCCACTTTTGCGTCAACGGTGGCCGGACAGCGCGCCGAAGCCGCAGTCTCGTTGCGGAGCCCGCCGGTGCGGTCGGTTCCGTTCATCGCACGTCAACGGAGGGGAACAGCATGCGAGCTCTCACCAAGGCACTCGTCAGTGCCACCACCGCGGTCGGGATCGCCGCCGGCGGCCTGGCGACCGCTGGAACGGCCATGGCGGCTCCCGCGTCATCGGCCCCGAGGTCTGCGGTTGCAGCCTCGCCCGCAGCGGTGGCCGCGTACAACAACCTCGGACTTACCAAGTACCAGGCTTACGGCGTTCAGTGCTTCCTGAACACCTCAGTCCTCGTCGACATCGAAGTGGACGGGTATCTCGGCAAGGAAAGCTGGAAGGCGATACAGAACTTCCTCAATAACCACTGGGACCAAAGCCTCGATGTTGATGGAATCGTCGGCCCGGCGACGATCAGGGGACTTCAGTACTTTCTCAAGAACGGCGGCTGGAGGTATACCGGCGACCTCGACGGCATCGCTGGCCCAGGCACGCGAGCGGCGTTCGCCAGGTTCGGTCAAGCGAACTTGGAGCAGTTCTGCGAGTAGGCACCTTTCCTTGTGGGGCAAACGACCGGCACACTCAGCGACCGGGCCGGTCTACTGTGCCCGTCGTACGGGGCTGACACCGGCCTTGCTGGGCCCGCACCTCTACGACGCGGAAGACGACTGCGACCCAACTCCACCTGACAGCCCCCATTCTGCGACGTTCAGGTAGCTTTACCCTTTTGGTCAAACAGATAACTGAATGAGGAATATCGTGGTAGAGAAAGCTTCCGCCGGAGCGTCGGATGTCGTGGTCACCGGACTCGGAGCGGTCACGCCCCTGGGCGCCAACGTCACCTCCAGCTGGCAGGGCATGCTGGAAGGCCGGTCAGGAGCCCGGGTTTTGAACGAACCGTGGGCCCATGAGTTGCCGGTGCGGATCGCCGCACCCGCGGCCGTGGACCCCGCGGCAGCCCTCCCGCCCGCGCAGGCGCGCCGGATGGACCGCGTCACGCAGCTGGCGCTGATGGCCGTACACGAAGCCTGGGCGGACGCCGGCCTCGATACCGCTACGGAGCTGGACA
>NZ_JAAKZX010000462.1 GCF_011045025.1 Streptomyces ureilyticus
CACCCACATACAGCTCTCCCACCACACCCGGAGCCACCAACCGCAGCCCCCCATCCAGCACATACACCCGCGTGTTCCACACCGGCCGGCCAATCGGCGGAACCACCCCACCCACCAACACATCACTGACCGAAACACACACCGACGACTCGGTCGGCCCATAGGCGTTGAACATCCGCCGTCCCACCGACCACCGCGCCACCACATCCGGCGCACACGCCTCACCGGCCACCACCAGCACCACACCCGACGGCAACCCATCAGCCGGCAATACAGCCAACGCCGACGGCGGCAACGTCACATGCGTCACCCCTGCCGCCGCTACCAACTCCGCCAGCGCCGGCCCCGGAAGAAGCCGATCCCTGTCCGCCACCACCAACGCCGCACCCGACAGCAACGCCATCACCAGTTCCCACACAGAAGCGTCGAAACTCGGCGAAGCGAACTGCAGCACCCGACTGTCAGGGCCCACACCGAACCGGTCGGCGTGCATCGCACCCATACTCGCCAGCCCGGTATGCGTGACGCTCACACCCTTGGGGCGGCCAGTCGACCCCGACGTGTAGATCACATACGCCGGGCTGTCCGCGCGCAGACACCCAAGCCGCTCGCCCTCAGCAAGGTCGTCACTCGCCACAAAGCCGGCCTCTGCGCCGTCGTAGAGGTCCTCGATCCGGCTACACGGCACCCCCACCTCCGCTGCCACATGATCGGTTTCCGTCGCAGTGAGGACGCAAACTGGATCGGCGTCCTGGAGCATGAACGCAATCCGCTCACTGGGATAGTCGGGGTCGATGGGCAGGTACGCGCCGCCGGCCTTCAGCACCGCCAGCACCGCCACCACCATGTCCACCGAGCGCGGCAACGCCAGACCCACCAGACGCTCCGGACCCACACCCCGCTTCACCAACACCCGCGCCAACCGATTTGCCCGCGCATTCAACTCCCCATACGACACCGACGTGTCCAGGTAAGCGACCGCGACCGCATCGGGCGTTCGCCCCACCTGAGCCTCGAACAGTTGCGGGAACGTCCCGTCCGGGACAGGGCGGGCCGAGTCGTTGTACTCGACCAACAGTCGCTCGCGCTCCGTAGGCTCCAGCACGTCGACGCCATCGATCCGCGCACCAGGATCGGCGACCATCTCCTCGATAACCCGCCGCAACCGCTCCACCATCTGCCGTGCAGAAGCGTCGTCGAACAGGCCGGTGTCGTGCCCGAGTTGAAGCTTCAGTGTCTCTCCGGGCAGTACTGCCAGACTCACCGGGTAATGCGCCGCGTCATGGCCTTCCATGCTGCTA
>NZ_JAAKZX010000463.1 GCF_011045025.1 Streptomyces ureilyticus
GCCCGAGGCTCCTGTGCTGCTGCGCTCAGGCGAGACGTACTTCGTCTACGAGCCTGTCGGGGTCGGCGGCGCCTGCGGCGAAGGCGTGGACGAGGGTGCGTAGCGCGTCCGGGTCGCCGTGTTCGGGCATGGGGTCGCCGAGGGCGGTGCGTATGCGTGCGGCGACTGTTTCGGGGCCGCCGGTGGGGAGGGGGCCTCTTCTTGCGGCGGCGCCGGTGCGTAGTGCGTCGAGGACCGTGGTGAGCAACGGCCTCAGGGCGGCCGGGCCTTGGGGGCCTGAAGCGAGGCCTGAATTCAGGCCCGGTGCGGGGCCTGTTGCGAGCGGGCTCATGGTCGTCCTCCGGGGCGCGGGGTTGGGGCTGCGCGCCCGGAGGCTCAACGATCGTTACCCGAATGGGGGTACGGGTTCGCTCCGCGGGTTGAGCAGGTAAAGAGCTCGGTGGGTAGGGGCAGCTTGTAGCTGCGGGCCGACGGTGGTTGCTCGCTCCCCCACTCTCGACTTCGCTCGAGCGGGGGGACCCCCATCGCGGCGGAGCCGCACATGTCACAGCCCCGCGCCCCTAAACGGGGCGCTGCCCCCCAGCCCAGCTTAAGAAGGAGCCGTCACACCTCCCTCACCCTCAACGCCCGCTCCATGTCGTCCAGCTGGTCCACCAGCTTGCGGTGCAGCGCCGGGGTCGGGTTGCCCTTGGTCAGGCACTTTTTGCCCAGGCGGAGTGTCTCGGGTGAGACCGCGTATACCGGGAACGCCCAGCGGCCCGCTGCCTCTGCGATCGCGGAGCCTCGGCGGGCTGCCACTGCCGGGGCCTGCTTGAAGTAGCGCGGCACGTAGTCCCGTACCAGATCTGCCTGTTCGGGTTGCCAGAAGCCCTTGGCTGTGGCGGTGAACAGGTAGTTGGAGAGGTTGTCGGTGGTGAACATGGCCTCCCAGGCCTGGTGTTTGGCTTCGGGGTCGGGGAGGGCGGCGTGGCAGCGGGCGGCGCCTTCCTGGCCGGTGGCGCTGGGGTCCTGGACGAGTTCGGCTTCGATGACGGCGTCGTCGATGGCGCCGAGTACGGCGAGGCGGCCGAGGATGCGCCAGCGCAGTTCGGGGTCGAGTTCGGGGCCGCCGGGGACGGTGCCTTCGGAGAGCCAGGCGGTGATCGTGTCCGGCTGGGCGGCGGCGTCGATGAAGTGGCGTACGGCGGTCAGGCGCAGCCCGGGGTGGGAGCCGTCCTCGGTGCGGCGGATCAGGTCGCGGCACAGGGAGGTGAGGGTGGCGAGGGCGGCTCCCACCC
>NZ_JAAKZX010000464.1 GCF_011045025.1 Streptomyces ureilyticus
GGTGCGGGCTCGGGCGCCCCGAGTGCGGACTCGGGCGTCCCGGGGGCGGGCTCTCGTGTCTCGGGTGCAGGCTCGAGTGTCTCGGGTGCGGGCTCGGATGTGAGGGCTCCGGGGTCGTCGTTAAGCGGGGCCAGGTCTTCGGAGGCTGCTGACCCGTTGGTCGAGCCGATGTCCTCGGGGGCGGGCGACGCGCTTGGCGAGCGCGGGGGCCCGGGGGCGGCTGAACCGTGGGCCGAGCCCGTGAGCTCGGGAACGGCTGGCCCGTTGGCCGAGCCCGGGAACTCGGGGGCTACTGACCCGTTGGCCGAGCCCATGGTGTCGGAGACGGCTGGTCCCCGGGCCGAGCCCACGTCCTCGCGAGCGGGCGACCCGTTTGTCGAGCACATGCCCTCCCGGGCGGGCGACCCGTTGACCGAGCCCGGTGGGCCGGGCACGCCCGCGACACAGCCGGGGCAGTCCGGGCCGGCCGCAGGGCAGCACGGGTCTGCGCCGCGCTCAGGCCAGTACCCGTCCGGGCCGCCCGTGGGGCAACACCGGTACGAGCCACCGGTGGGCCAGCACCGGTCTGCGCCGCCCGCGGAGCAGCACCCGTCCGGGCCGTCCGCGGGCCAGCACCGGTCTGCGCCGCCCTCGGGCCAGGACCCGTTCGAGCCGCCCACAGGCCAGCACAGGTCCGGGCCGCCGGTGGGCCAGCACCCGTCTGAACCGCCCGCGGGGCAGCACCCGTCTGCGCCGCCGGCGAGGTGGCACCGGCCCGGGCCGCCCTCGGTACCGAACTCGCCTCCGGCAGCCGCGACCCCGTCTCAGGCCGCCCCGGCTCCGGCACCTCAGGCCCATTCGCCCGACGACGCCCCGACGGCCGACCTCCACCTGACGGACCTCCACCGGTTCGACGCACAGGCCCCTGGCCCGGACCCGGTGACCGGCCCGCTGCCCCTCCCCGAGCCCGAGCAGCCCGCCCGCAGGCGCGGCCGTCGGCGTCGGCTCGCCCTCGTCGGTACCGCGGTCGGCGCTGCGGTGATGGCCGCCGCCGGGTTCGCGAGCGGGCTGTTCTCGTACGACACGCCGTCGCGGGACAGCGCAGGCCCTCCGGGCGACATGCGCGCGAGCATCCCGGACGCGGTCTCGCCGGAGCCGTCGTCACCGTCGCCGTCGAAGACGACGCCGCCGGCCCAGCCACCCCAATCGGCCCCACCGACCGAGCCCTCCGAACCAGCCGCCCCGAGCACGTCCCCGCCGACCCAGGAGCCCACGGCCGAGCCC
>NZ_JAAKZX010000465.1 GCF_011045025.1 Streptomyces ureilyticus
CCCCGTTAGCTACCGTGGCCCCGTGGACAAGAAGAACGCCCTGCGAGCCGGCACCCTGGCAGCCGGCACGACGCTGATGCTGCTGCTCATGTCGTCCCCCGCCCTCGCCCTGATCCCCGACGACGGCGACGACCCCGGCCAGGGACTGAGCGTCATCGAGACGCTGGGCCTGTTCGTCGTGGCACCGATCGCGCTGTTCGCGGTCATCACCGGCCTGGTCATGGTCCTGGACAGGTCGACGGACCGCCAGCCGAAGCCGAAGCCCGGGGGCAAGGCGCAGGGCAGGATGCAGGGCGAGGACCAGGTGCAGGCCTCCTCCTGACCTCGGTCCTCTCCGAGTTTTCTGCCGAGAAGTTTTCTGTCGAGGGCGCCGTCCTCGCACACGTACGCACGTGTCGCGGTACGTGGGCGAGGACGGCGCCCTCGACGTGTTCTCACCGGAGGGGCCCTCCCCTCGACGGATACGCGGCCTGGGCGACGGTGTCGGCGGACGCGGAGGATCCAGGAGGCGCTGGCTACCGCTGTGGGTTGACCGTCCCGGCGAGCAACTGACGCAACAGGTCGGCCAGTTGGCCGGCCTGTTCTTCGTCGAGCGCTGACAGCGCCTCCGTCTGGAGGGCGAGCCCGGCCTCGACCGCGTCGTCGATCATCGCGAGCCCCTTGTTCGTGAGCGTGACCTGTAGGGCGCGGCGGTCGTGGGGGTCGGGAGACCGGCGCAGCAGACCGGCCCGTTCCAGCTTGTCGAGCCGCCCCGTCATGCCCCCGGTGGTCAGCATCAGCGTCTCGGAGAGCCGGCGGGGCGAGAGGGTGTACGGGGCGCCGGACCGCCGGAGCGTGGCCAGTACGTCGAACTCGCCGCGCGAGATCCCGAACCGGGCGTACGCCTTCTCCATCCGGTCGCCCACAGTCCGGGAGAGCCGCCAGACGCGGCCGAACACCTCCATCGCGGCGGTGTCCAGATCGGGCCGTACGACGGCCCACTGGTCGATGATCGCGTCGACGGCGTCCCGGGAGGGCTTGGGCGTGCTGCTCATGGGGCGAGTATCCGTGTCGGGCCGGTCACTCGCAAGAAAGTAGCTTGACGATAAGTAGCTTAGGGCTAAGCTACTTATCGGCGGCCCGTCCTCCTACGGGGGGAGGACGGGCCGCGAGCAAGCTGAATCGCCGCCCAGCCATGCCCGTCGATGCCCGTGATGCCCCCGTCCTGCCGCCGCCCCTGGAGCCGGTCATGAAC
>NZ_JAAKZX010000466.1 GCF_011045025.1 Streptomyces ureilyticus
GCCCGGTCGTTGGCGGCGGTGCCGAAGCCGCGGTCGGCGACGACGGTGCCGGGCGGTCGGCCAGTCAGCGTGGTCACTCGCTCGACCGAGGGGACGAGTTGCGGTGCGTCGGGCGGGTTCCCGCGGTGGACTTGGTGGTCGACGACGAAGCCGCGTTCGTCTTCGGCGACCAGGGCGGTGTAGCCGAACTGGGTGGGGTGCTGGGGCTTGCCCTTGCGGATCGGCCGGGCATCGGGATCGGCCAACGACACCAGCCGGTCGGGGATCGTGCGGATCCCCGCCAGCCGCAAAGCCGTCTGCTCCAGCAGTCGGCGAGTGCCCGCCACGGTCTCGGCCAGCTCACCGACCAGGTGCGTCAGCCGCCCCGAGTGCTGTTTGCCCAGCGCCCGACGGGCGTTGCGCTCCACCGCTGCAACGTCCCGCAAGGTCGCGCGGGCCACGATGGCGATCTCGCCGGTGAGCCGGTCGATCTCCCCCAGCGCCTGGCCGGTGCGCCGTCGCAGGGTGCGTGAGATCTCCTTCAAGCGTCGTCCTGCTGATCGGCTGCGATCACGGAAACGGGTGCGCCGGGCGGCGCCGGCGGCCTGGATCCGACGCACCAGCCGGCCCAGCTTGCGTACGCCGTGTTCCAACAGGTCGGCGTCGGTGGGGTGGTCGATATCGGCTTCGATCACTGTGGTGTCGATGCGTAGCTTGCCGCACCGCACCAGCTTGTCCTCGACCAGCTTGCCCAACAGTGCGGTGTTGAGCTGTTCCACCGTCTGCGCGCCGCCGCGGCGCATCAGTTTGATCAACGTGGTCGGGTGCGGCACCGGGGAGGTCAACGGGATCCGGCAGAACCGCCGCCAGCTCAGCGAGTCCGCGACCTCACGGCACAGCGTCTCGTACCCGAGCTGGTAGCGGTGCTTGAGATACAGCAGCCGCAGCAGCGTCTCGACCGGAACCGACGGCCGCCCCAGCCGGTCAGCGAACACCTCCCGCCACGGGGCGATGAACCTCTCGTCGTCCAGGTACGCATCGACCTGGGCCAGCTCGACCGGTAACTGCCGCGCCTGCTCCGGCAGCACCTCCCACCACGTGTCCTGCGCTCCCGCGACACGCAACACTGCCACCACCCCCGGCCGCCGACGACGCAGCTCAACTGTCGCCGCACTCGACGACCGGAACCAGCTCTCCCCACAGCTCAACGCAGCGGCACCAACGACTTCTTCAGGGGCAAGTAGCTA
>NZ_JAAKZX010000467.1 GCF_011045025.1 Streptomyces ureilyticus
GGCGGCGGTGGTGAAGGTGCCGCTGACGGTGGGCTTGCCGGTCTCCACGACGGCGCCCTCCGAACGCGGGAAGAACTCGTACCACGAGCCGTACAACGCCCGCTCCCGCTCCACCAACAACGGCAACTGCTCGGAGGACGAGACGAATTCGCGCAGCGGATGGCGGGCGAGGACATGGTCCACGTCCGGGGTGAGGGCGGCGGCGAGCCGGGCCGCGGCGGGGCGAGCGGTGTCGCGCAGGGCGTCCGCGGCGGCGAGGAGTGTGTCGCGGCGGCCCCGGCTCTCCGGCACTCCGGCGGCGGCCCGCTCGTACAGCAGCGCGCCCTCCTCCAGGACCAGCTCCGTGTCCATCCCCGCCGGGATCTTGATCTGCGCATGGTGGCGCCAGGTGGTGATCGGGTCGCCCCAGGCCTCCACGGTGTAGGTCCAGCGGCCCTCCTTCGACGCGGAGACGGTGGCGCCCCAACGGTCCGTACCGGGCGTCAGCTCCCGCATGGGGGTCCAGGGACCGGCCTGGCCCTCCGGGTCCCGCAGTACGACGTTGGCGGCGACCGCGTCGTGGCCCTCCCGGAACACCGTCGCCGAGATCTCGAACGCCTCGCCCACGACGGCCTTGGCGGGGCGGCGCCCGTAGGCCACGAGGGGGCGGACGTCCAGGACGGGGATACGGCCGATGAGGGCGCCGTCGCCGGGTGGCGCGGCGTTCGGTGCGGTGAGGTCCGGTGCCGTGGTGTCCAGTGGCAGGGCTTCTGTGGGTTCGGCCTGGACCGAAGGTTCGGCTTGTGGCGACTCGGGTTTCGGCGGCGCGGTCTTCGCCGATTTGGCCTTCGCCTTGGTGGCCTTCGCAGGCTTCGCGGCCTTGGCGGCTTTCGTGGCCTTCGTAGCTTTGGTGGCCTTCGTGGCTTTGGCGGGTGTGGTTTTCGCCCGTTTGGCTGCCGCCTTCTTCGTGGGTGTGGCTTTGGCGGTCTTCACCGGTTTGGCGGCTGCCTTCTTCGCGGGTGAGGCCTCCGCCGCCTTCGCGGGGGTGGCCTCAGCCTTTGCGGGCTCTTCGGCCGCTGCCTGGTCCGGCTTCTCGGCCGCAGCCCGCTGCGGCGGGCCGGGTTTCACCCCGTTCGCGGGAGGTGTGCCATTGCTGTGCGTCGGGGGTGATGACGAGTGGTGCGTGGCGGGCATGACCGCTCCTGTCCGCGTCAACGTTGGTGGGCGGATGGGGGTGTGGGGAGGTG
>NZ_JAAKZX010000468.1 GCF_011045025.1 Streptomyces ureilyticus
TTTCCGCCCCGGGCCCCCCGGCCCTGGCGCCCGACTCGGCCCCCAGGCCGACGTTCGGCGCCCCCGGCTCGGCTTCCTCCGCGGCAGCGGGCTGCGCGGCAGCGGACGGCGCGGCGGCGGGATCCGTGGTCACAGCGTGCTCCAGTCGTGATCGGGATAGCGGTGTATGGGCGCCGACACATCGTCGAGCGCTCGGCAGATCTCGTCAGGAAGACTAAGCGCCTCCACTGACAACGCGGCCGTGAGCTGCAGTGCGTTGCGCGCGCCGATGATGGGGGCGGCGACGCCGGGCCGGTCGCGAACCCATGCGAGGGCCACCTGGAGCGGTGTCACCGCGAGCCCGTCCGCGGCGGTCGTCACCGCGTCCACGATGCCGCTCGCCGCCTCGTCCAGATACGGCGCGACGAAGGGGGCCAGATGCTCCGACGCACCCCGGGAGTCCGCGGGCGTCCCGCTGCGGTACTTGCCCGTCAGTACGCCCCTGCCCAGCGGCGAGGACGGGAGCAGGCCGATGCCCAGGTCCAGGGCGGCGGGCAGCACCTCGCGTTCGACGCCGCGTTGCAGCAGGGAGTACTCCATCTGCGTACTGGACAGCCGGGTCCGTATCCCTGGCGCCGCGAGCTGCCAGGTCGCCGCCTTGGCGAGCTGCCAGCCGCAGAAGTTGGACACCCCGGCATAGCGGGCGCGGCCGCTGCTGACCGCGAGGTCGAGCGCCTGGAGAGTCTCCTCCAGCGGTGTCCCTGAGTCGAAGGCGTGGACCTGCCAAAGATCCACATAGTCCGTGCCGAGCCGCGCCAGCGAGGCGTCGAGCGCGGAGAGCAGATGCCCGCGCGAACCGTCGAAGCGCCGGTCCGGATCCGGCACGCTCCCCGCCTTCGTCGAGATCACCAGATCCCGGCGCGGCACCAGCCCCTCCATGAGCTGCCCGAGCAGATACTCGGCCTCCCCGTCGCCGTACACATCCGCCGTGTCGACGAGGGTGCCGCCCGCCTCCCAGAACGCCTTCAACAGGTCCGCGGCGTCATGCTCGTCGGTGTCCCGGCCCCAGGTGAGGGTGCCGAGTCCGATCCGGGACACACGCAGGCCGGTACGGCCGAGATGCCTCTGCTCCATGTCGGCTGAGATTACTGGCCCGAAGTCAGTGCGGGGGAACCCTGTGGACAACCAGGATCGCCCGAGCCCGAAGCCGTCCCTCCGGCTATTCAGAGCGGGCGATGTAC
>NZ_JAAKZX010000469.1 GCF_011045025.1 Streptomyces ureilyticus
GCGTCATGGGGGTGCGGGGGAGGCTGAGGCTGCCGGAGCCTGGAGCGAGGCCGGATTCGGCGGAAGAGACGGCCGGGTCGGCTGGTTCGGATCGGGCGGTTCGGCCGGGGCGGTTCGGGCGACTCGGCCGGCTGTCGCGCGGTCTGCTCGCCGCGCTGGTCACGGCTGCCGTGGTCGTTCCGGTCTCCGCCGTTGCCGCGCACCCGGAGATACCGGCCCCGGCACCGGCTCGCCTCTTGGCAGTGACCCCGGCCAACCTGGACGAGGCGTACGCCGCGAACCGCGCGAACGCCGCCGAGGCGGCCCGCATGGCCGCCGACCACGGCGACCACGGCCGCGCGGCAGCGGTCCGCTCCATGGCGAACCCGGGCCGGCACTTCCTCTCCTTCGACGCCCGAGGCTCCGGCCGCGCCATCGAGGTCTTCGGCGACCTGGCGAAAGCCGAGCGCGTGGCCGTACTCGTGCCCGGTTCCGACACGAACCTGGACACGTACGAGCGCTTCCGCGTGGGTGCCGACGCCTTGCACAAACGGCTCGGCATACGTGGCGCGGTCGTCGCCTGGCTCGGCTATGAGACGCCCGGAACGATAAGCCCCGAGGTCCTCACCACGGGGCGGGCGAAGGATGCCGCTCCTGAACTGCGGGGACTCATACGGGAGTTGGAGGTCCTGAATCCGCAGGGCCGGGTCTCGCTCCTGTGCCACTCGTACGGAAGCGTTGTGTGCGCGGAGGCGGCCGAGAGCGCCTTCCGGGCTGCGGGTTCCGCCCCAGCCGAGGGTTCCTCCGGTGCATCCCGTGCCGCCGTTACCTCGCGCCCCGCAAGCGTCGAGGGCGCCGAGGGCGCCCTCGACGTCTCCGACATCGCGCTCTTCGGCAGCCCCGGAACCGGCGCCGACTCCGTCGCCGGACTGCACACGAACGCCCGCGTCTGGGCGGGCCGAGGTGCCGACGACTGGATCGCGGACGTCCCGCATGCCAAGGCCGACTTGTTCGGCACCACGGTCGGCTTCGGCACCGACCCCGTGTCGTCGGACTTCGGTGCGCGCGTCTTCGCGGCGGGCGACGGCGGCCACAGCGACTACCTCAAGCCGGGCTCGGTGTCCCTGGACAACCTCGCCCGGATCGTCCTTGGCGAGACTTCGGAGGTGACCCATGCGTGAGCTGAAGTTGAGGGGGATGGTGGGGGAGGGGG
>NZ_JAAKZX010000046.1 GCF_011045025.1 Streptomyces ureilyticus
GGCAGGGACAGGGGGAGGCGCCCAGGGGCGGAAGGATGACGGCCCGGAGCGCCAGAACGGCGGCCCGGAGCGCGAGGATGCCGGCCCAGGGTCCGGGGGCGGTGCACCGGCCCCCGGAAGTGGCCGTACCCACACCCTCGGGCTGCTCTATCCGCCCGCCGGCCGCGGCCGGCACTACACCGGGATGCAGCTCGACTTCATCGGCGGGGTGGCCGAGGCCGCCACGGAGTACGGCTACGACCTGCTGCTCTCGCCCAGCGCATCCGAGAACGAGCCCTCGTTCCAGCGGATTCTCGCCGAACGACGGGTGGACGGGCTGATCGTGATGGAGATCCGGCGGGACGACGACCGGGTGGAACATCTCGCCAAGGCGGGGTTCCCGTTCGTCACCATCGGCAGGAACCGGCGGGCGGAGGAGACCGGCTGGGTCGACCTGGACTTCGCCGGGCTGTCGGCCAGTTGCGTACAGCACCTCGCTGACCTGGGACACAGCCGGATCGCCTTCGTCAATCGGTCGCAACAGCTCTTCGAGAGCGGGTACGGCTTCGCGCACCTGGCCCTGGAGGGCTACACCGAGGCCACGGCGCGGCTGGGGTTCACCCCGCACGCGTACCTCTGCGACGAAGACACCGCCGGGGGCGAGGCCGTGCTGGAGCGGATCCTGCGGGACGACCCGGCGACCACCTCGATCGTCACCATGAACGAGGCGGCCCTCGCCGGTCTGTACCGCGGGCTGACCCGGCACGGCCGTGCCGTACCCCGGGACTTCTCCGTCGTCGGCGTGGCGGCCGGGCGGTGGGCGGAGCAGGTGACGCCGGAGCTCACCGCCGCCGAGATCCCCGCCGCGGAGATGAGCAGGGTCGGTGTCGAGCTGATGGTGGAACGGCTCACCTCACCCGAGGCGCCTCCCCGGCATGTGCTGCTGAAGCCGCTGATCTCACTGCGCGCGAGTACCGGCAGGTGCAGGCCGGTGCCCGGTGCGGAACCGGAGCCGAAACTCCCCGAGTTTCCCGACATACCGGACTTCCCGGGTTCCGATTTCTGAGCCCGAGTACATGCGTTCATGAACCTCTGAGCCGAGTCCATGAAGGACCGAGTCCATGAAGGGGAGTTCCGCTCCCCGCGCTGATGGGAGCCTCGTATGCCGTCCACCCTTGACCGCCGTGCCCTTGACCGCCGCGCCTTTGACCGCCGTCACTTTCTGCGTGCCGCGGGTGCGGGAGCCGCCGCCCTCGGCACGGCCGGGGCCCTCGCGTCCTGCGGGAACTCCGAGACCACCGAAGCCTCCGGAAAGCGAGAGCAGGGCAGCGGCGAGACCACCACCCTCACCTGGTGGGACTACTTCACCCTGGAGAACTTCCAGCCCGGCATGACCGCCCTCATCGAGGACATCGAGGCAGGCGTCCCGGACGTACGCATCAGACGCCGCACCTTCCCCTTCGCGGACCTGGAACGGCAGATCACCCTGGGCGCGGTCTCCGGCGATCTCCCGGACATCGCCATCGTCGACAACGTCTCGATGAACGCCCTCGGCGGCAGCGACCTGCTGGCCGACCTCACCGAGCGGGTGGAGGAGTGGGGGCAGGCGGACCAGTACTACGAGGGCCCCTGGGCCGGCTGCCAGGTCGACGGCAAGACCCTCGGCATCCCCAACACCAGCAACTGCCTCGCCCTGTACTACAACACCGAGATCCTCCGGTCCGCGAACGTGAAACCCCCCACCACCTGGGACGAACTGGCCGCCGCGGCACAGCGGTTGACCAACGGAAACCGGTTCGGCCTGGCGATGAGCGCGATCAGGACCGAGGAGGGCGTCTTCCAGTTCCTGCCGTTCCTGTGGCAGACCGGCGGCGACCTGGACACCTTCGCCACTGACGGGGAGACCGCGCTGGCCTTCCTCGACGACCTGGTCGCCAAGGGTTCGCTGTCCGAGCAGTGCGTGGGCTGGACCCAGCAGGACGTCAACACCCGGTTCGTCGACGGGCGTGCCGCGATGCAGATCAACGGACCGTGGCAGATCCCCACCTTGGAGAAGGCGGCGGATCTGGAGTGGAGCGTCGTCGCACTCCCCCGCGACAAGGAGTCCGCCACCTGCCTGGGCGGCGAGAACTGGGTCGTGATGGCGAGCAGCGAGAAACAGGACAAGGCGTGGGAGGTGCTGGAGTACACGCAGCGCCGGTCGGTCCTGGTGCCGTACCTGGAGTCGTTCGGCAACCTCCCGTCCCGCAAGGACCTTGCCGACGCGGGCACTTGGGCCTCCGAACCGGCCAAGCGGCTCTTCCTCGACCAGCTGTCCCTCGCCCGTCCGCGCACGTACGGGCCGGGCTACCCGGACATCTCCCGGGACGTCGCCGACGCCGAGCAGTCCGTACTCACCGACTCGGCCGCCCCCTCGGCCGCGGCGCGGACCGCCGCCGGGAAGATCGACGAGGCGCTGGAGCGGCGGTGAGACCACCCCGTACCACCGCTGTGAGACCACCCCGTACCACCGCTCCACGCCGCACCTTCGCGCTACGCCCGTCCCGTTCGCCCTCGGCCCGCCTGAGACGCACCGGGTATCTCTTCACGCTCCCCGGCCTGGCCTTCCTCGCCCTCTTCCTGGCGTACCCCCTGCTCTACAACGCCTGGACCTCCGTACACGACGTGGGCCTGAGCGGTCTGCTCGGCGGAGCCACGCGGTTCAACGGGCTCGCGAACTACCGGGCCACCGTCTCCGACCCGGACTTCTGGCATGCGGCCCGCCTCTCGGCGGTGTTCACGGCGGGCTCGCTGCTGTTCCAGTTCACGATCGGCTTCGCCCTGGCCCTGCTCTTCGCCCGGCCCTTCCCGCTGAACGGCCTGCTCCGGTCACTGCTGCTGGTGGCCTGGCTGCTGCCCCCGGTGGTCAGCGGCACCCTCTTCCGCTGGATGCTCGACGGCGAGTCCGGCGCGTACAACGCCCTGCTGCGAGCCATCGGCCTGGACGCCCTCTCCCGCGACTGGCTCATCGACCCGGGCACCTCCCTGGCCGGCGTCGTCTTCGCGAACGTATGGGTCGGCGTGCCCTTCAACATGCTGCTGCTCCTGGTCGGACTGCACACCATCGACCCGGAGCTGCACGAGGCCGCCGCCATCGACGGAGCGGGCGCCTGGCAGCGGCTGCGCTGGATCACGCTGCCGCTGATGCGGCCCGTCTCGGTGACGGTGCTGCTGCTCGGCCTCGTCTACACCTTCAAGGTCTTCGACCTCATCTTCGTGATGACGGGCGGCGGCCCGGTCGACGCCACCAGCGTCCTCTCCCTCTATGTGTACGAGGTCTTCTTCAGGTTCTTCCGGTTCGGCGAGGGCGCCGCCGCCGGACTGCTCCTGCTCGTCGTACCGCTGCTCGCAGGCGCCGGCTACGTACGGCGGCTGCGCCGGGAGGAAGGGGCCGTATGAAACCGGCGCGCCACCCCTGGCTGCTCACCGCGACCGCCACGCTGATCTGCGCCGCCTTCCTGCTGCCGGTCTACTGGATGCTCAACACCAGCCTCACGGAGCCGGACCACATCCTGGGCGAGTCCCCGCGCTGGATCCCCGCCCCGGCCACCACCGAGAACTACTCGGCGGCACTGGACGACGACGCCCTCCTCCAGGCCCTGTTCAACAGCCTGGTGATCTCCAGCGGAGTCGTCGCGCTCACCCTGCTCTTCGGCGTCCCGCTCAGCTACGCGCTCGCCCGGGTCCGGATGCGCGGCTCCGGCACCATGGTGCTCGCGCTGCTCGTCGCCCAACTGCCGCCCAGCATCGTGCTGGCGGCCCCACTGTTCATCCTCGAACGCCGGGCCGGCATCGACGACACGTACCTCGGTCTCATCGCCGCCGACACCACCCTCACCCTCCCCTTCGCGGTGATCGTGCTGCGCCCTGTGCTGGGGGGCGTGCCGCGGGACGTGGAGGAGGCCGCCCTGGTCGACGGCTGCGGGCTGATGGGCGTACTGCTCCGGATCGTCCTGCCGCTCATGGTGCCCGGCCTGGTGGCGGTGGCCGGGCTCTCCTTCCTCATCGGCTGGGGCGAGTTCGTCTTCGGCCTCACCCTCGCCCAAGAGCCCGGCGTACAGCCCGTCACCGTCCTCCTCAACTCCTTCGTCGGCCAGCACGGGACCTCGTGGGGAGCTCTGATGGCCACGGCGACGGTCATCTGCGTCCCGGTGGTGTGCGTCTTCGCGATCTTCCAGCGCTTCATCGTGGGCGGGCTCACGGCGGGGAGCATCAAGGGCTGAGGGTTTGGGGAGAGTTGGCGCGGAGGCGGGCGGGCGCCAGGACCGGCCGCGGGGGTCCTGTACGACGCTGAGGGGGCTGTGGGTCTGTGGGGCTGCGGGCCGTGAGGGCTCGGAGGGGGGCCGACGTCTCGACGATTCCCGGCTGGGTCGTCAACGCCGCGTGGAAGGCCTGGCTGCACGAGGCACCCGACGGTAGCGCGCCACCGAGGACGGCCACCGAGGACGTACGAGACCGAGGTCAGTCGCCGAATTCATCCGATACGCGCCCAGGGGTCAGCGCCGCGATGTAGTGAGCGGGAAGATGGTCCTCCAGCGAGTACACGACGGGAAGCGCCCGCAGGATCTGGGATTTCCGTGCGGCCAGCGTCGTCGCGCCCAGCGCGAAGCCGAGGAAGCTCGACATCTGTGACGTGTACGTGTTCGTTTCGCGCCACGCCCCGGTCTGCGGCCGGTACGAGGATCCCAGGTATCTCAACCAGCCGGACACACTCTGCTGAAGGTGCGAGATCCGGTACCGGTACTCGCGCCCGAAGTGTTCGTACGGCCCCGCTGTCACCGGCGGGAAATGCGGAATGACGTCGTCGCCGTGAACGTACCGGATGATCTTCCGGCTGAATTCCGCGTCGTTCTCGCAGGCTCGGGCGAAACTCGGATCGCCGATCATCGGCTGACCGAACGTGTAGACCCCCTTGAGGTGTTCGGCGACATCCGCGTATTTCTTCTCGTGCCGCAGCATCACGGCCATCATCGCGGCCATGGCGCCTCCGAGACTGTGCCCGGTGATGTACAGCGCCTCGAGTTTCCCGGGCATCATGTCGGATTCGCCCTCCACCGGTTTACGCACCGATCGCCCCGCCACGGCGCGCTGCAACGCCTCCATGACCTCGTGGCGCGTGGCCCGGACATTGCGGTAGAAGCCGGCGTGCACGCTGGCACAGGGATCCTCGAACCGGTAGTTGATCCTCTCCGGTTCGACGTCGACGTCGGTCAGCCCATTGGCCAGATTCGTCGGTTCGGTGCCTCGGTAGCAGAGGATGACCACCTTCCCGTCGCCGCTCTGGATCAGAAAGGCCCTGGAGCAGATGAACATGGCGTCGACGGTTGTCGAGATCAGGCGGCAGTGGTTCTGGTCGAGCCCCATCCTCGCCATGATCATAGAGACGGTTTCCACCCCCGAATAGGCGTAGCCGGAACAGACGGCCATGACATGGGCGGCTACCGGATCGGGATGCTGCTCGATGTTCGCCAGACTCGCCAGATGCGTCGACAGGCCTTTGTGGACCGGGAATCCGTCGGTCTCCCAGTACGCGGCGCTCGCTTCTTCGCCGGCTTCCGCGAGCTGGGCGGCCAGCGCCCCGTCCGGCTGATTGAACGGCCGGAGCTGCTGGTACGACGGAGCCTGGGTGTCGACGGTCCACAGCCCGCCGGTTTCCAGTACGGATCGCACCGTCCGCACGTCATGCCCATCAGGGAAATGCATGTCGGTCGCTGTCGGGGGATTCTGCGTCATGGCGCCCACCTCCGGGGCAGGGGGATTCGGGGGAATTCCCATGCATTCCGTGCGGGCGCGGTTCCGAATCCGGGATGCGCAGGCAATCACCCATTTGGCCTCATCAGTCGCCTACGTCCTCATGTTGCACGCCGCCGTCCCTGCACTGAAGCTCGATGTCGTGCGCCAAAAAGCGCCCAATAGCACCTGCTGGAAACACCTGGTTCAAGGACGTGGCGGAACTCGTCCCGCACATCGAAGACATGGCGGAGCCATGACGAAGGGAGGCTGGGACGAATGCGCCAGCGTTATGACGCACTCGTGGTCGGCACCGGTTTCGGCGGCGCGGTCTCTGCCTGCCGACTGGCTCAGGCGGGCCTGAAGGTCGGGGTTCTGGAGCGCGGGCGGCGCTATCCGCTGGGCGGTTTCCCACGAGACTGGGAGAACCCGCTGAACGGCTGGCTGTGGGAAAAGGACCAGGGCCTTTTCGACGTACGGCCCTTCAGTGAGATGACCGTGGTCCAGGGCGCGGCCTACGGCGGCGGCTCGCACCTGTACGCCAATGTCCACCTCCGCGTGCCCGGGGACGGGTTCGAGCAGGGCTGGCCCAGCGGTTACGAACGCGGCGAGCTCGATCCGTACTACGACCTCGTCGCCTGGATGCTGGACCTCACGCCGGTCAGCGAGCGGCAGCCGCTCGGGGTGCCGCCGAAGACGACGGCGATGCGGGAGGCGGCTCGGGCGATGGGTCGCGAGCGACAGTTCGCGCTGCTGCCGCTCGCGCTGAACCTCGGGGAGCCGGAGGTGATGCGGCCCAACAAGTTCGGCGTGCCCCAGTCGGGCTGCCGTCATTGCGGCGAATGCGACATCGGCTGCAACTTCCAGGCGAAGAACACCCTGGACCTCAACTACCTGGCTGTCGCGGAACAGCACGGCGCCGAGGTGGGTACGCGCTGCGAGGTGACCCGGATCGAACCGCTGTCCGGCGACACCGGCTATCGGCTCACCTACACCGATCACGCGACCGGGGCCGATCAGACGGTCAGCGCGCCGGTGGTGGTCCTGGCGGCGGGCGCGGTGAACAGCACGGAGCTGCTGCTGCGCTGCCGTGACGAGTACGGGACGCTGCCGAAGCTGTCCGAACGGCTCGGCCACCGCTACTCGGGCAACGGCGACTACCTCGGGTTCGCCTTCGGCACCGACAAGGCCCTGGAGCCGTCCCGAGGGCCGGTGATCACCTCGGGCATCGTGCACGACCGCGGTTCCGGCAAGGGCCGCCGCTGGTTCATCTTCCAGGAGGGCGCCTTCCCGCGTGAGATCGCCGGACTGATCCGGCTCCTCGACGAGGGCGATCCGCGCTTCGCCGGCCTGCTGCGCTCACAGGACGAGGCGCTGGAGGCGATCCGCAGCGCCGGGCGGGAGCGGATCGGCGCCCGGCCGGACCGTACGGACGGCGCGTACGGACCAGCGGATGCGTACGGCGCGTACGGACCGGCCGGTGCGGACGGCGCGTACGGTCCGGGCGGTGCGGACGGCGCGTACGGTCCGGGCGGTGCGGACGGCGCGTACGGTCCGGGCGGTGCGGACGAACACACCGCGGTGTTCCTGGCGATGGGCCGGGACACGGCCGACGGCCGGATCTCGCTGCTCCCGGGCAGCCGCGATCTGCGGATCTCATGGAACCTCGGCGACAATCTCGGGCTCTACGAGACCGAGGAACGGTTCTGCGCCGACGTCGCCGCGGCGCTGGGCGGCCGGCCCGGAACCAATCCGCTGTGGCGGTCGCTTCACATTCCGGTCAGCGTCCACAACTTGGGCGGCTGTGTGATGGCCGACGACCCGGCGGACGGAGTCACCGACACCGGAGGCGAGGTGTTCGGCTACCCGAACCTGTTCGTGCTGGACGGCGGCTGCCTGCCGGAGGCGACAGGCGTCAATCCGTCCTTCACCATCGCGGCGGTCGCCGAGCGGAACATCGAGGCGGCCATCCGCCGGATCACCGGCCAGGCCGAGTGGCGGGCGCCCGAGCGGGAGTTCGCCGTGCCCGTGCCCGATCCGCTGGACGAGATGCGGATCCCGGTGGGCGGCACCCCGGCGCCGAGCGCCCCCGGAACCGGGCTCGCGTTCACCGAGACCATGCACGGCACCGTGCTGCCTGGCGGCGAACCGCGCGAGGACGCGGCGCCCGCCCGGTTCCGGGTGACGGTGACCGCCCCGGTACTGACCGACACCCTCGACGACCCGGCCCATCCGATGGCCGCGACGGGCACGGTGTACGTACGAGGAGTCACCGGGACGCAGGGCGCGCAGGTGTCCGGCGGAGTGGTGAATCTGCTGACCGCCTCAGACGGTCCGGCGGCCCGGCAGATGCTGTACACGCTGCCGTTCTTCGGGGCGGACGGGCAGCCGTATCTGCTGGACGGCGTCAAGGACGTGCGGGACCACGGACGGATCGACGTCTGGGGCGACATCTGGGGTACGACCACGACGCTGCACACGACGGTCCGCCGCGGGCACGCACCCGACGGCGCGACGCTGTCGTCCGGCGTCCTGCGGCTCGGCGCCGCGGACTTCCTGCGACAGTTGACGACCGTACGGATCACCGGGACCCGCAATCCGGTACGGCAGGCCGAGGCCCTGGCCCGGTTCGGGGTCTTCTTCGCCGGGTCGGTGTGGGACGTCTTCGTACGGCCCCGAATTGCGGGCCTTTCGTCGGCCGGGCCCCTTGCCCGTCTGTTCCGCACCGAGGGAGCGTCCGATGACTGACACGGCTTCGCCGCGTACCAAGCGGTCCCTGATCCTCGCCGGCGGCGGGATCAAAGTGGCGTTCCAGGCGGGCGTGCTGCAGGTGTGGCTGGACGAGGCGGGGCTGGAGTTCGGCCATGTCGACGGCGCGAGCGGCGGCTCGTTCAACCTCGCGATGATGTGCCAGGGCATGTCCGGCACCGAGATCGCCGACGCCTGGCGCCGGACCGAGCCGGTGGCCGGTGTGTCGGTCAACGTCCGCCAGCTCGCGCGGCTCGCGTATGCCGAGTCACTGTTCACGCTCGACGCGTACCGCAGAAACGTCTTCCCGAAGTGGGGACTCGACTGGCGGAAGATCCGGTCATCGGCCCTCGACGCGACCTTCAACGTCTACAACGTGACCCGCCAGGAGCTCGAGGTACTGCCTCCCGCCCGGATGTCCGAGGACTTGCTGGCCGCGTGCGTGTCGCTGCCGATGTGGTTCCCGCCGGTGCGGATCGACGGGGACACGTACATCGACCCGGTGTACGTGACCGACGCGAACCTTCAGGAGGCGATCGACCGCGGGGCCGACGAGATCTGGGTGGTCTGGACGGTGAGCGAACGGGGCGAATGGCGTCCCGGCTTCATGGCCGAGTACTTCCAGGTCATCGAGGCGGCGGCGAACGGCACGTTCCGCCGCACGGTGGACCGCGTCGAGCGGAACAACGCGGCCATCGCGGCCGGCCGGCCGGGCGAGTTCGGGCGGCACATCGAACTGCACGTCCTGCGCGCGGAAGTACCGCTCCACTACCTGATCAACTTCAGCGGTGACCGGTTGCGTGAGGCGGTCAACCGCGGGGCGGAGACCGCTCGTTCGTGGTGCGCGGAGCGGAAGATCCCGCTGGCCGCCCCTCGCCCCGAACCGCTCCTCGAGACACCGGTGTCGCTGCGCTTCAGCGAGGACATGCGCGGCGGGGTCACCCTCGGGGAGGCCGGGCAGCCCGCACATCTCTCGGTGCACCTCACGATCGCCACCGACAGCGTCGAACGCTTCGTCGCCGACCCGCGGCACACCGCGTCGGTCACCGGGCAGGTACGCTGCCCGGCCTTCGGCGGCGTACGGGAACTGACCGGCGGGACGTTCCAGCTCCTCGTGGACGACGGCGATCCCACGCGCAAGGAGATGCGCTACCGGCTGCACTTCACCGACGACCAGGACGAGCCGCTCACCCTCATCGGAGTGAAGAACGTCAGCAGCGGCAATCCGCTGCGCATGTGGAGCGAGACCACCACCCTTGGCACGCGGATGCTGCGCGGACAGGTGCCGGAGGGCGAGGAGGCCATCGGCGAGGTGGCGGCCGAGGGAGTGCTCCGGCTGACCGTGCCGGATTTCCTGCGAGAACTCACCACCTTCCGGGTAGCGGGTTCCTCCCCCGCCGCCCGCGCCGCGGGGCTGACCAGGTTCGGCCTGCTGTTCCTCGGCAAGCTGTGGGACGTGTACGCCCGGCCGGTACTCCACCCCGGCCCTTTCTGACGCTTCCCCCCTGCTCCTTCTGAGGCTTCTGCCTCAGCACGCTCTCATCGAGACGCTCTCATCGATGGCGCGCTGAGCAGGCACTCTCTTCTCTGTGACGCACGTCACGCCGCACTCGGTAGCCATCTCTGTCGCGAGACGCCAAGATGTCATTAAGTGACACAACCCGGAACGGACTCAGGCCCCACGAACCCGGAAGAGATGATCACCGTGAAGACCACTACCCACCAAGAGTCGACGACCAGCGTGCAGCCGAACGCCGCGACCGGTCAGCGGGAGCAGAAGTCGGCCCTTGAGCAGGCGGGCGGACCCAAGGCGATGGTCTACTCGGCGTTGCCCGTCCTGGCCTTCGTCGTCGCCAACAACGTCCGCGGGCTGAGGACGGCGATCATCGCCGCGACCGCCCTCGCGCTGGGGCTCGCCGTGGAGCGGCTGGCGCGAAGGGAATCGCTCATGCCGGCCCTCGGCGGCGTGTTCGGTGTCGCGATCGCCGCCGGCATCTCCTGGTGGACCGGTTCCGCGAAGGACTACTTTCTCATCGGCATCTGGGCAAGCCTGGCCGGCGCCGTCCTCCTCCTCGCCTCCGTGCTCGCACGGTGGCCCCTGGCCGGTGTGCTCTGGAACTCCGCGACCGGCAAGGGCAGCGTGTGGCGCGAGGACAAGCGGTCGCGCTTCTACTACGACATCGCCACCCTGGTGCTGGCCTTCATCTTCGGCTCCCGGTTCGTCGTCAAGGGGTACCTCTACCAGGCGGACAAGGTCGATGCGCTGGGCGTGGCCAAGATCGTCATGGGTTACCCGCTCCTGGGCGTCGGTCTCCTGGTGGTCTCCTGGGCCGCCCGCTGCTCGCACAAGCGACTGAAGGCCGTCGGACTGCTGCCCGCCGCCGGACGCGCCTGAAGCGAAGCAGTTCATAGCTCGCGACCACGTGCCGGACGGGCCTCCATCGGGCTCGTCCGGCTTCCGCGTCGCCCGGGGCCGGAAGAGGTGGCCGGCCCCGGGCGGCGTCCTCGGCCCGCTGCCGGCGGACGTTCCGGCTGACGGGCGTAACAGGCGCACGCCTGCACACCGCTGAACCGGGGACGGCAGGAACCGGTTATGGCAGGAATCGGTCAGGCAGGAATCGGGCGCGGCAGGAATCGGGACGATGTCGCCGGTCCGCTGCGCCGATGTCAGGAACGGGCGCGGGCAGGCGCGTACGGAATGCAAGCCCGCGTCAGCGTCCTGTGGCGCCGTCGATCAGTTCGCGGAGGATGTCCGCGTGGCCGGCGTGACGGCCGGTCTCCTCGATCATGTGGGTGAGTGCCCAGCGGACGCTGGGAGCGGGGCTGTTCGGCCGGGGGCGGAGTACCGGTGCGGCGAGGTCGGTACAGCCGTCGAGTACGTCGTTCGCCTGTGCGACAGCCTCCCGGTAGCGGGCGACGACGTCGGCGACGCTGTCCGCGGGTGCGGCGTGGAAGGTCGCCTGCCAGTCGGTGACCCGGTCCCCGAGGAACGTCGACCGCTCAACGAAGGTGAGGTGGTTCAGCAGGCCGAGCAGGTTCGTACCGGACGGCACCGCGGCAGTACGGACGTCCGGTTCGGGGGCGCCCTCGACCTTCGCGGCGATCGAGCGGCGAAGGTAGTCGAGGAAGCCTCGCAGCACCTCGCTCTCGCTGCTTCCGGTCCGGGGCGGCGGGGTGTCGCCGCGGCGGGTGCGGCGAGCGGTGGTGGACATGGTGCCTCCTCGCGGGAGCCGCGCCGGTTCAGGCGGTGCGGCGGATGACCAGGACGTGGTCGGTGACCTCGGCGGTACGGCCCTCTGGCCCGGTCGCGATCCGGCGGGGCGCGTCGGCCCGCTCGACCGTCCACGTCGCCGGGTCCAGGCCGAGTTCCGCGGCGACCTGCCGCGGGGTCGGGTACCGGACGTCGGGATCCTGGTTCCACGACCACGGAGCGGTCGATGCATGGTCGACGACCAGCAGCCGGCCGCCCGGGCGCAGCGCGTGCGCGGCCGCGCGCAGGACGCTCGCCCTGTCCAGGTCGAGGGGGGTGTGCAGGTAGTGGGCGCAGATGAGGTCGAACGCACCGTCCGGGAAGGACTCGCGCAAGTCGTGCCGCTCGGCGGCGACCCGGTCGTCCAAGCCACGGGAGACGGCAAGGCCGGTGAGCCGCTCGATGGCCACGGCCGAGACATCGACGGCGGTGACATGCCACCCGCGGCGGGCGAGCCACAGCGCGTCGCCGCCTTCGCCACAACCGAGGTCCAGCACGTCGCCGGGCGGCAGACCCGTGACCGTCTCGGTGAGCCGTACGTTCGGCCGCGGATCAGTGGCTGCCGGCCGGGCCGCGTAGACGCCGTCCCAGAACGTGACCGCGTTGGTGGTACTCATCAGGGGGCTCCTTTTGTCCGGGAACATGTCTGACTGTCCGGGAGCACGTCCTGACCATCGGGCCAACTGGTCCGACTGCCCGGAACACGCGTCCGACTGCCCAACACGTCTGGCTGTAGGGGAACGCACCCGGCTACCCGGCACGCGTCCGACTGTCGGGGAACGCTCTGAGTCTTGCCCGGCTCCCCGCGACCTGGCACGGAATCTTGCCGTTCTGGCAAGTTGACCCGGTGGACGGCGAACCGGACGATGCGCTCGGCTCCGTGCTCGAACCGACCCCGCAGACCCACGAAGGCTTCGAGTGGCCATACGTGCTCAACGGTCACCTGCGGCTACTGCCCGGCGAGCGCGACCTGACGTTGTCGCCCGGTGAGGCAGCCGAGTTCGACACCTCCCTGCCGCACTGGCTGGGCAGCGCCGACGGCGGCGTCGTAGAACTCCTCACCCTGTTCGGCCCGCGAGGAACGCGCGCGCACCTCCGCGCGAGGTTGGGTAGGTGTCGAGCAGGTGGGCGCCGGGGGGATGGGGGTTTTCTGGGGCGTCGCCGGGTGGGCGGGCTGCCGCCACCCGCCTCCAGACAAGGCGCAGCGCCGCAGAATCACCCCATCTCAATAACAAGAGTTTTGTTAGTGGCTCCATGGCCACGACTCCCGACCCCGTTCCCGGCGAAGGCCCCGTCCGCCCGGTCTCCGTCTCCCTCCACGAAGGCACCATCGCCGCCCTCAAGGCACGCACCGGCAAACGCGGCATGTCCGCCTACGTCGAAGCCCTCATCCAGCGCCAACTGGAACGCGACCGACTGCGCGAACTCATCGAGGACGCGGAGACCCAGCACGGGCTGGTGGATCAGGCAGCGGTCGAGGCCAAGCGGGCGCTCCTGCGCAGCGACCCGGCTGGCTCGGCTGACGCGGCATGAGCGGCACCCTCGTCCTGGACTGCGAAGGCCTGTCCAAACTCGTACGACGCACCCCCGAACTCACCGAATGGCTCGCTGCCGCAGAGGCCGAGGACATCCGCGTCATCACCAGCTCCGTCACCCTCGTCGAAGCCCGCGACCCAAAAACCAACCAGGCCCGCTTCGACTACGCCGTCTCCCGCCTGAACATCGTCCCGCCCACCGAAGCCATCGCCCGCCATGCCGGCAAACTCCTCGCCGCAGCCGTCCTGCACGGCCACAAGTACGCCCTCGACGCGATCGTCGCCGCCACCGCGATGGTGTCCCCCTCCCCCGTGACCGTCCTGACGTCCGACCCCGAGGACCTCCTGATGCTGTGCGGCCCCGGCGTCCGTGTGATCAAGATCTGACGCAGCGCGATGCCGGGCCGGCCACGGCCTCCGACTCCCCGCTGATCGACACAGCTCTGTCCGTTCAAGTGGGCGCCCATGTCGGTGCGCTGAAGTCACATGAGAGCCCAGAACCACGGACAGCAGGGCAGCACGCGCGCGCCATCGCCGCCGTGTCCGCTGAACGCAAAAGACCAGCTCAGACACTGTCTGAGCTGGTCTTGGAGAGAGCCGCCTTCGGGATTCGAACCCGAGACCTACGCATTACGAGTTTCAGGGGAGAAATGCCAGGGGGCGCCACAGCGCACCGTTAGCGCTGGTCAGAGCGGCTTTCCGTGCGCCATGGTGCGCCGTGACGCGGTGCGTACTGCAACTGCGAGTGCAACTGAGCGCAGGACGCCCGCCGCTCACTGCTCGTCGCTCTCGACAGGCTCGGACCAGGGACCGGCCGGCGGTCGCTCGGGGAGCTTGGCGCCCGGCCGTCGCATGTACCAGCGCATGAACTCCCGTAGCACCCGCGCGCGTGGGCTCCGGCCCTCAGGGTGCACGGCGCGCGTCGCCGCCTCGAACGGCTCCCACTCATCGTCTGGTGCGCGAAACCGGCGGGGGGTGTCGTATTCGGTCTCTACCTCGGGTGTCATGTCCTCGAGGATACGGCTTTGTAGCCACAGACGACAAGGAGAGTCGCGCACATTCGTAGCCACAAGACACCCGCCAAACCCCTTGCTTTGTAGCCACAAAGCCACTAGGTTTGTAGCCACAAGGACGGCCCCGGTCGGTGCTACCAACACCGGCCAGGGCCTTCGGACCAACCTGACTGACCAGGGAGACCCGCGTGTTCAACCTTCTCACCTCACCCAGCACCCGCCGCAACATCCGCGGCCTGCTCGGCAACCTGATCGAGTCCGCCGCCGACGCGGTCCGCTCCCTCGCCCCCACCGAGCCGGCCACGGCCGCCGAGGTCGTCGAGGCCCCGGACCCGGCCGACGTCCTCGACGCCGACGAGCTGCCCGCCGTCGAGACCATCGCGGCCGCCGCCCGCGAGTACGAGCGCGCCACCGACCAGGCCAGGCGTGCGGACCGCGGCAAGCGCGCCGCGAAGAAGGTCCTCGACAAGCTCCCGGCCGGCATCTACGGCGGATGGAAGGTGTTCCGCACCCCGTCCTCCCGCCAGACCCCGGACCTCGCCGCCATCACCGCCACGTACAAGAAGCTCGGTCTCGGCCCCGTCCCCATGAAGGCGTGCGCCCCGTCCCTCAAGGTCGAGCAGATCGAGGCCGCCCCGGCAGACGTCGAGGCCGCCGTCCTCACCGCCGCGTAGGCCGCGCCAGACGAAGGCCCCCTGCCAGGTGTCGGGCAGGGGGCCTTTTTGCTTTCCGTGAGTGCACTCACGGAGCCTCCTCACTCAGCGGCGGGATCGGGATCGTGTAGCTGAGCGTGTATCGGTCGGACGCAACCACGATGTCGCACGTCTCCACCGGGCGGTCGTCGACGAAGTACGTCCGAGTGATGATCATGACCGGTACGCCGGGGGGCAACTGCAGCTGCTCGGTTTCGTAGGGCCGTGGGGCACGCGCGTTGACGTCCTCAGTGACGTCCGTGATGTGCTGCCCGATCGAGTCCATGCGCGGCACGACGCCCGTGATCGGGCCGCCCTCCGGCTGCTCGATGGGCGTCCCGGCCGTCAGTGCGCGCGGCTCGTAAGACGTCGACAGCATGATCGGCTCATCGTCCGCGAAGAATCGGTACGTCGTGCGGACGACTTCGTCCCCCGGCTCGATGGCGAGCCGTTCCGCTACCGCCTTCGTGGCGGTGGTCGTGCGCGTCTGGTACTCCCACTCGGAGCGCCGGCCTTCGGCCTCGGTCTGCCGCTTCATCGGTGATGCGGTCGGACGCTTCCCGTACAGGTCGCCAGAGATACGTCGGCGCAGCGGTCGCTGCTCGCGTACGAAGGTGCCGCGGCCCTGTTGCTTGAGGACCAGGCCCTCGTTCTGCAGAGCCTCGATGGACATGCGGATGACGATGCGGGAGACGCCGTACTCAGCCATCAAGTCAGCCTCGGAGGGCAGCTTGTCGCCGGCCTGCAGGTCGCCATCGAGGATGCGTTGGCGGATGTCATCGGCGATCTGCACGTAGGCCGACTTGCCTTGGAACTGAGCCACGATCTCCCTCTCTGTCTACTGGTCCTGACCAGTAGAACATGCCTCTGACCTGCTGCTCTATAGCCGCTTTGGGTAGTCGCGCGGTCACACTCTTGCGGATACGTCCTACTCGTTATAACGTCTTGCTTAGCGGCACTTTCTGCACAAGCCGCAAGTTCCGTTCTGTCTCAGACAACGCAAAGGCCCCAGCGGGGTGATCTCGGTGGTTGCACACCGAGCCCGCCAGGGCCTCGCATCCAAGAGTTGAGGTCCCAGATGCACGTCGAGCTTATCCCGCCTGCCCAGACGCAGGCCCCCGAGGGCGAACCGCTCCGGGTCAAGGACATTGCCGGCGCCCTGCGCGTCGACTCCACCACCGTCTACCGCGAGATCACCGCTGGCCGCCTTCCCTCGTACCGCATCGGCACCGGCCGCGGCACCATCCGCGTCTCCCGCACCGCCTTCTCCCAGTACCTCGCCGAGCGCGGCATCCCGACGAGCGAACTGGCGGTGACGCTGTGAACGCCATCGCCAACCCCGCCGAGCGTGCCGTGAGCCTGGCGAAGGAGTTCGAGGCCCGCGCCATGCTGCGGGCGATCCTCGCCGAGCACGACCTCACCCTGCTCGAGGTGCGCCTCGACGAGCTGGTCAGGATCGACCCCGAACTCGCCGCCCGTTTTACCTGCTGGGTCGCCGAGGGCGCCGACGGCCGGAAGTACGTGGTCGTGCCGGAATGGCAGGACCCCATCGAGCGCCTGTACGCCGTCGCCAGCTACCTCACCCACAGGGAGCGTGCGGCATGAGCGTCGGCGATCTGCCCGTGTACGGGCCGACGGACCCGTTCGGCGACGAGGAACACCAGCCGGATGTGATCGTGCGCGTCGACTTCCTGATGTCCCGCGAGCAGATCACGACGGCCCTCGGCATCGCATGGGCGGAGATCGTCGAGGGGGACCGCAGCCCCGACTCGCTCTCGGTCGTCGAGGTGCGGCACGAGGTCGAGGCCTACCTTTCCGTGCAGGCCTTCCACGCCCTCGGCGAGCAGATGGACCGGGACAGTCTCCGCACCTTCTCTCCCGAGCAGCAGCGGGTGATGCAGCTGCTGGCCGCGGCTGTCGACCGCGCGTACCCGGCGGGGGGCGAGTCGTGAGCGCTGACCGCGAACTGTTGAAGGCGCTCCTCGATGCCCTCGACGTGCCCCTGGCCGAGCAGGCCGACGACGACCAGGCCCGCGCCCGTCTCCTCGACGTCCGCGTGAGCCATGCCGTCATCGCCCTCGAAAGCGTCCTCAAGCACGGCCCCGAGGACGTCGAAGACTCGGCCCGGTGGCTTCGTGAGGAGACCGCCAAGAGGCCCGTCACCTACACCCCGTGGGAGCGCCCCGACCCGAAGACGTCCTGCAGCAAGTGCCGCACGGTCTTCGACCCGGCTGACACCCGCCACGACGGGCACGACCGGCACGGCGACGGACCGTTCTGCCGCCGCTGCATCGACCGCTGCCACGAGTCGACGGACGCCTTCCACGCCTGCGTGATCTGCGACCCGAGTTGGGGTGAGACCCGGTGACCGCCGCCGAACGCGAAGCCCTCCGCCGGAAGCTCGCCGAGGTCAACCGCCGGTCCCGCAAGGGGTCTGGCAAATGACCGCCCGCTGGCCCATCGCCCGTCCGACCGAGTCCGCCGCCATCCGCGCGGCGGGCCGGTCGGCCCGGCCGCTCCCGCCCGTCGAGGCACTGTTCGCCCACCTCGTCATCACCAACGCCGCCCGCGACCGGCACGGCTCGAACCTGATCGGCCACGCCATCGCCCGCCGCTGCGAAGGAGACCTTCTGTGAACAACCTCAAGAAGGCCGGCACCTGGGCCCTGCCCGCCGTCCTCACCGCCATCGCCATCGTGTGGGCCGTCGCCGCCATCGGCAGCATCCTCACCGCGACCGCCCACCCCGCCTTCGCCTACTCCGTCGCCGTCCTCTACGACGCGGTGTGGCTGTACGGGCTCGCCATGGAGACCGCGCACCGCCGGCAGGGCACCAGCGCCCGCCTCCCGAAGGTCATGGGCTGGGTGTTCCTCCCGCTCACGGTGGCGGTCCTCGTCGTCCACGGACTCCTCGCCGCCGACCTCCTCGCCGCGGCCGTCGGCGGCCTGGTCCCGGTCCTCGCGAAGGTCACCCTCGTCATGGCCATCGACCGGGACACAACCCGCATCAGCCCCCGCGCACAGTCGGCCATCGACCGGGCCCGCTCCATCACCCGCGACCGCATCGCCGTCTCCCGTGCCATAGCCACGGCGCGCGCCGACGAGACGAAGGCCGCCGCGGACATCGTCAAGCGCACCCGGAAGGCCGAAGCGGAAGCCGCTACGACCGTCCACCAGGCGCTGGAAGCCCACGCCGAAATCATCGACCAGCACCCCGTGACCGACACCGTGACCGCCCTGCCGCCGCTGGTCTCCGACGGCGAGCTGGAGGCCCTCCTGTCGGGGGGTGTGACCGACGGCATTTCCGCACTTGGCACGGGGGGTTCCGGCCTTCCGGTCACGGGTGCGGTCACGCGTGACGGTCACGCCGAGCGGGAGGCCAACAACAAGGCGGTCGCGTTGCTGGCCGCGCAGCTGTACGCCACCAATCCGCCGCCGTCGAAGCGCCGGTTCCGGGAGGTCATGCGGGGCGAGATGAACGCCCGTGGACTGTCGGGCGGATGGGACGTCATCGACGCCCTGTACGACCGTGAGAAGCAGCTCGCCGAGGGTGGTGAGCGGTCGTGAAGCCGATCGCGTTCGGGGCCGTCCTCGGCGTGCTGTGGCTCGTCTTCGGCCTGCCGTCCGTGCCGCTCGCCGGAGTGCTGCCCGTGCTGGTGCAGCCGGTCACCGTCGCGTTCGCCGCCGGTCACCTCATCGGCCCGCGCCTGGCCCGGTCGAGGGGGTGGACCGCATGAGTACCCGCCGGATCCGCACCCCGAAACGCGCCCCCGAGCAGCCGGTCACCGGACAGTACGGACTCTTCGGCTCCCCCGACCCCTGGCAGCCCACCGGCTGCGACTGCTGGCCGCCGGTCCCGCGCGGCTGCCACCACTGCACCACCTGCGACACCTGCCACGACTGCGGCAAGTGCGCCGGCACCGGCTGTACCTGCGAATGCGAGGACTGACCCGTGAGTGACATCGAGAGGGCCGCGAAGGCTGCGGTCGAGGCCGCAGACAACTCGGAGAACCTGAAGCTCATCACGGCCGCCCTCCAGGCCCAGCAGCTGCTCAACACCCAGCAGCAGCCGCAGTGCCAGCACCCGGTGCCGAAGTCCTCACCGAACGTCGGGAAGTGGGTCGCGGTCGCCGTCGCCGGATCGGTGGCCGCTATCTCCCTGGCCCTGTCGGCGATCGCCGTCGCGATCGGAGCTGTGGCCGTGACCTGCTGCCTGCTCGTCCTCCGCGGCCTGTACCGCGACTACCAGAAGGGCCGCTGACGGTCTCTCCGTCCTGCACGGCCGTAACGACCGTGCAGGTGCGGTGAGGCCGGCCAACCGGCCAGCCCACAACCCGAGAGGAACCCGCATGTCCGATCCGCTGAAGGACTTCAACGCCCGCCTGGATGCCGCTCTCGCTCCCGCGATGCAGGGTGCGGCTGACCGGGTGATGGCCAAGCGTCTGGAGTCGGCCGCGAAGACCGGCGGCAAGGAGGCCGCGAAGGAGCTCGCGAAGACGATGACGCCGGAGCAGGCCGCGCGCGTCGCCCGCCACCTGCAGAGCTGACCGGCTGCCCGAGGGACAACCCCGAGCCAGGAAGGAACCACCGTGAACCGAGAACAGCGACTCGCCATGGCCGACGCCGCCGCAGAGAGGGCTGCCAGCAACGCCCGAGACGCCGAGCGGTACGCCCGGACCGACGACCACCGGCACAAGACCGCCCCGCTCGCAGCGGCCGGCGCGTTGTGGGCCGACATCGCCCGCGCCCACACCGCCATCGCCCAGGCCCTGCCCGAGACGGAGGACGCCGATGTCTGACGACCTCGAGTTCTCCGACTTCACGACCCTCGAAAAAGTCCGCATCGCCGCCCTGGTCGGCCGCATGTCCAAAAGGGGTTTGGCCGATCGAGACGGCTCCGGCCGCATCGACCTCTCCGACCTGCAACGCAAGGTCACCCGCATCGAGCAGCAGGCGCTGCGCCGCAAGAAGCGCGGCACCAAGTAGAGACCCCCGGGGCGGCCGTCACCGGCCAAGGAAGACCGGCCGCCCCGGGCCCCATCACCCGCGTAGGGAGACAGGACCCCCAGCATGCAGAACAACGTGATCCGACTCCACAAGGACGCGCCCGAGGACGTCGCCCCGCCCGTCGCGGACACCCTCACCGAGACCATCATCGACGTCGTCCAGGACGCCGAGCCCCGACCCGTCGACAACCCCGAGCAGAAGACGCTCGAGGGCACATGGCTGGCGGAGAAGCAGGCCTATCTCGCCGAAGCCCCGCCCGTCGTCCCCACCTTCCTCCGCAACGCCGCCCAGTTCATCGACGCCACCCGCTGGACCATCTCGTACGCCATGCACGTGACCGGCTTCCACGCGCTCCGCGCACCCGTCTACCTCGCCCGCCTGCTGCTCCGTGCCCCGCGCGGCACAGGCCGTCTCCTCGTCCGCTGGGGCCGCTGGGTCGCCGACACCGAAGCCCGCCCCGTCGAGGCCAAAGCCGCCGCATCCGCGGACATCGAGGCATGGCTGTCTCTCTCGCGCGAGCACTCCCGCCGAGTACGGCCGCGCCGCATCGCCTCCCTCGTCGTGGCCACCGCGACCGGCATCACCACCCTGGTCTCCGCGTTCCTCGTACCCGGCTGGACCATCACCGCAGCCATCACCGCCGCGGCCCTCGCAGGCCTGTACGGCAAGAAGGGCGACAAGCCCCTCATCACGAGGTATGTCGCCACGAACGTGCTGCGCAAACTGGACTCCACCGAGGTCTTCGACGCACTCGCCGCGATCGGCATCGAGGGCAAGAAGGGCAAGCGCGGCGTGGAGTTCGCCGCCGAGGTCATGCGCGACGGGCCCGGCTGGCGCGCCGAGGTCGACCTCCCGCCCGGTGTCGAGGCCACGGCCGTGCTCGAGAAGCGTGCCGCCCTGGCAGCAGCGATGCGCCGGCCCATCTCCACGGTGTGGCCCGAAGCGGACCGCACCGCCCACCCCGGACGGCTCGTGCTGTGGGTGGCGAGCCGCGACCCTGCCAAGGCCGGCCGGAAGCTGTGGCCCCTCATGCGCGACGGCCAGGCCGACGTGTACGAGCCGCTCCCGTACGGCTTCGACCCGCGCGGCAACCTCGTCGACATGACGCTGATCTACAGCAACCTCCTCGTCGGAGGCATCCCCGGTTCGGGCAAGACATCCTGCGCCCTGGCCATCGTCCTCGGCGTGGCCCTCGACCCCACGGCTGAGCTGTGGATTTACGAACTGAAGGGCTCCGGCGACCTCGACGCGGTCAAGCCCGTCTGCCACCGCTACGTCAGCGGCGACGAGGACGACGACCTTGAGGCCGCCCTCGCCGGACTGCGCTCGGGGATCGCCGAATACCAGCGCCGGGCCAAGTTCATCAAGAGCCTGCCCGCGTCGGAGGTTCCCGAGGGCCGCAAGGTCACCCGCGCCCTGGCCGAGAAGTACCCCGAACAGAACCTCGCACCGCGCGTCATCGTCGTCGACGAGGTGCAAGAGCTGTTCACCCACCCCGAGTACAAGGACGAGGCCGCAGCCCTGTGCACGCGGCTGATCAAGAAGGGCCGCGCGTACGGGCTCATCCTCATCCTGCTCACCCAGAACCCCGACGCGCCGTCGCTGCCCACCTCCGTCTCCTCGTCAGTGGGCACCCGCCTGTGCCTGGCCGTCATGGACTGGCGCAGCAACAACAATGTTTTGGGCACGTCCGCATACGAGCGTGGTCTACGCGCCACCGACATCTCGATCGATGAACAAGGCACGGGGATTCTGGCCCGCGGCCGTGAAGGCATCACCGTGCGGGCCGCGTTCATCAAGCAGACCGAAGCCGAGGACATCGGCAAGCGGGCACTCGCACTGCGCACCGCCGCCGGCACCCTCACCGGGCAGGCTGTCGGCGCGGCCGTCGTCGAGGAGGACGTGGAGACGGTCCTCGACCACCTCCGCGCCATCTGGCCGGACGGGGTGGAGGCCGTGCACTCACACCGGCTCGTCGAGGCCCTGGCCCGCTTCCGCCCCGACCTGTACAAGCCCTGGCTGGACATGGACGCCGCCGGGGCGTCGACGGCCCTCAGTGTGGCGCTGAAGCCGTTCCGGGTGTCGACCCGACAGCTGACGATCCGGGAGTGCTGCGGCGGCGCGAAGGGTCTGCGGTGGGCTGATCTGCCGGCCGTCGAGGAGGGCGAGTAGAGGCTGCTGGGCCGGTTTCGGGAAGGGGTTGTGGTTTCACCTTGATCCGAAACCGGTTTCGCCCCCGATATCGGGGCTGAGCTGGGAAGTTTCGAGTTTCGACCCCTCGCCCCGATGCCCCGGAACGGGCCCGTGACGAGGGTCTGGCAGACCGGCCGGACCGAAACCAGCGCGTACGACAAGCCCCCCGCCTCGGTGCTCGAGGACGGGGGCTTCGTCCTGCCCGAGCGCGGAGACGCGTACGCGCTCGAGCAGGCCCGGCCCGGCCGCACTCACCTGGGGGATGGACGGCGACCAGACCGGGGGCTCTGCGCGCACCCAGGGCAGGCGTACACCTCGATGTCGAGGACGACGGCGCCGATCCTGCCGCGCGATATGCCCACGCTCACCGCACCACGCCAGAGCCGCTTCCGGCACCAACAGCAGGCCCGCCCCGAGTACTGCTCGGCGTCGAGGTCCAGCGCGCAGGGAGGCCGGCGGCTCACAGCGGCCGGTCCGCGAACGGCACCAGCCCGTGCTGCTCGAGGCACGGCGGACACGCGAACAGGCCGCCACCCCCACGGGAACCCTGCTCAATGACGTCGATCAACTGGACGTCCTCGGCGTGCCCGCCGTGCCAGCGGCACCAGCCGTAGCTGCTGGGGCTGTTCGAGGCGTTGAGGGTGTGCGTACGATCCGCCATGTCGGCGCTCCTTGGAAGCGTTGGCCACGCCCCCGGCCGGTAGCACGGCGCGGGGGCTTTCTCACGCAGCGTAGACCTACTTGGTACGTCTTGGTACGTCCTCGGACGGGCTAGGCAGATCTATGTCCGCCCGGGCGGTCCTCTTACGGTCACAGCATGATCCACCTCGACCGGGACGCCATGACACCGATGTACGTGCAGCTCGCCAACGTGCTGCGCGACCGCATCCGGCGCGGCGAAATCCCGGTCGGCCGGCGCCTGCCCTCCCAGGCCGAGCTGGAGGAAGAGACCGGCGGCACCGTGTCGAGGCGGACCATCAAGAGCGCTCTCGAAGTCCTCGCCGACGAGGGCCTGGTACAGGGCGTGCAGGGCAAGGGCGTGTTCGTGATCGCACTGCCTGCGCCCGCCGAGGAGTAGCGGGCCTGGTCGTCGAGGGCGCGCCCCACGTACGGGCGGGGAGCAGGGCGTGTGCAAGATGCATCTCGCACACCTCGGGGTGCGCCCCACGTACCCACGGCGCGCGGCATCATCACCTCGTGGCCTTCACCGTGTACGACACCATCCGCGCCCGCGCCCACGCCGTTCTCGCCGCCGCCGACCAGCCGGTCACCAGCGTCGACCTCGCCGCGCTGCTCGGCACCACAGCCCAGCAAGCAGCCCGAGCACTCAGGCAACTCGAAGCCGAGGGCACAGCCACCCGCACACGGGCCGGCCTGTCCCAGTTCGGGCGCATCCCCGACCAGTGGACTACCGCGTCACCTGGCCCGCAAAGCCGCCGGTAGCCTGCCCTGCCGCCCGGTCACCGCTGCTCCCGCCGGGAAGCACGCCGCGGGCACGAACAGCCGGCCGCCAAAGCGTGCCCACACCGCAGCGTTCCGGGCCGAGCTGCCGACGCCGTGACCGCCGGCCGCCCATCCACCCGCGCAGCATCCGCCTCCAAGGACTGGATCATCCGGCGAAGCTCGATCGCACGGCGCTGATCACCCGACCTCTTCGCCGACTTCAGCCTTGCCCGAGTCTCCCGGAGCCGAGCGGCAACCATCGTCTTCCCGGTGTCGTCCTGCGACTGAGCGGACCGTGGACGCTGCACGGGAGGCACGGGCGGAGCCATAGACCCTGCGGCCGTCACAGGCGCCGTACGAGCCGCTGCAGGCGGCGTACCGCCCGGGTGCACCTGCGCCCGCAACCGCTCCATCTCCGCCCCCGCGAAACGCTTCATGTCCTTCGCGCACGGCTCGCCGAGCAACGCCAGCATCGCTGTCCCGTACGCCGGCGGCTCAGTGCCGAGCAACCGCGCAGCCATCGCCGCCGCACACCACCCGCAGCCCTCCCGCACCGCCGCAGCATGCAACGCCGCCGCCCCGAACGCGGCCACCACATCCGCCCCCAGCGACGACACCTTGCCCGACGTCGGGGCACCGGGATACGGCCGGAGGAAAGAACGCGCGTCCCGGGCGAGCTGCACCAGATCCGTGCCCCGCGCCCCGATCCGCGCCAGAGCCGCCGTCTGCCTGGCCCGCCGGAACCGGTCGACCTCGTCCGCATCCAGCCGAGCCGGACCAGGCCCCGGAAGTTCCTTCAACTCACCCCGGAGGACGGCTTTTCGTACGGCCCATTCGGTGATTCCGAGCCGGTTCGCGGCTGCCCGGATGGCCACTTCATCGCTCATGCCGGGGACGGTACGAGCCCCCACCGCATGATCATTCCGGCGGTAGCGCAACCACCGGAACGACCTTCGCGGAAACGCCTCTACGCTCCCAGCAATGCCGCCCCGTTCAATGCCACGGCGGGGCGGCACCCAAGCGGCCCGCCCCGCTCCTCGTGGTACGGCACCGGGGCAGGCCACCGGAGCCCGCTCCCCCGATTTCTTCGGCCGGGGAAGCGGGCTCCACCACGTCCGCTACGGCTTCCAGATGCGCTCCGACATCGGCGACCCGTACCGCCTCCACGGACGCAGTCCACCCGCCGGAGCCACCGGTTCCTCACGCGGACGCCACCCCGACCGAGCCCTCTCCGCAGCAAGCGGACTCGAAAAACCACTCGGCAGCTTCCATCGCTTCGGCACCTCGGCCCGCTGCTGCGCCCTGCGCTCCGCCACAGCCGCACGCCGCCCCGCCACGTGCTCCTCGTGGACCTTCAGCACGTGCGCACTCT
This sequence comes from Streptomyces ureilyticus, assembly GCF_011045025.1. Lineage (GTDB taxonomy): Bacteria > Actinomycetota > Actinomycetes > Streptomycetales > Streptomycetaceae > Streptomyces > Streptomyces ureilyticus. Next base: position 25,000 of record NZ_JAAKZX010000046.1, read on the forward strand.
TCAGGCGCCCGTACGAGGCCGACAGCCGGTCATACTCCGCCATCTCGCCGCGCCGCAGCGCCTTGCCCATCCGGTGGCGCAGCTTCACCAGCTGCTCCTCGCGCTCGGCCGGGCCCGCCTCACTGGTCGTCATCGTCGTCGTCCTCCCCATCGAGCAGCGCGTCCGCGTCCACACCCTCGGCGGCCATCATCCGGCGGAACTCGGCCTCACGCTTGGCCTGCTCGGCGTCCACCACCGGCTGCTCGACCACCGGCGCCGGCGCCGGCAACGGCTCACCCAGCAGCGCAGCCTCAGCCGCACGCAACGCCAACACCCGCCGCTCCTCATCAAGCTGCAACACCGAAACCACCGCCGCCACCGCCTCGGCCACCGTCTCGCCCTCGACGTCGCTACGCCGCTCCAACGACACCCTCAGCGGCTCCGTGGCATCCAACCCCCACAGCTTCCGACGAGACTCGGAAAGCTTCGTCAGCCGGTCGATCGCCTTCAGCTTCAAATCACCCGTATCCGCAGCAGCGAGCACCCCGTATGCAAGGCGAGTCAAATCGTTCAGCCGGGCCGTCTCCAGACTCCGCCACTCCTCCGCGGCCGGAGTGACGAGCTCGGCGATCGCGGCCGTGATCCGATCGGCCACACCCTGATGGGACAGCCCCACCCTCGACGCGATGGCACGCAAACTCAGGCCGGCGCAGCGGAGACGGAGAATCTCCTCGTCCCGCTCGGCACGCTCGGGATCGGTCTTCATCAGGCTCACCTCCAGTTGACACAGACACGTTGACACGCGCGAAAGGCCCGGCCCTCCCGCACAGGGAAGACCGGGCCCCAAGGCACACAGCTCAGCCGGTCACCGAATCTCCTTCGGGACGACCAGCCGGTGCGGATGATAGGTGCCTTCAGCGTCGTCCTCGAAAGCATGGGTCAAGTTGTAAGCGAGCTGCCGAACGAAGTCGCCAAGGTCGTCCCACAGGTCGGCCCAGCCGTCATCGAGCGGGTAAGTGCGCTCAATCCAGACCTCAAGAGCACGCCCGCACCGCCCCTTATGGGCGACGTAGACGGGTGTCTGCCGGTGCGGTCCGGGGTCGCCGTCGCGGCCGATGGTCGTCGCCCAGGTGACGATGCCTTCGCTGACGACCTGCTTGCGACAGATGTCGCAGACGAACGCCGGACAGTTCATGGCCTCCGGCGGGCCGGAACGGGCGACGTACTCAATCACGAGACACCTTCCGGTCCTCCGGATGCGGGTAGTAGACGGTCGTCTCGGCTGTGTCCGGGTGCTCGCGGAACAGGGTGCTGTCGAGGGTGTGGCGGGCCTGATCGATAGCGCGCACGGCATCATCCAGCTTCTGAGCCGGTGCCGCTTCAAGTCCCGATCGAGGGTAGGCACCCTTCAGCTGGACGGAGCGGCGGGTGAGCTCGTCACGGATGGCAGCAAGAGTGCGGCCCATGTCGGCGTGCTCGTCGTGGGTGAAGCGCGGTTTCTTGGTCACGGGGCGATTCTCCTGATGGACTTGGGGCGGCCGGCCCCGATTCGTGCGGGGCCGGCCGATTACGTGCGGCTCAGTCGTGCGTCTCCAGCCCGAGCTCGACCGCCCGGAACGTGATCGCCGACTCGACCATGCAGGCAGCCACACGGAGCCTCCACACCTCCGAGCCGAGCTCCACTGGGCCCACGCTGCCGAGCATCTCCCGGTACTCCTCCAGCAGCCGACGCTCCTCGGCCACGTCCTCGGCGGTGTGCAGGTGGCTCATGACCACGGTGCTGCTCCTCTCACACCGCTGCGCGCAGCTCGTCCACACGACGCAGCAAAAGATCCACATGGCAGCGTTCATAGAGCGGGCACCGGCACGCGAACCGCACCCCGTCCGGCTCCGTCGCCGCCTGCCGCACAATCTCCGGGTGCTCGTCGAGGTGGACGGCGTACAGCGTCAGGGCCTCATCCAGGTCATGCACACGGCCGCGGCACGTCCGCTTACACACGCCGACCGCGTGCGGGTTGGCGTACAGGGAGCGGGCGTGCCCGGGTGCCTCCCGCATAGCCCAGACGGCGCCGACGGGGACGTTGGGGCTGTACCTGCTGCCGCCGACCTGTACGCGGCGGGGGTGAGCGATGGGCATCGGAGTCTCCTTCGTGGTTGTCTGAGGGAGGCCGGGCCCGATAACCGCGGGCCCGGCCGATGTTGTGCGGGTCAGGCCGGGTCGACCCAGAACATGCCGTCCACGTGCCGGTAACCGCCGGCCGGGGCGAGGCTCCCGTACGGGTAGCCGTTCTCGTCCTTGCCGAGGCAGTGCTCAGCGAGAGCCGAGTGAAGGGCACGGCCCGCGTTCTGGACGGCGACCAGCTCGAGGCCGAGGAACCGCACCGCGGCGGGGCTGAAGTCGCCCTCGTCGTCGCGGGGAAGCCCGTCCAGCTTGAGGACGGTGTACGCCTCCGACCACTCGCTGAGCATGCGGAAATGGGCGCGGACCATACCGACCGCGTCCGCCTGCCCGAACTCCTTCGAGTAGGCGTAGATGCCGTCGGCGTCCAGGCCGCTGACGGCGTCGGGGATGCCCTGGTTATCCCGCGTATAACGAACGATGGCGTCGAGCTCGACCGCGGTGAACGGGTCGGCCCCGTACTGGCAGTGGTCGAGGGTGTCGGCGATCTGCTGGAGGATCTCCTCGTCGGTGAGCTCGGGGAGTTCGGTGAGCTTCACGGTGCTTCTCCTTGTTCGGGTTGGCCGGCCGCGGTTGCGGCCGGAAGCTGGTGGTCGTGCTGCTCGTCGCCCTGGCCGCCGTCGTCGAGGTCGTCCTCGTCGGCCTCGAGCTGCTCGGCGTCGGCGAGCCGGCGGAGCTTCTGCGCGTGCCGTCTCGCCAACCCGGCGCGGCGGGCGGTCGACAGTTCATCGCGGCGCTCCCGCGCGGCCTGGACCTTGATGCGGGCTGCGGCGATCCGCTGCTGGACCGCCTGCTCGACAGCGGACGTGGTCGGCTCGGTCACGACGGCACCGATCCGAAGGCAGGAATGCCCGCGGGCCCCGGAATCACATCGACGGTCACCGACGTGCTCCAACCGTCTTCATCAACGTCCCCGGCCCCCTGCTCCCAGCGGAACTTCGTCGCGTGCGTGACGGCCCCGGAATCGCTCAGGAACAGCGGCTCCACCTGGGTCTCGCGGGATCCACCCCGGAACATCGCGTCGACCAGAGCCCAGCCGATCAGCGGGAAGATCTGGCGAGTGTCGTGCGTGGTCTCCTTCGTCTTGCGGTTGTGCTGCGACACCTGGGTGCCGACGAACCATCCTTCGGGTGCGGGGATCAGGGAGAGGATCTTGCCGCCGTAGCGGATCCCGTTCTCGTGGTCTTCAACGGCGTTGCGGTTGTCGGACATTGGGTCTCCTTGGTCGGGAATGCGGCTACGGGCCAGCCGCCGGGGCGCCTGCCGCTGCGGCGCTCCTGGGGGCGGGCACCGGGTCGGTTGCGTGCGTCGCGGAACCAGCAGGCGACGAGCGCGGCTTGCTGCCAGCCGAGCGCGTTGTAGAGCGGTCGTATGGCGGTGTGGAGGTCGCTGCCACCGGGCTGGCCGTACACGTACGAGCGGAGCGCCGTGGCTACGTCGAGGGCGCGTGTCCAGCCGAGTTCGCGGGCGAGGTCGAGGGCGAAGTCTGCGTAGACGTACTCGTCGTCTTCGTGGATGCGCTCGGCCTGGAGGACCCAGCCCTTGACGTCGATCACGGGGTCTCCGTTCAGTGCGGCTTGTCGGCTGCTGCTGCTTGCTTGAAGCGGCCTGCAAGGGCTGCAAGGGGCAAAAGGAAACTTCTTCAAGTGCGCGCTTAGGCCACTTTTCCCCCTGACCCTTGCAGCCCTTGCAGGCCGCGATGTCTACACCATCTGACCTGCGGTTTTCAGTGAGGCTGCTCGAAGAGCCGTTCTTCCTCGACGCGCTCCCGCTCGGCGAGATCGGCCTCCGTGACGAACCGAACGCCGACCCACGCCATGTATCGCGGCTTGACCAGAGCCCATGCAGAACTCCAGCCCGAATCATCCCTATTCGCTGGGCGCGAGAGGCCGCCCAGGCTCTGGCTCACCTGACGCTTCTCGACCCCGGCCCGGACCGTGCAGTCGTGCTTGCCGAACCGGTTCCCGATGGTGTTGTCAGCCCACGCCGTCTTGCGGAGATCCTTGAGAAAACCGTTCAGGTCGTCCGTCAACTCGTTGGCGATGATGTGGGCGTTCGGGTCCGCCATCAGACGCTCGGCCCAGTAACGGACCACCATGTCCGACTCGGCGCGCCACTCCTCCGTAGCGGACACCACCTCGGCAGGCGGCTCGGGCAGCCTGCGTCCCGACTGATACCAGCGGACCGCACCGGCGATCAGCCACGCCAGCAGCGCCTCACGCTGTTCACGTCCGGCCATCCGGTCCTTCAGCCCGCTGTCACCCCGCCGCTCGTTAGGCCCGGCGGGCTCACCCGAGACGTACTTGAACGGGAACGGCACCCGCGCCAGGCGCCGCCATGTACCCCAGTCCGTCTCGGCGACCTGCGGCTTGTAGTTCGTCGTCAGGATGATCGAGTGGCTCGACAGCCACGTCACCTCCCTCCGGTACAGATGCCGGGAAGTGACGGTGGGCGTGCCGACCGACTTCTTCAGCTGGGTGACATTCAGGTGGGCACCCTCAGGTAGCTCCTCGACGAACACCAGGCGGGCTCCCTTGAGTGCCATCCGTTCTTCCTTGGCGTCCTTGTCGCCGAGTAGCACGCTGTCGGAAAGCTGCCTGATGGCGCCGCGGCCGGTGGCCCCTCCGAGGGCGGCGATGAGGCCGGCGATGAGACTCGACTTGCCGTTGCTGCCCTCACCGTGGAGGAGACGGAGGCGGTCGTCGTCCGGCGGATGGCCGGTGATGCCCTGCCCGAGATACGCATTGGTGTAGTCGGCCACGGCTGGTGCCATGGCAGAGAGCGCGACATCGACGTCCGCATGGCGCGCCCCGGGAACGTACCGGGTGGGCACGTAGGTGGTGAGGTAGCGGGTGTGGTCGTGCCGGTGCAGTTTCCCGGTCCGCAGGTCCACTACTCCGTTTTCCACGGTGAGCACGTCCGGGTCTGCGTCGAACAGTTTGCCGTCCACAGACGTGCGGCCCTTGGCGAGCGCCGTGATCGCGTTGACGCGGGTCCTAGACAGCAGCGTGGTCAACTCGTCAGGCCGGGCACCCATGGTGGGTTCCCTGATTTCGCTTGCGACCCAACCGCGCAGGTAGATGCGGACCTGTTCGATCGCGATGCTCTCGTCTACCGCTTCCCACACCTTTCCGTCCCACTGCATCCATCCGAACGCGGACGAGAAGCAAAGCCGTCCGTCCATGCAGCGGTTCGCGATGTGGTCGGCCATGAGGGCATCAGACAGGGCGTATTCGGTGGGCATGCCGCCGTGGGTGCGCTGAGCTTGGGCGCGCTCCCCTTCGGCCTTCCGTGCCCTCTCCGATGCGCGCCGAGCCTGTTCCGCGGTCAGGATCGCGTCCCACTCGGCCGCCGAGCAGAGCGAGCCACGCTCATGCTTGGTGATGATCCGGCGGTAGGTGAGGAGCTGCAGTTCTCCCTGAGGCGCGAGCCATGCGATCAGCTTCGCGACGTAGGCGAGCCGCTCGTCTTCGGCGAGCTTCGAGATGTACTTGATCTCGGCCTGCGGGTCGCCGAAAGCGGCGTTGTCGTCGTCGCCCCATGTCTCGTCGGGTTCCTCGGCAATCGGCTCGCTGTCGGGCTCGCTGAACGAGTGGTCATCGACCCCGCCGGGCCCGTGCGCCTCTGGGCTCAGACCGCACTGCGCGCAGCCAGCGGGGAGGCCATCGAATGGGCTTGTCTCGTGCATGGTCACGCTGCTGCTGCTCCTGACCGATCGTTGTGGGGGAGGTCGACCTGTTCGCCGCCCGGCCCGTAGTGCCGCCACCAGCCCGGCCGCCCCGGAACTGCGACCGGCGGCCACCCGGGTGCGGCGCGCAGCTGGTGCGGCGGCTTCGGCTTGGCCAGGGCGTTGAGTTCGGCGAGGGTCCTGCCGTCGGCGATGGACTGCCGCGGGCGGGCCGCTTCCCGGAACCAGGCCAACAGTTCGTCCTCGTCTCCGTAGCGGCGCCACATCTCTGCGGCAGTGATGATGGCGGCGGCCTTCTGCGGGTCGTCGCCGCGGAGTTGCTGCCATGCGGCGGACCCGTACTTGGGTGGCCTGGTCTTCGGGCCCTGGCCGTCGAGGAGCCCGGTTACGCGCGCGCTCGCCCATAGGGCTACGGGGTCGTCTCCCGTGCGTGGCCGGATCACAGCCTCACCCCGATCCGGCGGAGGGCGGCCCTCGTGTTCGCCACCACCCGCGCACCCGAGGGCGTCGACGACACCGACACCCGTCCGCGACGGCTGGACACTACGTAGTGGCCCGACCCGCACAGGCGGACGGTGAAGCCCTGGGAGCGCGCCTTGTCGAGCAGGTCGCGGAGGTCCTTGCCGTTCACGAGTCGGCCCTGTTGCGGTATGCGGGGATGCCGGGCCCGGGCGGGATCTCGGGCAGTCCGCGCAGTGCGCGGGGCGTATGCAGCGGGCAGCAGAGGCCGGTGAGGTACGGGCGTACGTTCTCGGTGCTGCGGCAGTGGCGGCGCTCGGCGCCGATCCAGTGGGCGCACTCCTTCGCGAGCGGCTCGTCTGCGGCGCGGGCTCGGCGTAGGGCTTCGCCGATGTGCCCGCCGTCGGGCGGGTCTGCCATGATGGACATGAAGCTCCCTTCACGGCCGCGCAATGGGACGGGCATCCCGCGCGGCCGTTCGGCTGTTCAGAGACGGATGGCGTTGGACGCTTCGACAGACGGCGTCGGGGTTGCAGCCCCGACGCCGTCGCCGTTCTGCTCGGCGTCGAGCCGCTGCACGTACTCGTGAAGCGCGTCGGCCGGAACCCGGCGGGCATGACCGATCTTCACGCTGCGCAGCCGACCGGACATGATCAAGTCACGGGTGTAACTGACGCTCATCCCCAGCTGCTGAGCAGCCTCTTTGACCGGATACAAGATCCGAGACATGTAACACTCCCAGTTATGCAGGGTGGATAGGTGGGACTCCTACGCACTGATGACTCTACGGCACCACAGAGCGCCATGCAAACACGTGGGACGGTTGCGCACTGGTTACCCACTGAGGCATGCTGACGCCATGGCTCGACTTGAAAACTGGGATGTGATCTACCGCCCCGGCGGATGGATCCGCGCGCGGGGCACCGACGAAGACACCACGGTCTACCTGCGCGTTCGTGAATCCGGCGAAGGCTCGTCGCGGCTGAACGTGCACTTCGCCGCAATGGCGAGCGAGAAGCCGATCAGCTCCCACGTATGGCGGTTCGTGCCGTTCGAGCACATCGAGCAGCACGCCAACGAGAAGAACTACCGGCGCGCCCTGGACCTGGACCCCGACGAGTTCGGTGGCGGCCCCGCGCTGGACGACCTGGACAGTTACTTCGTGGACGACAGCGGCGAAGCCTGGCAGCCGGCGCACACCGTCCAGATGCGGGACGGAGTCGCCACCCATGGGTCGCGCTCGAAACGGAAGGCCACCGAACCGGTGCCGCTGGATCACCCGGGCCGCAGGATCTCGGAGGAGTTCCTCCGCAACCTGGCCGCCATGTACCTCTGGCTCGTGAGCCAGGGCCAGCCGCCGGCACCCGAGATTGCCCAGCAGACCGGGGCCCCGGTTGCAACGGTCCGGCGGTGGATCGCGAGGGCCCGTGAGAGCGGCTTCCTGCCGCCCGGACGAGTAGGACGTGCGGGATGAGCGGCCGTCGGAGCAACGGCGAGAGCAGCGTCTACTTCTCCGAAGCGGACGGGAAGTGGCACGGCTGGGTCACGGTCGGTACGAAGCCGAACGGGTCCCCGGACCGCCGTCACCGCATGGGCTCGGACGAGGCTGTCGTACGCGCCAAGGTGCGCCAGCTCGAGCGCGAGCGCGACGCGGGCAAGACGAAGAAGGCCGGCCGTCCGCCGACCATCGAGCAGTGGCTCACGACGTGGATGGACACGGCCTGCGCCCGCAAGGTCGCCGACGGGACGATGTCGCCGCGGACGCTGGACGACTACCGGTCGAAGTGCCGCCTGTACCTGTTCCCTGGCATCGGGAAGCACCGCGTCGACAAGCTGGAGGCGTCCCACCTCGATGCCCTGTACCTGAGCATGATCAAGCGGGAGTTGTCGTCGGGCACGGTGCTGAAGACGCACCGGATCATCTCCCGCGCGCTGAAGGTGGCGTGGCAGCGGGAAATCGTCTCCCGCAACGTGGCCTTGATGGTCGAGCCGCCGTCCGCGGCCGAGGGCGAGATCGAGCCCTTCAACCAGGCGGAGGCCCGCGCGCTGCTGGCGGCTGCTGCTGAGCGGCGTAACGGTGCCCGCTGGTCTGTCGCTCTCGCCGAGGGCCTGCGCCAGGGCGAAGCGCTCGGCCTGCGCTGGAAGTACCTCGACCTCGACACCGGCGTCATGAAGATCTGGTGGCAGCTTCAGCGGCTCACCTGGCAGCACGGGTGTGAAGACCCGCATACCTGCGGGGCGAAGCATCACAGGAAGGCGTGCCGGAAGAACTGCACCACGCACAAGAACTACAAGCGGGGCTGCCCGAAGCCGTGTCCGAAGGATTGCCGAGATCATGCCAAGACGTGTCCGGAGCGTACGGGCGGGGGGCTGGTCTTCCGTGAGCCGAAGGGGAAGAACAAGAGGTTGGCGCCGATCCCGCCGCCGCTGATCCCGCTCCTGAAGGCGCACCGCAAGAACCAGCTGCGCGAGCGCCTGGCGGCCGGTGAGCTGTGGGAGGAACACGACCTCGTGTTCTGCCAGGAGAACGGCCGGCCGATCGATCCGCGCGCGGACTGGGAGGAGTTCAAGGACATCCTCACGGCCGCGGGCCTGCGAGATGCGCGGGTGCACGACAACCGGCACACCGCGGGCACGCTGATGATCGAGTCGGGGGTACACCCGCGCGTGGTGATGGAGCTCCTCGGCCACAGCTCGATGCGGATGATGACGCGGTACACGCACGTCGCGTCGGTCCTCGCGAACGATGCGGCGAAGCGGATGGGAGACGCATTGTGGGGGTGACCGGGATTCGATCGCACGTACGACACGCATCGGTAACCGCAACTTGCGCTGCAACTAGGCCGGAAATGACTCAGCGGCTTCCCGGAGGAAACCGCTGGTCAGAGGTGGAGCCGCCTTCGGGATTCGAACCCGAGACCTACGCATTACGAGTGCGTTGCTCTGGCCATCTGAGCTAAGGCGGCGGGCTGCCCGCACTATGGTGCGATCGGCAACGTCGGTAAGTCTACACAGTTTCCGGGGGTGCTCCGTACGTGCCCTGGGGGCACCCCCGGTGGACCTCGCGATCAGGTGGCTGAGCAGCGCTTTCCCTGGGGCGGAGGGGTGCCTGCGAGGAGGTAGCGGTTGAGTGTGGAGTCGACGCAGGCGCTGCCTCGGCCGTATGCCGTGTGGCCGTCGCCGTCGTAGGTCAGGAGGGTGGCGGAGGAGAGCTGGGCTGCCAGGGACTGGGACCAGGCATAGGGGGTCGCGGGGTCGCGGGAGGTGCCGACCACGACGATGGGGGCGGCGCCCTTCGCCTCGATGCGGTGGGGTTTTCCGGTCGGGCGGACGGGCCAGTACGTGCAGTTCAGGGAGGCCCAGGCCAGGGTTTCGCCGAAGACCGGGGAGGCCTTCTCGAAGGAGGGGAGGGCTTCTTCGAGCGCTTCGGGGGAGGAGAAGGCGGCGGGGGAGTCCAGGCAGTTGACCGCCGCGTTCGCGGGCATCAGGTTCCCGTACCTGCCGTCGGGGCCGCGCTCGTAGTAGGTGTCGGCGAGGCTGAGCAGGCCAGCGCCGTCCTTGTTCTTCATGGCCGTGGTCAGGGCCTCCCGCAGTCGTGGCCAGGCCGCCTCGTCGTACATCGCCGTGATGACGCCCATCGTCGCCAGCGACTCCCCGAGCTTGCGGCCGTCCGCGTCGCCGGCCTCGACGGGCGCGGCGTCGAGCTGACGGAAGAAGGCCTTCAGGTTCTTGCCGACCTGGTCAGGTGTGGTGCGCGCACCACCCAGCGGGCAGTCCGACCTGCGTACGCAGTCCTTCGCGAAGGCCCGGAAGGCCGTCTCGAAGCCGGCCGTCTGGTCCTCGTTCATCCGACGCGCGGGCAGCGACGGGTCCATCGCGCCGTCCAGGACCAGTCGCCCCACCCGGTGGGGGTACAGACCCGCGTACGTCGCCCCCAGGAACGTCCCGTACGAGGCACCGACGTACGTCAGCTTCTCGTCGCCCAGCACCGCCCGCGCGATGTCCATGTCACGGGCCGCCTCGACCGTGGACACATGCCGCAGCAGTCTGGCCGAACGCCGCCCGCAGCCCTCCGCGAACTCCTTCACCGTGTCGACCAGTTGGCCTTTCTCGCGCCGGTTGTCGGGCGTGAGGTCCGTCTGCGTGTACGCGTCCATCTCGCGGCCGGTGAGGCATTCGACCGGTTCGCTGCCGGCGACGCCGCGTGGGTCGACGGCGACCATGTCGTAGCGGGAGCGGACCTCCTTCGGGTAGCCGACACCCGCGTACGCCTGGAGGTAGGCGGTCGCCGAGCCGCCCGGGCCTCCCGGGTTGACCAGCAGCGAACCGAGCCGCTTGCCCGGGCCCGTGGCCTTCTTGCGGGTAACGGCCAGCCTGATGTCGCCGGAGGCCGGCTTGGCGTAGTCGAGCGGGGCCTTGAGCGTGGCGCACTGGAAGCCGGGGGCGCCGCAGCCGCGCCACTTCAGCTTCTGGCCGTAGTACGGAGCGAACGCCGCCGGCGTGGCCTTGGGCAGCGCGGCCAGCGCCGAGGCTCCCGCCCGGCTCGCGGAGGTCGCCGAACTCCCCACGGAGCAGGCCGAGATGAGCAGTCCGCCGATGGCGAGCAGGGTGCCGCACACACGGAGGCGGCGGTGGGGAGCGCAGGAAGAGCGGGAGGAGCGGGAGGAGCGGGAGGAGTGGGAGGAGTGGGCATCCCGGGGAGGGCGAATGCGGGTTGATAGGGCTCGGATTGGCCTGAAATGGCGCCTGATGTGCATCACGCGAGCGTAACCCTGTGCAACGGATCGACCGCCTAGGGTCGCCGCAGCGTCTCGTACGAGTGACCCCGTCAACTCTCTGCACGGCACCCCCTGAAATTCCCTGAGACCACTCCTCCGTAATCCCTCACCCCATCACCCCGTCCGCAACGCCATCGTCATCGCCTCCACCGCCAGCAGCGGCGCCACATTGCGGTCGAGGGCCTCGCGGCAGGCGGCGATCGCCTCTATGCGGCGCAGGGTGGTCTCGGGCGTCGTGCCGCGTGCGAGGCGTTCCAGCGTGTCCCGCAGCTCCGTGTTGGCGAGGGCGCGGTCGCTGCCGAACTGGAGGGCGAGGACGTCGCGGTAGAAGGCCGTGAGGTCGATCAGGGCCAGGTCCAGGCTGTCGCGCTGTGTGCGGGTTCTGCGGCGCTTCTGCTTGTCTTCCAGTTCCTTCATCACGCCCGCCGTGCCGCGCGGCATCCGGCCGCCCTGTGCCGCGCCGAGTGCCGCCTTCAGCTCCTCGGTCTCCTTGGCGTCGATCTCCTCGGCCATCTGCTTGGCGTCCTCGGAGGCCGCGTCGATCAACTCCTGGGCCGCCTTCAGGCAGCCGCCGACGTCGTCGATACGCAGCGGGAGTTTGAGGACGGAGGCACGCCGCTCGCGGGCGCTCGGGTCCGTGGCCAGGCGGCGGGCGCGGCCGACGTGGCCCTGGGTGGCGCGTGCGGCGACGTCCGCGACGTCCGGTTCGATGCCGTCGCGGCGTACGAGGATGTCGGCGACCGCCGCCACGGGAGGCGTCCGGAGCGTGAGGTGGCGGCAGCGGGAGCGGATGGTCGGCAGGACGTCCTCCAGGGAGGGCGCGCACAGGAGCCAGACCGTGCGGGGGGCGGGCTCCTCGACTGCCTTGAGCAGGACGTTGCCCGCGCCCTCTGTGAGGCGGTCGGCGTCCTCCATGACGATGACCTGCCAGCGGCCTGTGGCAGGCGACAGCTGGGCACGGCGCACCAGGTCACGGGTCTCCTTGACGCCGATCGAGAGGAGATCGGTGCGGACGATCTCCACATCGGCGTGCGTACCGATCAGGCTCGTATGGCAGCCGTCGCAGAACCCGCAGCCGGGGGCTCCGCCGAGGGCACGGTCCGGGCTCACGCACTGCAGGGCCGCGGCGAAAGCCCTCGCCGCCGTGGAACGGCCCGAGCCCGGCGGACCCGTGAACAGCCAGGCGTGCGTCATCTTCGACGTCTCGGGCAGCGGGGTGGCGGCAGCCACGGCCGTGACCAGGGCGTCGGCGTCCCGGGCGGCGGCGTCGAGCTGCTCGCTCACCTTCTCCTGACCCACCAGGTCGTCCCATACGGGCATGGGTTGCCGCCCCTCCGTCGCACATCTGCCTTGCCGCGTCCCATTGTGCGGGAGGGCACTGACAACAGGGCTTCACGCCTTCGCGTCAGCGCTCACACCCTCGCGTCAGCGCCCGCGACACAGCGGCGCATGCCTGCGTCGCAAGCCCGAGCGCCCGTGACGCAAGCCGTCAGCGACCGCGCCTTCTCGTCAGCGCCCGCGACACAAGCCGGGCGCCCTCGACGCAAGCCCTCAGCGCCCGCGACGCCCCCGCCGCCCGCGCCCCTCGTCGAGGTCATCGTCCTCACGCGGGCCCAGCAATTCGTCCGCCAGCGACGGGAGATCGTCCAGCGGGGTCTCCTCGGCCCAGTCCGAGCGGTTCCGCCGACGCGGGCCGCCATCGGCCTCGACCTGGGGCAGCTCGCGGGTGCGGGCCTCGGAGCCGTCGGGCGCCGGCTGCTCGTCGCGGAAGTAGCCCGGGGGTACCCGGCCCGCCGGGTTACTGCCCCGCCGGTCGCCGCCACGGTCGTCCCGTACGGCCCGGTCCTCCCTTACGGGAGGAAGGACGGCCGTCTCGTCCGTGTCCGGGCCCACCGGAGGCAGTACCGCCGTCTCGTCGGCGGCCCCTGGCGGCACCGGAGGCTGCGGCAGCACGGCTGTCTCCTCCGCGTCGGGGCCGGCTTCGGGAGCGTCACCGGGCGGCACGGGACGCAGCACCGTGGTCTCGTCGTCCGCCGGTCCGCCGGGCGTATTCGTCGGCGGCACGACGGGCGTGGGCGTCGGCACCGTGACCTCGTTGTCGGGAGTGGTCGCCGGGGAGCCGGAACCAGCCGCTCCGTCAGCCGGAGCGCCGGAACCGGAACCCTCCGCACTGGCAGCAGCCGCAGCCGCCGCTCCCCTGCGAGCCTCTTCGGCCCGGAGCAACGCCTCCTCGGCCTTCCGCTGCTTCTCCAGGCGCCGCTCCTCGGCCTCGGCCCGGAGCCGCGCCTCCTCCTCGGCCTGCTTGCGCAGACGCTCCTGCTCGGCCGCGCGGGCCTGCTCCTCCGCGAGCCGTCGCTTCCGCTCCTCCTCGGCCCGCCGACGCGCCTCCTCGGCCTGCTGCCTGGCCACCTCGGCCTGCCGCTCCAGCTCGCGCCGCTGGGCCTCCTCCAGCTCGAGCCGCTTGCGTTCCTCTTCCTCCGCACGCAACCGCGCGAGCTGCTCCTGCCGCTCGCGCTCGATGCGCTCCTCCTCGGCCTTGCGGGCGGCCTCTTCCTCGGCGCGCCGCCGCGCCTCCTCCTCGGCCGCCTTACGGGCCTCCTCCTGGGCCTTCACCTCGGCCTCGGAGAGGGGCAGGATCACGTCGAGACGGTGCCGTATCACCGTCGTGACGGCGTCGGACTCCTGGCCACCGTCGACCACCAGGTAACGCGTGGGGTCGGCGGCGGCGAGCGTGAGAAAACCGGCCCGCACGCGCGCGTGGAACTCGGCGGGCTCCGACTCCAGCCTGTCCGGCGCCTCCGTGAACCGCTCCCTCGCGGTCTCCGGCGACACATCGAGCAGCACGGTCAGATGGGGCACCAGCCCATTGGTCGCCCATCGCGAGATCCGCGCGATCTCGGTCGGAGACAGATCGCGACCGGCCCCCTGGTACGCCACGGACGAGTCGGTGTAGCGGTCCGAGATGACCACCGCGCCCCGCTCCAACGCGGGCCGCACCACGGTGTCCACGTGCTCGGCGCGATCGGCGGCGTACAGCAGCGCCTCCGCGCGGTTGGACAACCCGGCCGACGACACGTCCAGCAGGATCGACCGCAGTCGCTTGCCCACGGGGGTTGCCCCCGGCTCGCGCGTCAGCACGACCTCGTGTCCCTTGGAGCGGATCCACTCCGCGAGCGCCTCGGCCTGCGTCGACTTCCCGGCCCCGTCACCGCCCTCCAGGGCGATGAAGAACCCGTTCGCGGCCGGTGCCGTCGCGGGCTCGTCCCCGCCCCGCAGCGCGTCCCGCAGGTCGTGCCGCAGCGGTACGCCAGACCGGTCGTCGACCTTGGCCAGCACCAGCGCGGCGACCGGCAGCAGGAGTGCGCCGACCAGCATCAGGGTGAAGGCCGCGCCCCCGTGCGCGAACACGAACTTGCCGTTTTCCAGCCGGTGGGGCCCGATCGCCGCCGCCAGCACGGGGGCCACCAGGGCGCCCAGGGCGACGTAGACCCGTACGACCGCGTGGAGATGCTCCGTCGTACGCGCCCGACGGTGGTCCTCGGCCTCCTGATCGAGCAGCGTGTGCCCGGTGTTCGCGGCGATGCCCGCGCCGATGCCCGCGAGCGCCGAGATCAGGATCACCATGGTGACGTCCGGGACGATCCCGGCGGCGAGCAGCGCCAAGCCCGTGAACGCGATGGCCAGCGAGAGCAGCCGGCGCCTCGACAGCGGAGGCAGCAGCTTCGGAGCCGTACGAATGCCCAGGACGACGCCGCCCGTCAGGGCCGCCACCAGCAGCCCGTACATCACCGGCCCGCCGCCCAGGTCCTTGGCGTGCAGCACGGAGACGGCGACCGCGGCGGCGATCCCGGCGGCGACGGCCGCGCAGGCCAGGACCATCAGCGGAAGCGAACCCGTACGCCCCTTGTCGACGCCGGTGCCCGACTTGGGGCGGCGCAGGCCCTCGAGCGGCGACCGCGCGCGCGGGGTGCGTGCGTCGGGCAGCTCGAGAACGGTCAGCACCGACAGGGAGGCGGCGAACAGGCCCGCCGCGACATACGACGCGAGCGCCGCCTGATGCTGGTCGAACCAGGCGATTCCGGCGCCCAGCAGGTTGTTGAGGAGCCCGGCCACGACGAGAGCGGCGGCCGCGAGGGGCACCGCCACGAATCCCGTACGCAGCGACAGGCGCCGCAGCGTCTCCGTGTGGTCCGGCAGCGGACGCACCGCCGCGCCCTCAAGGGGAGCGGCGGGCAGCAGCGCGGGCGCCGCGCTCTCCCGGCACACCGTCCAGAAGCGCTCGGCGACCCCGGTGACGAACGCGGTCACCAGGATCACGGCCAGCGCGTCGTCGGGCGTCCAGTCGATCCACAAGGGCGCGATGATCAGCAGTACGGCCCGCACACCGTCCGCCGCGACCATGGTCCAGCGGCGGTCGAGCGGCCCCTCCTGGGAGGTCAGGGAGGTGAGCGGTCCGAGGAGTACGGCTCCGAAGAGGAGCGTCGCGAGTATCCGCGCCCCGAAGACGGCCGAGACGGCGAAGGCCACCCCGCGGTAGTTACCCCCGAAGGACCCCGCCGCGACCGCCGCCTGGAGCGCGAGCACGACCAGGACGAGCAGTGCGAGGGCGTCGGCGACGCTGCCCACGAGCTGAGCGCTCCACAGCCGCTTCAACTGCGGCAGGCGGAGCAGCGCGCGGACGGCGCGCTCTCGTGAATCTGCGACCAGGGCGTCGTCTGGGGCCGGGGTGTGGGCCGTTGGCTGCTCCGCTCGCGTCATGCGTTCAGCCTATCGGGAGGCACCGACAACCCCGAAGGGGCGCCCACACATACGGATGCGAGGCCTCCGCGCGACGCCGGAACCCACCCCGGGGGACCCGCTGAGGCCGGCCCCGGGGCGATCAGGCTCAGCCCTCCGAAGCCGCCGCCTTCTTGGTGGCTGCCTTCTTGGCCGGAGCCTTCTTGGCGGCCGTCTTCGAAGTCGTCGTCTTCTTGGCTGCCGTTTTCTTGGCAGGGGCCTTCTTGGTGGCCGTTTTCTTGGCGGCGGCCTTCTTCGCCGTCTTCTTGGCGGGTCCCTTGGCGCGCTTCTCCGCGAGCAGCTCGTAACCCCGCTCCGGGGTGATGTCCTCGACGCTGTCGCCGGACCGCAGGGTCGCGTTGGTCTCGCCGTCGGTGACGTACGGCCCGAAGCGCCCGTCCTTGACGACGACCGGCTTCTCACTGACCGGGTCCGTGCCCAGCTCCTTGAGCGGCGGCTTGGCGGCGGCGCGCCCGCGCTGCTTGGGCTGGGCGTAGATCGCCAGTGCCTCTTCCAGCGTGATCGTGAAGAGCTGGTCCTCGGACTGCAGCGAACGCGAGTCCGTGCCCTTCTTCAGGTACGGCCCGTAGCGCCCGTTCTGCGCGGTGATCTCCACGCCCTCGGCGTCCTTGCCGACGACGCGCGGCAGCGACATCAGCTTGAGCGCGTCGTCCAGGGTCACCGTGTCCAGGGACATCGACTTGAAGAGCGAGGCCGTACGCGGCTTGACGGCGTTCTTGCCGGTCTTCGGAGTGCCCTCGGGGAGTACCTCGGTGACGTACGGCCCGTAGCGGCCGTCCCTGGCGATGATCTGCCGACCCGTGACCGGGTCGGTCCCCAGCTCGAAGTCGCCGCTCGGCTTGGCGAGCAGCTCCTCCGCGTACTCGACGCTCAGCTCGTCCGGAGCGAGATCCTCCGGCATATCCGCGCGCTGATGGTTCTCGGAGTCCTTCTCGCCGCGCTCGATGTACGGGCCGTAGCGCCCGACGCGCAGCACGATGCCGTCGCCGACCGGGAACGACGACACCTCGCGGGCGTCGATCGCGCCCAGGTCGGTGACGAGCTCCTTGAGGCCGCCCAGGTGGTCCCCGTCGCCGTTGCCGGCCTCGGCCGCGCTGCTGTCGCCGTTCGCTCCCTCACCGAAGTAGAAGCGCCTCAGCCACGGCACGGCACGCGCCTCGCCCCGCGCGATGCGGTCGAGGTCGTCCTCCATCTTGGCGGTGAAGTCGTAGTCGACGAGCCGCCCGAAGTGCTTCTCCAGGAGGTTGACCACGGCGAAGGACAGGAAGGAGGGCACGAGCGCCGTGCCCTTCTTGAAGACATAGCCGCGGTCGAGGATGGTCCCGATGATCGACGCGTACGTCGACGGGCGGCCGATCTCGCGCTCTTCGAGCTCCTTGACCAGGCTGGCCTCGGTGTAGCGGGCCGGAGGCTTGGTCGCGTGGCCGTCGACCGAGATCTCCTGGGCGGACAACGCGTCACCCTCGCTGACCTGGGGCAGCCTGCGCTCGCGGTCGTCCAGCTCGGCGTTCGGGTCGTCGGCGCCCTCGACGTATGCCTTCAGGAAGCCGTGGAAGGTGATGGTCTTGCCGGAGGCGCTGAACTCGGCGTCCCGGCCGTCCGCGGCGCGGCCACCGATCTTCACCGTGACCGAATTCCCGGTCGCGTCCTTCATCTGGGAGGCGACGGTCCGCTTCCAGATCAGCTCGTAGAGCCTGAACTGGTCGCCGGTCAGCCCGGTCTCGGCAGGCGTACGGAAACGGTCCCCGGAGGGACGGATCGCCTCGTGCGCCTCCTGCGCGTTCTTGACCTTCCCGGCGTACGTACGCGGCTGCGGCGGCAGGTAGTCGGCGCCGTACAGCTGCGTGACCTGCGCGCGGGCCGCGGCGACCGCCGTGTCCGAGAGGGTCGTGGAGTCCGTACGCATGTAGGTGATGAAGCCGTTCTCGTACAGCTTCTGAGCCACCTGCATCGTGGCCTTCGCGCCGAAGCCGAGCTTGCGCGAGGCCTCCTGCTGCATCGTCGTCGTACGGAACGGTGCGTACGGGGAGCGACGATACGGTTTCGACTCGACGGACCGTACGGAGAAGTCGGTGTTCTCCAGGGCGGCGGCGAGCGCACGGGCGTTCGCCTCGTCCAGGTGGAGCGTGTTCGCGCTCTTGATCTGCCCGAGGGAGTCGAAATCGCGGCCCTGGGCGACACGCCTGCCGTCGACCGTCGTGAGACGCGCTACCAGGGAGGACGGGTCGCTCGTGTCGCCGGCGCGGCCGGTGCCGAAGGTGCCCGTCAGATCCCAGTACTCGGCGGAACGGAACGCGATGCGCTCGCGCTCCCGCTCGACGACCAGACGGGTCGCCACGGACTGGACGCGGCCCGCCGACAGTCGCGGCATGACCTTCTTCCAGAGGACCGGCGAGACCTCGTAGCCGTAGAGGCGGTCGAGGATGCGGCGGGTCTCCTGGGCGTCGACGAGCTTCTGGTTGAGCTCGCGCGGGTTGGCGACGGCGGCCTGGATCGCGGCCTTGGTGATCTCGTGGAAGACCATCCGCTTGACCGGGACCTTGGGCCTGAGCACCTCCTGGAGGTGCCAGGCGATGGCCTCGCCCTCGCGGTCCTCATCGGTGGCGAGGTAGAGCTCGTCGGAGTCCTTCAGCAGGTCCTTGAGCTTCTTGACCTGGGCCCTTTTGTCGGCGTTGACGACATAGATGGGCTGGAAGTCGTGCTCGACGTCCACGCCGAGGCGGCGCACCTCGCCGGTGTACTTCTCGGGCACCTCCGCGGCGCCGTTGGGGAGGTCGCGGATGTGCCCGACGCTCGCTTCGACGACGTAGCCAGGGCCGAGGTAGCCCTTGATCGTCTTCGCCTTGGCAGGCGACTCGACGATGACGAGTCGGCGGCCGCCGTGTGCGGTCTCGCTGGTCGGGGACAACTTCGCTCTTCTCTCCGGTCGACGCAGGGGGTCTCGCCCCGGTCCTTCGTCCCGGGGGTCGGATCGTGCTGACGCTGCGGAGTGTGACGGTACATCCCGCCCCCGTGTCAAACGGGAAAAGCCCGCAACGGCCACTCGAACGGTAACCCGACTCCCGGCATTCCTGCCGCCCGGAGTGTGGACCTGCTGTTTCGACCCTAAACGGAGGGTGATTTCTCAGTTACCGAAACGACGGAATCATGCCGGGCGGAGATCTTGCCTTCGACGCTTCGGAGGCATCAACTCCAGTTCACTGGAGGACATCCCTCCCCCAAAGCGGAGTCGCACCGGAACGCGCGTCTGATCAGATGCGTGTGAAGCACCACACCGCGAGCAGCAGCGCGGCCGTCCCGGCGAAGCTTGCGACCGTCGCGGACACGGCCGGGCTCATCCCGTCGGCGACGGGTTCGCGGTGCCGCAGCCGGGCCGCGGTCCACACCAGCAGTCCGGCTCCGAACAGGGCGAACACCGATCCCGCGAAGACCGCCGGTCCGTTCTCCATGGTTCGTTCCCTTCGCCCTTGGGTGCCCAAGAACGGGAGGCTGACACCTCCGGGAAGCGAGCACACGAACCCACGGTGAACGCACGGCGGACAGACCCGCGCGACTCCCCGCCCACCGCACACCCCCGCCGTGCCGACCCGGTTCCAATGTGCGGCCGCAGCGATTTCGCGCCATCCATGACGGCTCGGCGGCCACGGGGCTTCCGCTCACCCGGCCGCTCACCCGGCGGGCTCGAGGAACCCCTGCTCAATCAGCAGCCGGATCTGCGCGGGCGTACGGTCGCGCAGCAACACCGGATCCTCGCCGATCAGTTGGGCGATGGCGTCCAGAATTCGCCCCGCGCTGAGCTCGCCGTCGCACACACCCGCGAAGCCCGCGCCGACGGTGTCCACCTTGGTGGCCCGCCGCATCCCGCGGTTCTGGCGCAGTACGACATGTTCCGGATCCTCGGCGCCGGGCAGCCCGACCTGCTCCTGGACGATCTCCCCCGCGAGCTTGAAGTGCCCGGCGAGCAGCGCCGCGTCGTCGTGCGCACGCAGATAGTCCACGCGGTCGAAGTGTGCGCGCACCGTCTCGCCGAGCGGCTGTTCGACGGGATGCGGCCACTCCTCCACGACGACCGAGGGCTGCACGGCCCCCGACTTGCGCAGGGTGATCCACCCGAAGCCCACGGCTCTGACCTTCCGCGCCTCGAACTCGTCGAGCCAGGCGTCGTAGCGCGCCTGGTACTCCACCGGATCCGAACGGTGATCACCGGCGTCCCGCAGCCACAACTCGGCGTACTGCATGACGTCCTGCACCTCGCGCTGTACGACCCACGCGTCACAGTCGCGCGGCACCCAGGACCGCAGCCGGTCCTGCCAATCCTCCCCCTCCACGTGCTGCCAGTTGGCGAGGAACTGCGCATATCCCCCCTCGTTGAGGTGAGCGCCCGCCCCTTGAACGAGTGCCCGGCACAGATCGTCCCCGCCCATCCCGCCGTCCCGGTAGGTGAGCCGGGCGCCCGGAGAGATGACGAAGGGCGGGTTGGAGACGATCAGGTCGTACGTCTCCTCGCCGACGGGCCCGAAGAGCGAGCCCTCGCGCAGATCGGCCTCCGGTGCGCCGGACAGGGCGAGCGTGAGCGCGGTGATGTGCAGCGCGCGCGGGTTGACGTCCGTGGCGGTCACGCGCGTGGCGTGCTGTGCGGCGTGCAGCGCCTGGATCCCGGAGCCGGTGCCGAGATCGAGCGCCGACGCCACGGGCGTACGCACCGTGATGCCCGACAGCGTCGTGGACGCGCCGCCCACTCCGAGTACGACCCGTTCATCACGGCTGCTGATGCCTCCGGCTCCGCCGACCGCGCAGCCCAGGTCGGCGACGATGAACCAGTCCTCGCCGCCGGGCCCTCCGTACGGCCGGACATCGACCGTCGCCGCGACCTCGTCGCCGCCGGTCCGGGTCAGCCAGCCGCCCTCCAGGCAGTCCTGAACCGGCAGTACGTCCACCACGCGCGCGTGCGGCACGGGCTGCTGCAACAGGAACAGCCGTACGAGCGTCTCCAGCGGCGTGTCGCCCCGGGTCGCCCGGAGCGCGGGCACGGTCTCGCTCCGGGCCAGCGCCGCGTACGCGGAGGCGCCCAGCAGATCGAGCAGGCCGTCGGCGCTGAAAGAGGCGCCCAGGAGGGCGTCCCGCAGCCGCGCGGTGACGTCGGAGCGGTCGGTCGAGGGCAGCGTTGCCAGGCTGGTGTTACTCACGCCTCCATTGTTGCCGCTCCCGCCGACGGGACGCGTGTCCCTGTGGACAACATGCCGCCTGTGGACAACGAGCCGCCGACAACATGCCGAGGGCCCGGCACGCGCGCGTACCGGGCCATTTCTCGGTTGACGGAGATCGGTCTCCTGGGGTCAGCCGTTGGTCGCCGACGGCGACCCGGCGGCGGACTTGCAGCTCTCCTGCTTGGCCATCGCCTTGCCCACCTCGCCCTCCTGCAGCTTGTTCAGGGCGACGTTGCCGCTCTGGCCCAGCTTGTCCAGCTCGGTGGCGATGTCCTTGAGCCCGTCCGCGAACTTCCCCTGGTCCTTGGTGTCGAGCGCGTCGACCTGCTTCTTGAGGTCGGCGTACGACGTGGAGATGCCGTTGAGTTCCTTGACGGCGTCCGTCTGCTTCTTCTTGCCCTCCTCGACGTCCGGCGCCCCAGCCTTGCTCACGGCGGCGCCGATCGCCTTGTAGGCGTCGGACATGTCCTGGAAGGCCTGGGAGTCCGTCTTCTGGACGTCGGCCGGCGTGCTGTTGTCCGAGGTCTGCTTCTGGATGGAGGTGTTGGCAGATTCGATCTTCTTCGCCTGCGGCTGCACCTCGTCACAGACCTCTTTGGCCCAGGAGTTCAGCTTGTCGCTGCTGTCGTCGCCGCCACATCCCGACAGCGCCAGTACCAGTACCGCACCGCCGGACAGTGCGGCCGCGAGCTTCTTGTTCACCGGATTGGTCCCTTCCATGGCTCTCGGCCCCGGAACATACACGCCAAGTGGGCGACACCCACGAGATGGAAGTCCGATTTGTTAAAAATTGTAGCCATTTGCACCAAGCGAGAGAAGGCTCACGACCCCGGCGTGAAAACCCGAGAGCGGGCGGACGGCGCGTCAAAGCGCGCTGCCCGCCCGCTCGTTGAGCGGAACCTGACCAGCCGTAAGGCCAAGCCGCGGAGCGATCGCTCAGGAAACCACCGCCGCATCCGCCGATTTGGAGACCGGTTCGGAGTTGTCTTCGTCACCCACGGCGATACCGCGCCGCTTGGACACGTACACCGCCCCGACGATCACGGCGAGCGAGAGCACCGCGATGAGTACGCGCATGCCCACGCTCTTGTCCTCCCCGTACGAGAACTTGACGACCGCGGGCGCGATAAGCAGCGCCACCAGGTTCATCACCTTCAGCAAGGGGTTGATCGCGGGTCCCGCGGTGTCCTTGAAGGGGTCGCCGACCGTGTCGCCGATCACCGTCGCGGCATGGGCCTCGCTGCCCTTGCCACCGTGGTGACCGTCCTCGACGAGCTTCTTCGCGTTGTCCCAGGCGCCGCCGGAGTTGGCGAGGAAGACCGCCATCAGCGTGCCCGTGCCGATCGCGCCCGCGAGGAACGAGCCGAGCGCGCCGACCCCGAGCGTGAAACCGATCGCGATCGGCGTCAGTACGGCGAGCAGGCCGGGTGTGGCCAGTTCGCGCAGCGCGTCCTTTGTGCAGATGTCGACGACGCGCCCGTACTCGGGCTTCTCGGTGTAGTCCATGATCCCGGGGTGCTCGCGGAACTGGCGCCGCACCTCGTAGACCACGGCCCCGGCGGACCGCGACACCGCGTTGATCGCCAGCCCCGAGAAGAGGAAGACGACCGCGGCACCCGCGATGAGCCCGACCAGGTTGTTGGGCTGCGAGATGTCCATCATCAGGTTCAGCGGCGCGTCCTCGCCGGTGACCGTCTCGCCCACTTCGTTCGCGGCCGTGAGGATCGCGTCACGGTACGAGCCGAAGAGCGCCGCAGCCGCCAGTACGGCCGTGGCGATGGCGATGCCCTTGGTGATGGCCTTGGTGGTGTTGCCGACGGCATCCAGGTCGGTGAGCACCTGCGCGCCCGCGCCCTCGACGTCACCGGACATCTCAGCGATGCCCTGCGCGTTGTCGGAGACCGGCCCGAAGGTGTCCATGGCGACGATCACGCCCACCGTGGTGAGCAGACCGGTACCGGCCAGCGCCACCGCGAAGAGCGCCAGCATGATCGACGTACCGCCGAGCAGGAACGCCCCGTACACGCCGAGCCCGATCAGCAGGGCGGTGTACACGGCCGATTCGAGACCGATGGAGATACCGGCGAGGATGACGGTGGCCGGGCCGGTCAGCGAGGTCTTGCCGATGTCCCGTACGGGACGGCGGGTCGTCTCGGTGAAGTAGCCCGTCAGCTGCTGGATCAGCGCGGCCATCACGATGCCGATCGCGACGGCGACGAGCGCGAGGATCCGCGGGTCGCCGCCCTTGTCGAGGACTTCCGTGTTCGCGCCCTCCAGCTCCGCGTACGAGGACGGGAGGTAGGCGAACACGGCCACGGCCACCAGCGCCATCGAGATCACCGCGGAGATGAAGAAGCCGCGGTTGATGGCGCTCATGCCGCTTCGGTCGGCCCGGCGCGGGGCCACCGCGAAGATGCCGATCATCGCGGTGATCACGCCGATCGCGGGCACGATCAGCGGGAAGCCGAGTCCATAGTCGCCGAATGCCGCGCTGCCGAGGATGAGTGCGGCGACGAGCGTGACGGCGTACGACTCGAAGAGGTCGGCGGCCATGCCGGCGCAGTCGCCGACGTTGTCGCCCACGTTGTCGGCGATGGTCGCGGCATTGCGCGGATCGTCCTCCGGAATGCCCTGCTCGACCTTGCCGACCAGGTCGGCGCCGACGTCGGCGGCCTTGGTGAAGATGCCGCCACCGACACGCATGAACATCGCGATCAGCGCGGCACCGAGACCGAAGCCCTCCAGGACTTTCGGTGCATCGGCCGCGTACACCAGCACCACACAGGAGGCGCCCAGCAGACCGAGCCCCACCGTGAACATGCCGACGACGCCGCCCGTGCGAAAAGCGATCTTCATGGCTTTGTGCGAGACAGCGGTGAGATCCTTTTCGGGTTCACCTTCCGCCGGAGTCGCTTCCCGTGCCGCGGCGGCCACGCGGACATTGCTGCGGACTGCGAGCCACATGCCGATATAGCCGGTGGTCGCCGAGAACGCCGCGCCGATCAAGAAGAAGACCGATCGTCCGGCGCGCTGATTCCAGTCGTCCGCGGGCAGCAGCATGAGCAGGAAGAACACCGCGACGGCGAATACGCCGAGCGTGCGCATCTGCCGTCCCAGGTAGGCATTCGCGCCCTCCTGAATCGCCACCGCGATCTTCTTCATGCTGTCCGTGCCCTCGCCGGCCGCGAGGACCTGGCGAACCAAGATCCCGGCGACGACAAGCGCCGCAAGGGCGACGGCCGCGATGACCATCACGATGAGGCGGTTGTCGTCGGTCAGTACTGCGGCTGCGAAGGTTGTGGGCTGGTCAAACTGATGAGGGGTAGAAAGCCCCGCCATTCGTCCTCCTTGACGCCTGTGCTGAGCTCAAGATGTGGACGGATTGTAGGTACCGGAACCTGATCAAAACAGTGCGCGGTAAGCGGAATCGGCCTTCACATGCTCTTCAGTAAATGATCCACCGACCATCATGGAACCCGAAAGCGGTAATGCCCCAAAAGCGTTGACGCTTGATCCGTTGACGCGCGACAGAGGTAAACCCGATCATAAGCCTGATCGTGAATTCATTCACGATAACGCGCGCGCAATCCACATGCACGGGCGTGCACGAACACGACAACGAGAAAGGGCCCCGCTGAGCAGGGCCCTTTCCGTACTGCGTGGGTGGGGGGAGTCAGGGAACGAGCGTGGCCGGCGGCGTGGTGGGCCAGCTCATCCTGATCAGTCCGCCGTTCTCTCCGGCGGTGACCTCCACATCGTCGACGAGGCCGCTGATGACCGCGAGACCCATCTCGTCCTCTTCGGTCTCCGCGTCCGGATCGCCGGCTCCGCCATCGGCGCCCGACATCTTCTCGCCGGGAGCCGCATGCGGCGCCTCGTCGCCGACCTCGATGGAGAACTGCTTCTCCTCCTCGATCAACAGCACCCGCACCGGCGCCGAGATACCGCCGCTCTGGTGCAGTCCGACGGCCCGCGTACAGGCCTCGCCGACGGCGAGCCTGACCTCGTCGAGGACGGCCTCGTCCACTCCGGACCTGCGCGCCACCGCTGCCGCCACCAGTCGGGCGGTCCTGACGTGCTCGGGCAGCGCGCTGAAGCGGAGTTCAACGGTGGCCATGCATCCCCCTCGGAACTACGGGCGTGCTGTCAGAGGGCCGGGCCGCGAGGCCCGAACCCCCCTCGTTGACTTTCTTCCGTCCCGGACCCACGGCCCGGAACCGGCCTTCGGCCAAGGGCCACTCGGTCGCGACCGAGGACCGCTCAGTCGGTGGCCGCTACCGCTTCCTCGACCGAGGTGTGGATGGGGAACACCTTGGTGAGACCGGTGATGCGGAAGATCTTCAGAATGCGCTCCTGGTTGCAGACCAGTCGCAGCGAGCCCTCGTGGGCGCGCACCCGCTTCAGGCCGCCTACCAGCACGCCGAGCCCGGTGGAGTCGAGGAAGTCCACGCCCTCCATGTCGACGACAAGATGAAAACTGCCGTCGTTCACCAGCTCGACCAGCTGCTCGCGCAGCTTGGGCGCGGTATATACATCGATTTCGCCACCGACTTCGACGACCGTACGATCGCCGACGGTACGTGTCGACAGGGACAGGTCCACGGATCCTCCAGCACCTTGCTATCGAGCGGTCGCCCCTCGGGACACCTCGGCGGCGCCCCCGGGACTGTTCGCCAGCCGCGATGGCATTCAATCACTTACCGGCAGGCGTGCACGACGCCTTAGGCCCATTGTCCGTCACGCCAGTGACACACTCGATGCCGATGGCCAAGAATCCCCGGTCCGATCGACCCTCGACGGACACCGCTTCCCGCCCCGCTCCGGGCACGGTTCTCGACCGGCTCGCCTCGGGGCCGAGCCGGGCTTCGCGCATCACTCATACGGAGCACTTGCCCCCGCGGGAGGGCCGCCATGCCGTCTGGCCGGACCGGATCCGCTCCGAGGTGATCGCGGCAGTGCAGGCCGCGGGCATCGAACATCCCTGGGCCCACCAGGCACAAGCCGCCGAGCACGCCCTGGACGGCGATTCAGTGATCGTCGCCACAGGCACCGCCTCGGGCAAGTCGCTGGCATACCTGGCCCCGGTGCTGTCGTGTCTGCTCGACGGCTCCGAAGCCGCCAACGGCCGTGGCTCGACCTCCCTCTATCTCGCCCCGACCAAGGCCCTCGCGGCGGACCAGTGCCGAGCCGTGAAGGAAATTTCACATCCTCTGGGCAACGCGGTGCGTCCCGCCGTCTACGACGGGGACACCCCCGTCGAAGAACGCGAGTGGGTACGCCAGTACGCCAACTACGTCCTGACCAACCCCGACATGCTGCACCGCGGGATACTGCCCTCCCACCCCCGCTGGTCCTCCTTTCTGCGCGCGCTGCGCTATGTCGTCATCGACGAGTGCCACACCTACCGCGGCGTCTTCGGCTCGCACGTCGCCCAGGTGCTGCGCCGGCTGCGCCGCCTGTGCGCGCGGTACGGCTCCTCGCCCGTCTTCCTCCTCGCCTCCGCCACCGCCGCCGAACCGTCGGTGGCCGCCCGCCGACTGACCGGTCTCCCGGTCGTCGAGGTCGCGGACGACGCCTCACCACGCGGCGAACTGGTGTTCGCTCTCTGGGAGCCCCCGCTCACCGAACTCCACGGCGAGAGGGGCGCCCCCGTCCGCCGTACCGCCACCGCCGAGACCGCGGACCTCCTCACCGACCTGACCGTGCAGGGCGTCCGCTCGGTCGCCTTCGTACGCTCCCGCCGGGGCGCCGAGCTGATCTCGGTGATCGCCCAGGAACGGCTCGCCGAGGTCGACCGCTCCCTGGCCCGGCGCGTGGCCGCGTACCGCGGCGGCTACCTCCCCGAAGAACGCCGCGCCCTCGAGCAGGCCCTCCACTCCGGCGAACTCCTCGGCCTCGCCGCCACCACCGCCCTCGAACTCGGCATCGACGTCTCGGGACTGGACGCCGTGGTCATCGCGGGCTACCCCGGCACGAGGGCCTCGCTGTGGCAGCAGGCGGGCCGCGCGGGACGCTCCGGGCAGGGCGCCCTCGCGGTCCTGGTGGCCCGCGACGACCCGCTGGACACCTTCCTCGTCCACCACCCGGAGGCCCTGTTCGACCAGCCCGTGGAGTCCACCGTCCTCGACCCCGACAACCCGTACGTCCTCGCGCCCCACCTGTGCGCCGCCGCCGCCGAACTGCCTCTGACGGACGAGGACCTGCCGCTCTTCGGCCCGGCCGCCGCCGATCTGCTCCCGCAGTTGGAGGCCGCGAAGCTGCTGCGCCGCCGTACGAAGGCCTGGCACTGGACGCGCCGGGAACGAGCCGCCGACCTCACGGACATCCGCGGCGGGGGCGGCAGTCCCGTACAGGTCGTAGAAGCCGGCTCAGGGCGGCTGCTGGGCACGGTCGACGCCGGCGCCGCGCACACCAGCGTCCACGACGGGGCGGTCCACCTCCACCAGGGCCGTACGTACCTGGTGAAGGAACTGGACCTCGAGGACTCGGTCGCCCTGGTCGAGGAGGCCAACCCGCCGTATTCGACGGTCGCCCGCGACACCACGGCCATCTCCGTCCTGGAAACGGACGTCGAAGTCCCCTGGGGCGAGGGCCGATTGTGCTACGGCTCCGTCGAGGTCACCAACCAAGTCGTCTCCTTCCTGCGTCGTCGTGTCATCACCGGCGAAGTGCTCGGCGAGACGAAACTCGACCTCCCTCCTCGTACGCTCCGCACCCGCGCCGTGTGGTGGACGGTCACCGAGGACCAGCTCGACGCCGCCCGCGTGACGCCGGAGATCCTCGGCGGCGCCCTGCACGCCGCCGAACACGCGTCGATCGGCATGCTCCCGCT
Source organism: Streptomyces ureilyticus (assembly GCF_011045025.1). GTDB lineage: Bacteria > Actinomycetota > Actinomycetes > Streptomycetales > Streptomycetaceae > Streptomyces > Streptomyces ureilyticus. The sequence goes on from NZ_JAAKZX010000046.1 coordinate 52,920, forward strand.
GTTCGCCACCTGCGACCGCTGGGACATCGGCGGCGTCTCCATCCCGCTGCATCCGGACACCCTCCTCCCGACGGTCTTCGTGTACGACGGCCACCCCGGCGGGGCGGGCTTCGCCGAGCGCGCCTTCCACACAGCTCGCGAGTGGCTCACCGCCACCCGCCAGGCCATCGCCTCCTGCGAGTGCGAGGCCGGCTGCCCGTCCTGCATCCAGTCCCCCAAGTGCGGCAACGGCAACGACCCACTGCACAAGCGGGGGGCTGTGCGATTGCTGACGGTTCTGCTGCAGGAAGCTCCGGAGGGACAGGCGGACCGGGTGGCGCGGGCCCAGGGCACCCGCATCGTCCGGTGCGCCGTCTACGGCGAGATCTCGGACGTCAGGGTCGCGGCGGGGCGGGGGCCGTTCACCGCGGAGGTCAGGTCTCGGGCGG
>NZ_JAAKZX010000470.1 GCF_011045025.1 Streptomyces ureilyticus
GGGGTCGAGGCTGAGGCGGTACTGGTCGTCGATGTGGGGGCTTCTTCCGCTGCTCGGCCGCCCGTCGGGCCGGGGGCTTGGCCGGGCCGTTGGGTGCATCGTCGTTCGCGTCCCGGTGCCGGCCCGGCTGGTTGCAAGAGACGGTGCGGGTGACGATCCGGCCGCTCTCCGTACGTACGCGGGTGCGGCGCAGGTAGCCGTGGGTCTCCAACTCGCGCAGGGCGGCGGCGATACGGGTCGAGCCCTCCGGAAAGCGGGCGGCGAGGGTCTTGATGTCGGCACGGGCACCGGCGGGCAGCGACTGGATGTGCACGCCGAGCCCGATGGCCAGCGCGGACAGCTCCGGGTGCTGGGCGAGGTGATTGCCGATCACCGTGAAGCGGGTGGTGTGACGGGAGTTGTCGTGGATCACGCCGCCCGCGTGGGCGTTCCGGTGCGGGTGGTTTTTGCCCGTGGGACGGGTCTGGGCGTGCGGGCGCACGCTAGGGTTCTGCGTATCCATCAGGAAGAGGTCCGAACTTCCTCGGTGGTCAGGCCCTCGCACTGGGATGCCAGTCCCGGCGGGGGCCGTCGCATGTCTGCTGTTGTCGCGCTGAGCGTAAAGCAGGCAACCCATCCCAAAGCCAGCCGAGTTGGCGATGTTCACTCGCGCGAGTGAGCGTGCGCCGTGGGAGGGACGGGTGGGGCTTGGTGAGGTTTCTTTCGATCTAGTGGTTGTTTGGAAAGAGCGCCAGGTCCACCGGAGCATACGGCGCCAGGTTCCGGTGAGTGCGGTGCCGGTGTCAGGTCGAGTTCGGCCCATACGGTTTTTCGGGGGACGGGGCCCAGTTCGACGCCCCAGCGGTTTGCGAGGGACTCGACGAGGAGCAGGCCGCGGCCGGACTCGGTTTCGGGGGACGGGGGTTGGAGGCGCGGGAGGTTGTCGCCTCGGGTGTCGGTCACCTCGATGCGGAGGGTCTTGGCGTGGGCCAGGAGCGCGAGGCGGAAGTCTCGGCCGGTGACTCGGCCGTGCGTGGCGGCGTTCGCGGCGAGTTCGGCGACCAGGTGTGCGGCGGTCTCGGTGATGCCGTACGGCAGGTCCCAGGTGCGTAGCCACTCGGTGGCGAGGAGGCGGGCGAGGCGGGCGAGGCGGGCGCCGCGTGGGGTGGGCGACAACAGGGCGCTGAAGTGGCGTG
>NZ_JAAKZX010000471.1 GCF_011045025.1 Streptomyces ureilyticus
AGAGGGGTATAAGAGACAGTGTGCGGCCTGAGTGGCGGGGGCGGGGGGTGACCGAGCGGCTTTTCGCGTGCGCGGTGGAGTGGGCGTGGGAGGTGGCGCAGGTTGAGCGGGTGCGGTTGTTCGTGCATGAGCGGAACTCGCGGGCCGAGGGGTTCTACCGGAAGTTCGGGTTCGTGCCGTCGGGGGAGAGTGCTCCTGTGCCCGGGGATCCTGGGGCGCGGGAGTTGGAGTTTGTGATGAAGGGGGCCTGAACGGACGGGCTCAGGCGGGGAGTTCGTGGTTGGGCCAGCGGGTGCGAGCCTGTTCTCGGGAGCGTAGGAGGGCCAGGGTGGGCATGCCTCGGTCGGGGCCTGTGGTGAGCAGGTCCGGGAGTTGAGGGAGGGGGGCCACCGCGGCCACGTCGTCCAGGACGAGGGTGAGTGGTGGGTCGAGGCGGCCGGAGGATGACCGTTCGGCCATGCGCCGGCCGCGCTCGACCACGCTTGAGGCGAGCGCCGTCAGAAGTGGCATCGCGCCCGGGTTCGCCTTGGGGTCCTCGATGGGTTCACCCACCACATAAAGCGTGCCCCCTTCGTTGACGAAGGAATCCAAGGTGAGGGCATCAGTTCGGTTTGGGGTGCAGGCCTCGCGGACGTTCACTGTGAAGAGGGAGGAGAGGGCGCGAGCCGTCAACTCCTGGGCGATGTCGCGGCGTTCGGGGTACGAGGTGAGGGCGGCCTCGAGTTCGCCTGCGGAGCCGGAGGCGGCCTTGGGGTTCGTACGGAGGATGCGTACGGCTTCTTGGACCCCGGTGCCCTGGGCCCAGCGGTGGAGGTGGCGGACGGCGCGGCCGTCTGTTGCGGCGGCGTGGAGGTAGCTGCGGAGGAGGGTTTCCGCGACGTCTGCGACTGCCTGGTCCATTTTGGCGGTGGGGCGGACCGGGGCGAGGAGGGCTGCTGCCCTGGCCCGCGCGGTGTCCTTGTCCTGGCAGCCGGCTGAGGGGGACCAGTGGAGGCGGGCCGGGGTGTCGCAGAGGTGGGAGGGGTCGTAGAGGAGGACGGGGCCGAGTTTTGCGCGGGCGTCCTTGGTGTCCGACCAGAGGGTCGGGCTGGAGGTGATGACGAGGGCGGGGCCCTCGGCGTCCCGTACGGCCTCGGTGGCCAGGGGGTGGCGGGTTTGTGG
>NZ_JAAKZX010000472.1 GCF_011045025.1 Streptomyces ureilyticus
CGCCTCGACCGCGAGGCCGTAGCGAAGGCGCTCGACGACATCTCCGACACCTGCCGCACCGCCCGCGGCGAACTCCGCACCACCCTCGAGGTGCTGCGCGCCGCCGAACACGGCGACGGCCGCGGACAGTCGCCGCCGGACGATCGACGGGATGCTCGACGAGGGGTTGATCGTCGGGGCGGACGGGCGGCCGGTGGCGGCGGACGCGGCGTATGTGCCGGGGATGTTCGTGTGGTTCCACCGGGAGCTGCCCGACGAGGTGCCGGTGCCGTTCGATGTCGATGTGGTGTATCGCGACGAGCACATCGTCGTGGCCGACAAGCCGCACTTCCTGGCCACGACGCCGCGCGGCAGTCATGTCGCCGAGACGGCGCTCGCACGGCTGCGGCGGGAGCTGGGCATCGAGTCGCTCACGGCGGCGCATCGGCTCGACCGGCTCACGGCCGGGTTGGTGCTGTTCACGGTGCGGGCGGAGGAACGCGGCGCGTATCAGTCACTCTTCCGCGACCGGCTCGTACGCAAGGAGTACGAGGCGGTGGCCCCGTACCGGGGGTCCTTGGCGCTGCCCCGGACCGTGCGCAGCCGGATCGAGAAGGAGCGCGGGGTGCCGGCCGCCCGCGAGGTGCCGGGCGAGCCGAACGCGGTGACCCTGGTCGAGCGGCTCGAGCACCGGGACGGACGCGCACGCTACCGGCTGCTGCCCCGCACCGGTCAGACCCACCAGCTGCGGGTGCACATGAACGCGCTGGGTGTGCCGATCCTCGGTGACCCGCTCTACCCGGTGGTGACCGGCCCGGTGCCGGCCGGTGACTTCCGGCGCCCGCTCCAACTGCTTGCGCGGGTGCTGGAGTTCACCGATCCGGTCACGGGGCACAGCCACTCGTTCGTGAGCGGCCGGACGCTGGGGGCGTGGTCCGCGTACGACAACTGTGCAGATCAGTGACGATCCTGATCCGTCAGTAGCCGCGCCACCAGCGGACGAAGCGCTGCCAGGCGCCCGGGCGGCGCTCGGGTCCGGCGGCCGGAGCCACCGGCTCGGGCTGGGGAGTTGCGGGCTGCGGTGCCGGTGCGCACCCGCGGAAATCGTTGCGGCCCTGGCGCCCGGCAGCGTCGAGGAACTGCTGACGAACTGGCTGCCGTCG
>NZ_JAAKZX010000473.1 GCF_011045025.1 Streptomyces ureilyticus
CGGTTACGGGCTCCGGCTCAGCCGCGGGTTGGGCCTCGGCTACGGGCTCCGCCTCAGCCGCAGGCCGTGCCTCAGCCTCCGGCTCGGGCACTGGCACTGGTTCAGGCTTGGATTCAGCCCCGGCGCCGACCGGAGCGGGCGGGCCCGCCAACTCCTCCAACAACCGTGCGTACGCTTCCCGCCTGCGTCCCTGCGGCGTGGTGCGGCCGGTCTCCCAGGACTGGACCGTCTTGGCGGTGACGCCCACCCTGGCGGCGACCTCGGCCCGGCTCAGGGAGCGGGCCCGGCGGAGGCGGCGACGTGCCGTGGGGGGCGGCAGCGGGCTGGCGGGGCTTCTGGCAGGGCTTTGTGTCACTGGTCGCCCCTCCAGGGATAAAAGTGCATAAGCGCATTTTGAGCGACTCGTCCGGAATTCGCCTATTACGCCGGGAAAGTGCGTGTCGTTGGGAGTATGGCGGCGTGACTGACCCGACTCACGCCGCCTACTCGAGACACCCGGCCAACCCGACCAACTCGCCCCAGCTGGCCGACCGCGGCCCGATGCCGCCGCCCTGGCACTCCCGCTCGCCCGGACCGGTTGCCGCTCTCGTCGGTGGCGTCCTCGCGGCGGGGCTGGGGCTCGGCTCGTTCGCCGTACTCGTGACGCTCCTGTGGATGAGTTCGCCCTACCCGGACAGCGGTCCCCAGGGGGCGTTGCACATCGCCGCCGCTCTGTGGCTGCTGGCGCACGGTGTCGAGTTCGTCCGCGCCGAGACGCTCTCCGGCGTACCCGCGCCGGTCGGCGTCACTCCGCTGCTCCTGGTCGCGCTGCCGGTTTGGCTGCTGCACCGGGCGGCCCGCGACGCGGCGGAGGGCGACGGCAGAGGCCCGGTGCCTACCGCCCGCAGCGCCTGGGGCGGTGTGGTCGCGGGCTACCTGGCGGTCGGCGTGGCAGTCGTGCTGTACGCCTCGAGCGGTGCGTTGCGACCGGCGTTGACGATGGGCGCCGTGTGGCCGCCGCTCGTCGTCGTGGCCGCGGCGGGGGCGGGGGTGTGGACGGCGTACGGGCGGCCGGGCGGGCCCCTGCCGCCGTTCGTCCGTCGTGCCCTTCCGGAGGGTGTACGCCGTCTTGCCACGAACGGCGTTCTCGGGGCTGCCG
>NZ_JAAKZX010000474.1 GCF_011045025.1 Streptomyces ureilyticus
CTCCCGCGCCGCCTCCCCCTCCTCCCTGAAGCCCGCGTCCCCTGCCACCACACCCACCCCGAACGCCCGCACCAAGTCATGCAACCGCCACCGCACACCGGAAGCCGAGCCCTCGCCGCCCTGGACCGGCGTGACCAGATGGGTGGCGGCCAGGTCCTCCAACAGGCCCAGGGCGGCCCCCATGTCGAGGCCGGCCAGGGCAGCCACGGCCTCAGCACCCGTCTCCGTACCGGGGGCGAGGGCGAGCAGGCGCAGCAGCCGGGCCTGGTCGGGTGGGAGACGGCGGTACGAGGTCTCCAGGACCGGGCGGAGCACGAGCGAACGGCCGTACAGGTCGGTGCCGCGACTGCCGTTGTCGAGTACGGCGGTGGGGTCGGCGGCCTCCTTGATCTCGGTCACCAGCGAGGCGATGTCGCGGTGGCGGCGCCGGCGCAGCATGGCGGCGGCGATCTGGAGGGCGAGGGGCAAGTGGCCGCAGAAGGAGGTCAGTTCGCGGAGGGCGTCCGGTTCCCGGGACGGGCGGTCGTCGCGTTCGTCGGCGTCGTGGAGGGCGCGGGTCACGAGGGCGGCGGAGTCGTCCGGGGCGAGTGTTTCGAGGTCGATGAGGCGTACGGGGAGGGAGTCCGGGCGGTCTCGGGAAGTGATCAACACTCGGTGGTGGTCCGTCCCGGGAAGCAGGGGGAGGAACTGGGACGGGTCCGAGGTGTTGTCCAGGATCAGCAGCGTCCGATCCTGTCGCTCGGCGAGGAGGGCGTGGTACGCGTCGTACTGGCGTGCCGTCGTCTGTGGCAGATCCGGGCCACGTACGCCGAGGGCGTCGAGGAGGGCGAGGACGGCTTGGTCGGCGGTGACGGGGGCGTCGTCGTAGCCGCGCAGGTCGACGAAGAGTGTGCCGCCGGGAAACCAGCCCTTCGCGCAGGCCTGGTGGGCGGCCTCCACCGCCAGAGCCGTCTTGCCGATGCCGCCCATGCCGGTGACGGCGCAGATGAGGAGAGGGAGCGCGGCGGCTCCGTCCGGGGCGGGTTCGAGGCGGGGGAGCAGGCGGCCCATTTCCGCCGATCGGCCGGTGAAGCCGAGGGGACGACCAGCAGGTCCACCTCGCGGACGTGACCGGTG
>NZ_JAAKZX010000475.1 GCF_011045025.1 Streptomyces ureilyticus
GCGGGGCCGGCATAACTCATGCTGGCCATCGCGTAGCACGCGAGCGCGGCCGTGCACCCGCCGGGACCGAGAGGTCACAACCCTACCCGTGAGGGCTGCAGAAGGGATGGTCCTCTAATGAGCGAACCCGCGGGCTCCCCGGCAGCCCCCGTCGTCAAGTGCCTGGTGTGGGACCTGGACGACACCCTGTGGCACGGGACGGTCCTGGAGGGGGACACCCCCTGCCCGGCGCCCGGATCCGTCGCCACGCTCAAGGCCCTGGACGCGCGCGGCATCCTGCACGCCGTCGCCAGCCGCGGCGACCACGACACCGCCGTCGCCCATCTGACCGCCCTCGGCCTGGACGAGCTGTTCACCGTCGTGGAGATCGGCTGGGGAACCAAGTCCGAGGGGGTGCGCCGGATCGCCGGGACCCTCGGCATCGGCCTGGACACGATCGCCTTCATCGACAACGACGCCGTGGAACGCGCCGAGGTCGCCGCCGCCCTGCCCGTCGTACGCTGCCATCCCGCCGAACATGCCCCGCTGCTGCCCGGGCTGCCCGACTACCGGCCGCCGTACGTCACCGGCGAGAGCCGGGCCCGGCGCCGGCTCTACCGCAGCGAAGCGCGGCGCCGGCAGGCCCAGGAGAACCACACCGGGCCGCCGCAGGAGTTCCTCGCCTCGCTCGGGCTGGTCCTCACTGTGCGCCCCGCGACCGCCGACGACCTCGACCGCGCCCACGAACTCACCGTACGCACCCATCAGTTGAACACCACCGGCCGCACCTACGGCATGGCCGAACTACGGGACCTGTGCACCTCCGAAGGACATCAGGTGCTCGTGGCGAGCCTGGAGGACCGGTTCGGCTCCTACGGGACCGTCGGCCTCGCGCTGAGCGAACACGACGAGCGGACCAGCCTGTTGAGGCTCCTGCTGCTGTCCTGCCGGGTGATCAACCGGGGTATCGGCCCCGCCCTGATCGGCCACCTGGTGCGCGACGCGCTCGCCGCGGGCCGCCGCCCCCTCGCCGAGTTCGTGCCCACCGACGTCAACCGCGTGATGCTGGTGAACCTGCGGTTCAGCGGCTTCGAGGTCCTCGAACGCACCGAGACGGGCCTGCTCCTCGGC
>NZ_JAAKZX010000476.1 GCF_011045025.1 Streptomyces ureilyticus
AGAGGGCGTTTATGCAGGTCAAGCCCTATATGCGACTCTCGTTCCTGCCCTGCTTTGAGGGCTTTCATCCCCTAGGCGGCGAATGGCGCTCTCCAGGGCGGAGGCGCGGCCATCCGTCTCGTTCGCTTCTGCGCCCGGAAGTCCGTCTGGTTTGAAGTTGCCACGGAATCGCCCGATGAACAACGGAACCGAGCCCTCCGGCTCGCCCATGATCACGCTACGCCGTGAGCGAGCGCAAGCCGTACCCCAGCGACCTGTCCGACGCCCGATGGGCCCTGATCGAGCCGACATTGACGGCCTGGAGAAAGGCCCGGCTCGACCGTAGACCAACCGGACAGCCGGCCAAGGTCGATTTACGGGACGTCTTCAACGCGCTCCTCTACGTGAACCGCACGGGAATTCCCTGGAAATACCTCCCGCATGACTTCCCGAACCACGGCACTGTCTATGCCTACTACGCGGCCTGGCGCGACGAAGGAATCTTCGCCCAGCTCAATTACGACCTGACGGGACTGGCCCGGGTGAAGGAAGGGCGCAAGCCCGAGCCGACCGCCTCCGTGATCGACACCCAGAGCGTGAAGACCTCCAGCAACGTGCCCCTGACCAGCCAGGGAACGGACGCAGCAAAGAAGATCGTCGGGAGGAAGCGCGGCATCCTCACCGACACAATCGGCCTCATCCTCGCCGTGACCGTCACCGCCGCCGGCCTCTCGGAGAACGCCCTGGGAATACGTCTCCTCGACCAGGCGAAGGAGAAGTACCCGACCATCTCCAAGAGCTGGGTCGACACCGGCTTCAAGAACACCGTCGTCGAGCACGGTGCCCGCCTCGGAATAGATGTCGAAGTCGTCAACAGAAACCCAGATACCCGCGGGTTTCACGTCGTGAAAAGGCGCTGGGTGGTAGAGCGGAGTATCGGTTGGATCATGATGCACCGCCGTCTCGCCCGCGACTACGAGACCCTCACCGCCAGCTCCGAAGCCATGATCCACATCGCCTCGGTCGACAACCTCGCCAGGCGCATAACGGACGAGACCACCCCCACCTGGCGAGGAACTTACTAGGGCATCAAGGGCAATCTGCCTACCTCAAACGCCCTCT